>DBBK01000215.1:2195-5142 GCA_002292165.1 Brevundimonas sp. UBA986
CGGCAATTTCGGCGACGCCTTCGCCGGGATCGCGGCGCGGAAGATGGGCCTGCCGGTCGCCGGCTTCGTCGCGGCGGTGAACCAGAACGACGCCCTGGCCCGGGCCATCAACGACGGCCTCTACGCCCGCCGCGCCGCGGTGGAGACGGCCTCGGTTTCCATGGACGTCCAGGCGCCGTCGAACTTCGAGCGTCTGGTGTTCGAGGCCTCGGGCCGCGACGCCGCCGCCACCCGCGCCGTGTTCGAAGCCTTCGCCCGCGACGGCCAGACCACCCTGCCCGCCGACCTCCTGACCGCCCTGCGCGCCGAGGTCTCGGCCGTCTCCGTCGACGAGGCGACAACCCGCGCCGAGATCGCCCATGCGTATGAGACGTACGGCAAGGTCGTCTGCCCGCACACCGCCGTGGCCCTGTCGGCCGCACGCAAGCAGCTGAACGGCTCCGGTCCCGTCGTCGCCCTGTCGACCGCCCACGCCGCCAAGTTCGGCAAGGACGTCGCCCCCGTGGTCGGCTTCGATCCCGACCCGCCTCGTGTCATCCGCGAGCTGGGCGACCGGCCCGAGCGTCTGACAGTGATCGAGGCCACGCCTGAGGCGGCGCTGGCGGCGGTGAGGTGGTTCCGGTCCTAACCGCCTGCCTCTCCGGATTCTTTCGACAAATCACACATTGTCGGATACCGATTCCGGATCGCGTGTGGGGCGTATCGGCGGTAGCGACAGTGCCAGAGAGTTCAATTCGATCAGACAGGGCGCTCAGCGTCGCCTGGGCCATATCGTCCGAACAGCAGCCTGACGCCTACGAAAGCTACCGCGCCACCATCGCGGACTTCTATGAGGTTTCGGGCGTCGCCGACCAGGGTCGCCGGGGCTTTCGCAGCCAGACCAAGGCCTGGCGGTTCGGCGCGACCGCCTTCGCCCGGGGCCGCTCGGTCGCCCAGACCCTGACGCGCGGGCATGGCGAGATCCGGCGCTCGGGCATCGATCAGATCAGCATCATCGTGAACCTGACCGACACCATCGGCGACTGCGACGGGCGCGAGACCATCGCAGGCGCGGGATCGGTGCAGTTCCGCGACCTGGCCCGGCCCTCGGCGTCACGGGTCGAGAGCGTCGACACCATCAACCTGGTCACGCCCCGAACCTCGGTGCCGTCCTGGCTGCTGGGGCGCAAGGTGCACGGTCTGGTCCTGCCGCCGTCCAGCCCGGGCGGGCGGCTGGTGGCGTCGCATCTGAAGACCCTGTCGGAGGTCGCCGGCGACCTGACCGAGGAAGAGGGCGTCGCCGCCGTCGAGGCCACCTTCGTCATCGCCGAACGGTTCCTGGGCCGAACCGGACCGGTCGCGCCCCTGCATCTGGAAAGCATCCACCGCACCATCCGCCAACGCGCCATGCAGGTGTTCGACGCCCGCGCCGCCGACCCGAGCCTGAACGTCAATGAGGTGGCCCTGGCCATCGGGGTGTCGCGCAGCGCCCTGTATCGCGCCTTCGGCGACATGGGGGGTGTCCAGACCTATGTGCTGAACCGGCGGCTGGACCGGGCCTATGCCGACCTGCGGGTCTCGGGTGGCGGACGGCTGGCCAGCATCGAGGACATCGCCTCGCGCTATGGCTTCGGCACCCGCATCCGCTTCGACCGGGCCTTCCGCGAGCGCTTCGGCTTCCCGCCCTCGGAGGTGGCGCCGGTCGGCTTCGTCGGACGCGGCGCGCCGCTGGCGGCCAACGAAGAAGGCTATCTGGACGGCGCAGCCCACGACGTCGTGGTCGACTGGCTGCGCCGGGGCGAGGCGGCCTAGAGCTTGATCCCTCAAGCTCTCACCGGAAACTGATGCCGGTCAGGCATCAGACCGTTTCGGATACCCGCCAATAGGCCATGCGGCGGAAGAAGGCGGCCGGGTCCTTGGGCGTGACCAGCTTGGTCGGGTCGTGGAAGATGCGGTCGTGCAGCCGGGTCAGGGTGAAGCGCAGGGCCGCCGCCTCACCGAGCAGGGGCAGGGCCTTCTCCTCGGCCCAGGTCAGCAGACGCACCGATTCATAGCCGCGCCGGAAGGCCTCGACCGCGCCCGGGATCTCGCGCCCCTCGCCGTCGAAGCCCCAGGCCGTCAGGGCGATGGCGAGGTCATAGGCGAAGGGGCCGTCGCAGCCGAAATAGACGTCGATGACGCCCGAGACCTGACCGTTCTCGAACAGGACGTTGTCGGGGAAGTAGTCGGCGTGGATGGCACCCGACGGCAGGTCGTCCGTGAACGGATCGCCGATCCGGTCCAGCGCCTGACGGCAGTCGGCGACCAGCTGGCGATCCTCGGCCGTCGCCGCGCCCGAGGCCGAGCGCTCAAGCAAAGCCTGCCAGACCGGCGGTCCCACGGGGTTGGCGCGGCGACCGGCGAAGCGGCGGGCCGAGAGGTGGAAACGGGCCAGGGCCGCGCCCGCGCGGGCCACCTCGTCCGGCGAGGGCTCACGCAGCCAGACGCCGGACAGCCATTCGACCACCGCCGCCGGACGGCCGTTCAGCTCGCCGATCCATTCGCCTGATCTGTCCCGGAGCGGACGCGCGGCGGGATAGCCGGCCGCGCCCAGATGGTCGGTCAAACCCAGGCAGAACGGCAGGGAGGCGGCGTCGGAGCGCCCCTCGAACAGGGTCAGGACGAAGCGGCCTGTGGTGGTCTCCAGCCGGTAGTTGGTGTTCTCCACCCCCTCGGCGATGGCGTGCAGCGACACGAACTCACCGGCGGCCGGATAGCCGCCGACGAAGGCTCGCGCCTGATCGTCCGAAACCGGAGTGAAGACCGCCATGACCTAATGATACCCGAGAGCGGCGTGTCGCGCGCGCACGATGTCGGCGACGTCGGCGAGCACGCTTTCGGTCGTCGGCCAGCGCCCGGCGCCGCGGCCCTTGCACGACCAGACCCGGCCGTCCTCGCCATAGACCTTGAGCGCATTGCGTTCGCCGCG
>DBBK01000189.1 GCA_002292165.1 Brevundimonas sp. UBA986
CCGCGCCGCTCGGCGTCGATCCGGGCCCGGCTCTCGGCCTCATAGGCCTCGTTCATGCTGCGCCAGGTCGAGACGCAATAGGCGATGAAGACGACCACCGAGATGGCGACCGCCGTCACGAAGGACGGCTCGGCCCCGTTGGCGATCATGAAGAAGGGCATCATCGCCATGTAAACGCAGTGCGGGGCGATGGTGATGACCAGGACCTCGGCCGACCGCGGCGAGTTGACCACCCCATAGATGGCGCCGGAGGCCAGGACGATGGCGGCGCAGACCCCGCCCATCGGGCCGCCGAACAGCCACAGGGCGATCGACAGACTGCCGAAGCTGGCGGCGTTCAGGAACAGCATGACGCCGCCGGCCAGAATGCGCACCGGGCCCATCTTTTCCGGATGGCCGGCGTTCAGGGGGGCGAAGATGGCCAAATCCAGAAGCTGGACGGCGAAATAGACGACGATCCAGGCCGCGCTGACTTCCCAGCCGAACAGGGGGCTGAAGATCATCGCCGTGGCCGCGCCCATGCCGAGACGCTGCAGCAGGGCCTTGCGGCGCTGCTGCACGGCGGGCTGCCAACGCTCAGCCGTCGTCTGGATGGCAACCTCCGACATGCGGGTCCCCGGCCGAGGCGAGTACGCGCCTCCGATCGCGGGACAATGACCCTTCGGCCCTAACGCTCCGTCAACGTCAGGTCGAAATTGCCTCGGAAATGCTGGAAAATCCATCCGCGCGCAGACGCTGGGCCAGATCGCGCTTGATCCGCCCGACCAGACCCGGCCCCTCATAGATCAGGGCCGAATAGAGCTGCACCGCCGAAGCGCCCGCGCGAATGCGGGCATAGGCGTCCTCGCCCGAGGCGATGCCCCCGACGCCGATCAGCGGCAGACGTCCGCCCGCGGCGGCGGCGGCGNNCTCCCCCCCGACGTTCGCTCGTATGGAACGACCCCGAGGCGGCCACCGCGGGCGCGGGCGACGCGCCGTCGGCGGCGGCGCGTCGTCCGGCGGCGGCGGCGCCCGTCGCGGCGGCGGCGTCGCGAAGCGCGTGCAAGGCCTTGTCTTTCAAGGGGGCTCCGGACAGTCCCCCGGATTCTCCGGCATCGGACGATTTCAGGTTCGGCCGGTCCAGGGTGGTGTTGGAGACGATCAGGGCGTCGATGTCGTGGGCGATGGCGGCTTCCACGATCATGGCGATCTCGGCCGCAGTCAGGTCAGGCGCGATCTTCAGAAAGACCGGCGGCGCCTTTCGGCCTGCGACATTCGGCCGCGCCTCTGCGACCCGGCCCAGCAGGTCATCGAGCGCCTCGCGCCCCTGCAGGGCGCGCAGCCCCGGGGTGTTGGGCGAGGAGATGTTGACGGTGAAATAGTCGGCCAGGCCGGCCAGCCTTTGAAGTCCGACCACATAGTCGGCGGCGCGGTCCTCGGTGTCCTTGTTGGCCCCCAGATTGGCGCCGACCACCGGACCCGGCCTGCGGTCCCCGAGGCGCGCCGCGAAGGCCTCCAGCCCGGCGTTGTTGAAGCCCATGCGGTTGATGATCGCCCGGTCCTCGCTGAGCCGGAACAGGCGCGGCTTCGGATTGCCGGCCTGGGCCATCGGGGTGACCGAACCGCATTCGACGAAGCCGAAGCCCAGTTTCGACAGGCCGTTCAGCGCCTCGCCGTTCTTGTCCAACCCCGCCGCCAGACCGACCGGATTGGGCAGGGTCAGGCCCGCGATGGTGGTCATCAGGATCGGGTCGTCGGCGGGCGGCGTCGGCAGGGGAACCGCCTGCAGGGCCTTGATCGCCAGGCCGTGCGCGGTCTCCGGATCGAGCTTGCGCAGCAGGGCCGCAGCCATGTCCGTCACGCCGCTCATGCGAAGACCATGCCGCCGTCGGCGTCGACCGAAAAGGCCGCCTTCGCCGTCACCGCCGCGACCGGCAGGGGCCCGTAGATGTGGGGGAAGAGGGCGCCGCCGCGCGAGGGTTCCCAGACGAGGATCTGGCCCAGGACCGTCAGGTCCACCGTCAGCAGCAGCAGGTTCTCGCGGCCCGCATAGTGTTTGGATACCGTGCCCGCCAGCTGGTCCTCAGCCGAGAGATGGATATAGCCGTCGGCCAGATCGACCGCCGACCCGCCATAGGCGCCCGCCGCCTCGGCCTCGGCCCATTCGGCCGCATCGACGACCTTGAAGGCCTCGTCAGGGTGAGCCGTCATTCGTCCGCGCCGCCGCCGAAAGCCTTGGGGATCAGATAGCCGTCATAGGCGCAGCGTCCGGCCACATCGACCTCGAACACCGCCGCGGCCGCCGTGGGGAAGCCCCCGGCCATCTTGTCCATCACGCTCGGCGAGGCCGCGCTCTCGATCAGATATTCATAGGCCAGCATGTGGACGCCCGGATTGTGGGCCAGGACCAGCAGGCAGCCGGCTTCCTCTTCCGCGCCCTCGACGAAGCGGCGGATGACGTCCTGGGGGGCGTTATAGAGGGTGGGCTCCAGCCGCACCTCGACGTCGCCGAACGATTCCTGAAGCACCTCCCAGGTCTCGCGCGTCCGCGTCGCCGTCGAGACCAGGGCGAGATCGGGCCTCAGCCCCTTCTCCGCCAGGACGCGGCCCATGAGGGCGGCGTCGGCGCGGCCACGGTCGGTCAGCGACCGGTCGCGGTCGAGCCCGGAGGCGGCGGCGCGCTCGGTCTTGGCGTGTCGCATCAGGATAAGACGGTGCATGGCCCGGCTTTACGGTGCTTTGGACGGGGCATCCAGACCGCCGCCGGTCCGGGACTCCATTTCACCCGCCGACCTGTGGCTTCGCGACGCCGGTTGGGGGACCAGATCGGGCGTGGCCCGCACACGCACGGTCGAGCCGCCGGGCCGGACACGGGCATAGGCCTGACGCGAGGCCTCCAGCAGGATCACCCCCGCCGTCCCGGGCGCCAGGGTCTTGCCGATCTGCTCGATTCCGTCCGCCATGCCGAGCAGGGGCCGCCACGGTGGGGTGTAAAGGGTCTGGGACCAGGCCGTCGGCTCCAGCCCGACCGAACGCACCAGCCGCTCCAGCTGGCCCCGGGTGAAGGGCCGTCCATGGCCGAACGGCGTCGCCTCGGCGCGCGCCCACAGGCCGCCGCGTGCCGCCGCCGCCAGAATGATCCGCCCGGCAGGCGCGAGCGCCCGCACCGCCTCGGTCAGCATCAGGGCCGGATCATCCGCCTCCTCCAGCGCATGGATCATCAGGATGCGATCGAAGGCGCCCGCCGCGAAGGGCAGGCGTTTGTCATCGACCAGAAGGGTGCGGTTGCGACCGGCGGCGGGCCAGAGCTCGACCCCCTGCCCGCCTGGCATGGCGGCGACCACCCGCCGCGCGCCGACGAAGGCGTCCAGCCAGGGCGTAGGATAGCCGATCCCCAGAACATCGCAGTTGGTCGCCTCGCCCCAGGCGTCCTCCAGACGCCGCGCCAGAAGCCGGCGCACCAGGGCCCCGGTCGGCTCGCCGTAGAAGGCGCGAAGATCCTCGATGCTGCGACGCATGGGGCGCACTATATGCGTTCGGACGGCATTCGTCGCCCCACCTCCAGAGACCCTCCATGGCCCTGACCGTCCACCTCTTCCCCTGCCTGTCTGACAACTATGGCTTCCTGCTGCGCGACGCGGCGACCGGCATGACCGCCACGGTCGACACCCCCGACGCCGAGGCCATCCTGGCGGAGCTGGAGCGGCTGGGCTGGGGCCGGCTGGACCTGATCCTCAACACCCACTGGCACCCCGATCACGCGGGCGGCAACGCCGCGATCCAGGCCGCGACCGGCTGCGAGATCTGGGGTCCCGAGGAAGTCCGCCGCATCGCGCCGCTGGATCGCGTGCTCTCGGGCGGTGAGACGGTGATGCTGGGCGAGACGGCGTTTCAGGTCACGGCCGCGCCCGGCCATACGCTCGGCCATATCCTCTATCGCTCGGCCAAGGATGGCATCGCCTTCGTCGGCGACACCCTGTTCCCGCTCGGCTGCGGCCGGCTGTTCGAGGGCACGGCCGAACAGATGTGGTCCAGCTTCGCGGCCATCACCGCCTGGCCTGACGACACCGTCCTCTACGGCGCCCATGAATACACCGCCGCCAATGCCCGCTTCGCCCTGTCGATCGACGACCGACCGGAGATGCGGGCCCATGCGGACGAGATCTTCGCCATGCGCGAGCGCGGCGAACCGACCGAGCCGACGACTCTGGCTGTGGAGAAGGCCTTCAATCCCTTCCTGCGCGCAGCCGACGCGGCCGACTTCGGCGTCCGGCGGGCGGCCAAGGACGGCTTCCAGGGCTGACTAGCGGCGCATCGCCTGGATGATCCGGGCCGAGGACGGACGGCCGGTCGGACCCTGGTTCGGGTGCACCGTCACCCGCAGCTCGCCGTTGGTATAGGTCACCGAACTGGATCGACCCTCGGTGATGGTCACGGTCTGCAGGCCGTTCAGCTGGGCCCGCAGCGCCGGAGAGGCGGCCATGCGCAGGATGGCGTCTGTGGTCACCATCAGGGCGTCGGTGCACAGGCCCTCGTCCTGTTCGCCGTCCAGCTGGACGCTGATCATCCGGCCGAGCGCGCGGCTCATCAGGAAGCTGCGCTGGACCATCAGGTTGGACAGCTGGATCGGGCCCAGCAGCGGCCGCTCCAGCGCCGGCGCCGGGCCGGTCATGGAGGCGGGCGAGCCGTTCGGGGCCCGCACCGAATAGAGGGTCATCCCCCCGTCCGGCGTGACGCGCAGGATCTGATCGCCCGCATCGTTGCGATAGATGATGTCGCCGCGCGGGGCCGGACGGGCCGTCAGGGCCCAGGTCTCGTTGCGGCTGGCGAAACGGAACAGGGGGCGCGGGCCCGAGCGGTCGAAGACGAAGCTCTCGCCCGTCTCGGCGACATAGCGGCCGCTCTCCGGCTGGGTGCGGGCGGCGCCCCGGCCGAGGCTGCGCGACTGTTCGGCCTGGGCGTTGGTGCGGACCTGGGCTTCGGCGTCAGCGGGCGCCGCCCCGGCAAGGAGGGTCGAAGCGACGAGGGCGACGAACGCCATCGTCGCCGAAAGCGGCGCTGTCGCCGTCTCGACCCATTGCAACTTCATGCCTTTATCGGTGCAAGCTTGGCGCGGCGGATTTTGGGCGCCGCTGTGTTCAGCCGACCAGATACTGGCCGCCATTCAGGCTGAGTGTGCAGCCTGTGACATATCCGGCACGTTCGCCCGTCAGCCAGGACACCATGTCGGCGATCTCCTCGCCCTTGCCCAGCCGTCCCACGGGGATCTGGGCGATGATGGAATCCAGAACCTTCTGGTCCATGGCGCCGACCATCTCGGTGTCGATATAGCCGGGGGCGATGCAGTTGACGGTCACGCCCTTGCGCGCGTTTTCCAGCGCCAGGGCCTTGGTGAAGCCGATCATCCCGGCCTTGGCGGCGGAATAGTTGGCCTGGCCGATCTGCCCCTTCTGGCCGTTGATCGAGGAGATGTTGACGATCCGGCCATGGCCCCGGTCGCGCATGCCGTTGATCACCTGGCGGGTCATGTTGAAGACCGAGTCCATGTTGACCCGGATGACCTCGGACCACTGGTCGTGGCTCATCTTGTGGAAGAAGCCGTCGCGGGTGATTCCGGCATTGTTGATCAGGACGTCGATGGGCCCCAGCTCGGCCTCGACCTCGGCGACCGCGCGGGCGCAGTCCTCGAAGGAACCGACATTGCCCCTGACCACCATGACGCCCAGTTCGCGCGCGGTGGCCTCGGCGGCCTCGGTGTTTCCGGAATAGCCGGCGGCGACGGACATGCCGTCTTCCTTCAGCCGTTGAACGATCGCCTTGCCGATGCCGCGCGTTCCGCCGGTCACCAGAGCCACTCGCGCCATATGCGTTTCCCCGTCCTGTTTGCTGTCCTCGCCGCCGGGTCTTGCGCCCCGATCGGTCCTTCGAAAAAGCTTTAGCCCGCGCGGGGTTGCGCGAAAAGCCGGTGTTACGCGGCGTGATCCGAATCGAAGGCGCCGAGGTCGATTGCCGGCGCCATTCGGAGAGGCTAGGCTCCGCGGCGTCGAAAAGGACCTGCGGCGGCATCGGTAAGCCCGCCGTCCTTCCCGAAACGGAAGGCTCCGGCAGCGCCCCACGCGCCGCCCCTCGACAAGCCTGACGCCTGTGCGTCGTCCGGCTTGTCGGGATGTCCGAACGACCTCTCCCGGCAAGCCCAACCGTGGAGAAGAGCCTTGCCCAAAATCACCGCCGAGACCGGCCTCGTCACCCAGATCAACGTTTTCGATGTCCATCCCGGCCGTCAGGAGCAACTGATCGATCACCTCGCCGAGGCCGCCCGGTCCTGCCGCGACCATATCCCCGGCTGGATCTCGGCCAGCCTGCATCTGAGCCTCGACGGCGCCCGGGTGGTCAACTACGCCCAGACCGAAGACGAAGCGGCCATGCGGCAGGTCTTCGCCCATCTGACCGCGGAGGGTTGGCTGGACCGCAACCGCGCCTTCGGCACGGCCCATCCGGGTCTTTACCGCGTCATCAAAACAGTCGAGCGCTGACCGGTCCCGTCTTCGCCTATTTCAGCTTGTCGATCAGGGCCATGGCCGCCGCCGGGTTCCTCACCTTGGCCCCGGCGATGAAGTAGGCGAAGACATCGCCGCGTTTGGCCCAGCCTTGTGTCTGCTGCGCCACCGCGTCCAGCTCGGCCGAGGTCATGCCCGTCGGCTCGTCCTCGCGGCTCGACATCAGCCGGGCATAGGTGAAGTCCGCGGTTTCCTGATCGATCCTGGGCCAGGTCGGGCTCTCGTCGTCGACGGCGTAGATGATGGCAGCGCCGTATTTGCGGGCCAGATCATAGAACTGCTCAGTGTCGAAGGTCGGGCTGCGCACCTCCAGGGCATGCCTCAGCCGGACCCCGTCCTTCTCCTTGGGCAACAGCTTCAGGAAGCCC
Source organism: Brevundimonas sp. UBA986 (assembly GCA_002292165.1). Classification (GTDB taxonomy): domain Bacteria; phylum Pseudomonadota; class Alphaproteobacteria; order Caulobacterales; family Caulobacteraceae; genus Brevundimonas. Next base: position 6,905 of record DBBK01000189.1, read on the forward strand.
TCAAAGTCGACCGGATCGAACTTCTTGGTCGCCATGAACTGCCAGTTGATCGGCCCCAGCTTGTCGCCCAGCGCCGTCAGCCCCTGATCCAGGAACCGCTCCAGGCTCTCATTGCCTTCCGACAGGACCTTGCGGTTGGTGCAGAAGCGGCTGGCCTTGACCGCGAAGACGAAGTCGTCCGGCGTCTCGTCGCGCCACTTCATCCAGGTGTCGACCTTGAATCCGGAATAGTAGGTGCCGTTGATCTCGATCGAGGTCAGCTTCGAACTGGCATACCCAAGCTCCTTCTTCTGGCTCAGCTTGTCCGGATAGAAGACGCCGCGCCAGGGCTCGAAGGTCCAGCCGCCGATGCCGACCCGCACGGTTCCCGTCATTCCATCCTCCCGATCCCTGATTTTCCGTCCTGTCTCGATGGCAGGAAACGGCCGGGACCGCCACCGGTTCGCGACACGACGGCCGGATTCCGCGCACGGACCGGGGCGCGGGCCTGCAGGGGGCATTTCGACGCCTTGACCATANNAGGTTCGTCCCAGCCGCCGCCCTCCCGCTTCCGGACCCGCATGACCGCGCCTTTCGACCGCCGCCGCCTGCTGACCGGAGCCGCAAGCCTGGGCGCGACGGGACTGGGCATAATGGGGTTGGGCGCCGCCCTGTCCGGTTCGCGCGCCTTCGCCGCTCCGGCCCTGCTCCCGGCGGTCGGCGACGCCCTCGACGCCACGCCGCGCAGCCTGAAGAGCCTGGATCCGCGCATCCTCGGCGACGGCCGGACTGACGTCA
>DBBK01000226.1 GCA_002292165.1 Brevundimonas sp. UBA986
CTACCAGGCTGCGCTACACTCCGGCGGCGGGATTTGGCACACTCGGCGCCGCACCGCAAACGCGAAGAGGCCTCGCGGCCAACTAATCCGCGTCAGTTGTGGAAGAAGGGGTGGCGGACGACGTCGCCGGCCTTGGCGCCGATCTCGTCCATCCGGCCCGCGCGAACCTCGAGCACGCCCTTGGCCGCGCCGTTGGAGCTGAGCACCTGCTCCGAGAAGGGGGTGGCGTGGGAGGCGATGGAGACGATGTGGCCGTCCGCCGAGATATAGACGATGTCGAGGGAGCTGGGGGTGTTCTTCATCCAGAAGCCCTGTTCGGCCGCGATCTCGAACTCGAACAGCATGCCGCGGTCGGCCTCGAGCGGCTGGCGGAACATCAGGCCGCGCTGGCGCTCGGCCTCGTCGTCGGCGATCTCGACCAGGAAGCGATGCTCGCCGGTCGCGGTGACCACGCTCAGGGGCTCCAGCGGGCGCCCGGCCGAATCAACGGGGCCTTTCGAGCCCTGGGCGCAGGCCGCCAGCAGCAGGAACAGGCCCGAAACGAAAAGCCGACGCGTGGAAGTCATGAGTACGCCCTCGTGAAGGGCGAAGCTTAGCCGCCCGGTCTGATCTCGGCCACCACCAGACCCTTGGGTCCTTCGGCGAAGACCACCCTGACCGTCTCGCCCGGGACCAGATCGTCCAGGCCGAAACGCCGCAGAGTCTCGATATGGACGAAGATATCGCCGGGATCGCTGGCGCGCACCACGAAACCGTAGCCCTTGGTGCGATTGAACCATTTGACCGTGGCGGATTCCATCTCGCCGCCGCCGGGAGCCTCGGCGCGCGGCTGCACGCCCCGGCTGTCGGCCTTCAGCCCGTCATAACCGGTGCGACGAGCGGGCGCCGCCGTGACCTCGCCGGCGCCGAGTTCATGGACGTGAACGACCTGCCAGCCCTTGGCGCGGCGCGCGCAGTCGAAGGTGATCGGCGCGCCTTCGCCCGCCGTCTCGTGCCCGCAGTCGCGCAGGCAGCTCACATGCAGCAGGACATCCCTGGAATCGGTCCTGTCGGGCTCGTCCGGCACGATGAAGCCGTAGCCCTTGCCCGGATCGAACCATTTCACCCGGCCGGTGATCCGGACGACGTCCGGCGCCTCCAGCCCCTCGTAGTCAGACACAGTCACTCATCCCCCAGTCCGCACCTCCTGCGGAACGCCGTATGTTTACCACGGTTCTGTGAACGAGAGAAAAGACAAAAACGCACGTTTCGCGCGCGTGAGGGGAATTCGAGGCAAGACCTTTGCTGAAAAGACACGACTTTCCCGCTTCCGCGCAAAAACGGTCAGGTCTCGTCAGGCAATGTCTGGGAGGTTCGCTGGCAGTCCCTAGGGGAGTCGAACCCCTCTTTTCAGGTTGAAAACCTGACGTCCTAACCGATAGACGAAGGGACCGCTGTGCGAGAGCAGTCGATGTAAGCCGCCGATTTCCGGAGGTCCGCGTGGCAGTCCCTAGGGGAGTCGAACCCCTCTTTTCAGGTTGAAAACCTGACGTCCTAACCGATAGACGAAGGGACCGCTGCGCGAGAGCGGGCGATATAGCCGCCGATTCCGGAGCGCGCAACAGCTAATCTGTCGCTCCGCCAGGGGATTGTTTCAGGAGGCCATCCGGGGGTCGGCGACGTCCTCGATCTCGAACTGGACGCCGCGGCGGCCGTTCCAGTCGTCGGCCTTCAGACGACCGGCAACGCTCAAGCCTCCCTGCCCCGCCAGAAGCGCCTTGCCGAGCGGCAGATCGGCGCAACGCCAGGCGATGGCGCGCACCGAGGCGCCGTCCGCCCCGATCAGACGACAGCGCACATGGCCGCCGTTCATGGCCACCGGCTCGCGCGCCTGCACGCCGGCCAGTGCGAACAGGGGCTCGGGGTTGGCGGGGCCGAAGGGGGCCAGTTGCTCAAAGGTCTCGAACAGGGTCCGGGTCGCGCCGCCGGGCTCGATCAGGGCGTCGATCTCGACCCGGTCCAGCACCTCGGCCTCGACCTGTTCGCCGGACAGCCGGTCGTTGAGGAAGTTCCGCAGGGTGTCGATGCCGTCGGTCTTCACGGTCAGCCCGGCCGCCATGGCGTGGCCGCCGCCCGCGATCAACAGGCCCTCATTCCAAGCGGCCTGGATGGCGCGGCCCAGGTTCATTCCGGGCTGGGACCGGCCCGAGCCCTTGCCGATGCCGTTCACGGCGTCGACGCCGATGACGATGACGGGCTTGCGCCAACGCTCGCGCAGACGTCCGGCCACGATCCCGACCACGCCCGGGTGCCAGTCGTCGCCCGCGACCACGACCACGGCCGAGCCGTCGTCATGGGCGCCGGTCTGTTCGACGCGGCGGATGGCCTCTTCCGTCACCTGACGCTCGATCTCGCGGCGGCCGATGTTCAGGGCGTCCAGCTCCTCCGCGATCGCCCTCGCCTCTTCCGGATCGTCGGTGGAGAGCAGACGCGCGCCGAGGTCCGACTTGCCGATCCGGCCGCCCGCATTGATGCGCGGTCCCAGGATGAAGCCGGCGTGATTGGTCTTGGCCGGCCCTTCCTCGGCCTTGGCGGCGGCCAGCAAGGCCTTGAGCCCGGGGTTCTTCCAGTCCGACATGACGCGCAGGCCCAGACCCGTCAGCGCGCGATTGAAGCCGGTCAGGCCGGTGACGTCGCAGACGGCGCCCATGGCGGCCAGATCCAGCCACTGGCGGATGTCGGGCTGCTCGCGGTCCGCGAAGAGTCCCCTCGCCCGCGCCTCGCGGTTCAGGGCGGCCAGAAGCACGAAGACCACGCCGGCGGCGGCCAGGTTGCCCTGGCCCGAGTTGTCGCCCGGCCGGTTCGGATTGACGACCGCCAGACACAGCGGCGGCTCCTCGCGCATCATATGGTGGTCGATGACCACGACGTTCAGACCGATGGCGCTGGCGTGGGCCACGGCCTCGTTGGCCGCCGCGCCGCAGTCGACGGTGATGACCAGATCGGCGCCCGAGGCCTTCAGAGTGTCGAAGGCCTTCGCGCTGGGGCCATAGCCCTCGGTCAGGCGGTCGGGGACATAGATGGGCAGGTCGGCGCCCATGGCCCGGAACCAGCGCACCAGCAAGGCCGCGCTGGAGGCGCCATCGACGTCATAGTCGGCGAAGACGTGGATGCTGGATCCCGCCGTCAGGGCGTCGAGGATGGCCGAGGCGGCCGCGTCCATGTCCATGAAGCTGGACGGGTCGGGGAACAGGGCCTTGAGCGTCGGGGTCAGGAAGTCGGCGCCCTGATCGGCCCGCACCCCGCGCGAGGCCAGGGCCCGGGCCAGGGGCTCGTCGAGACCCAGGGCCTGCATGTGGGCGCGGGTGACCGAGGGCTCGGCCGGGCGCTGCCGCCAGGCCCGGCCCGAGAGCGAACGCGAGACGTCGAGGAACTGGCTGATGCCGCCCGAAGGGATTCCCCCGTCGGCCACTACAGCGGCCGGGTCGTGCGGATGCGCCGCACGGTGTGGGTCGAGGAGTCCATCACCACCGTATGGGTGCTGACCAGACCGCGCTCGATACGGACGCCGTCCAGCAGGGCCCCGCCGGTCACGCCGGTGGCGGCGAAAACGGCGTCGGTCGAGACGATCTCATGCAGGTCGTACTTCCGGTTCAGATCGGTGATCCCGATCCGGTGGGCGCGGGCCCGCTCGTCGTCGTTGCGGAACAGCAGCCGCCCCTGGAAATGGCCGCCGACACACTTCAGCGCCGAGGCGGCCAGCACCCCTTCCGGCGCCCCGCCCGAACCCAGATAGAGGTCGATGCCGGTCTCCGGATCCGTCGTATGGATCACCCCCGCCACGTCGCCGTCGCCGATCAGCATGACCTTGGCCCCGACCTCGCGCAGGGCGGCGATCAGCTCGGAGTGGCGCGGCCGGTCCATCACGCAGACGGTGATGTCGCGCGGATCGACGCCCTTGGCCGAGGCCAGCGACCGCACGTTCTCGGCCGGGCTCATGTCCAGATCGACCGTGCCGGGCGCATAGCCGGGGCCGATGGCGATCTTGTCCATATAGGTGTCGGGGGCGTGCAGCATGCCGCCGCCGGCCGACATCGACAGGACGCACAGGGCGCCCGGCATGGCCTTGGCCGTCAGGGTGGTGCCTTCCAGCGGATCGAGGGCGATATCGATGGCGGGGCCGCGCCCCGTGCCCACGGCCTCGCCGATATAGAGCATGGGCGCCTCGTCGCGCTCGCCCTCGCCGATGACGATCAGGCCGTCGATCTCCAGCCGGTTCAGCTGGGTGCGCATGGCGTCGACGGCCAACTGGTCGGCCTGCATCTCGTCGCCACGGCCGATCTGGGCGAAGGCGGCGACGGCGGCGGCCTCGGTCACCCGCACGGCGTCGGCGGCGAGGCTGGAAAACGGGATTTCGGTGGTCGTCACTATGCGGCGCTGATCCAGCGGCCGGGTGTCGAAGGGGGCCGTGTCGGCCATGGCTTCAGTCTCCTTGAGGAGCATGATCCCCGGATTCTAGGGTCCGGGCGAGACTAACTTCCGTCCGTGACGGCTATTGGGGCGCCTGCTGCGGCGGCGGAGCCGGCGTGCGGCCGATCGGCGGAGGGGCCTTGGCGCGGTCGCGCAGGGCCTGGGCATAGGCGTCCAGCTCGGCGGCGGTGCGGGCGGCGTCGGGCGAGACCGGGGTGGCGGCGATGCGAGCGGCGACGTCGCGCTCCAGCGCTGCCGGGTCGCCGTTGGTCCACTGCAGGGTCGAAACCTCATTGGCCAGGGCCCCGCCGGTCGCGCGCAAGGTATTGACCTGCTGGGCCACCTGGGCGGGCGGAGGCACGGGCTCGGACGAGCGCGGGAAGTCCTCCCAGCGCGGATAGGTGCGGTTGGCGTCGACCAGGGCCTGGACGCGCGGGGCCAGCGGCGAGCTGGCGTCCGTCTCCGGATCGAAGGAGGCGACACAGGCGGACAGGCCTGACGCCAGTCCGAGAGCGGCTGAGGCCATAAGCATCGGCCGCATCATCTTTTTCACAACGCGAGCGTTCATTTCAGAGCCGGTCATATGCCATGATCGCATTCGGCGGAAGGGCGGCGTGTAGTCCCCCGCGCCGGGAAACGCCGAAGGACCCCCGATGGCCAAGCGACCGACCAAGGCTGAGACGGCTCCCGCGCCCGAAAAGGCGCCTCGCAAGGCCGGTCGCCCCACCTCGGCCAAGCCGCCGCGCCCCCGGGCGAAGAAGGCCGCCGAGGCGATCATGGAGCCGGTCGTGGAGGCCGCCGCCCCTCCCCCGCCCGAAGCGAAGCCCGAGGCGAAGCCGGAAGCCCGTCCCGACCCCGAGGCCGCCAATCCCTTCGTCATGCCCGGCGCGGATCAGATGCAGGCGCTGGAAACCCTGTCGATGAACATCGCCAAGGCCGCCATGACCGCCCAGTCGGCCATCGCCGAGGCCGCCCTGAGCCAGGCCGACCGCCCCGCCGCCCTGTCGCCCGATCCCTTCAACGTCGGCCCGGCCATGACCAGCGTCATGACCAGTCTGGCCGCCCGCCCGGACAAGCTGTTCAGCGCCCAGGCCGATCTGTTCAGCCGCTATATGGACCTGTGGGCCACGACCAGCCGCCGCGCGGCGGGCGAGGCTGTCGCCCCCTCGGCAAGCGATCGCCCCGACAAGCGGTTCAAGGACCCGGCATGGTCCGAGAACCCGATGTTCGACATGATGCGTCAGTCGTACCTGGTCACCTCCGACTGGATGAACGGCCTGATCGCCTCGGTGGAGGACGTCGACCCGATGACGCGCCGCCGGGCCGAATTCTTCACCAAGCTGCTGACCGACGCCTTCTCGCCGTCGAACTTCCTCGCCTCCAACCCGGTGGCGCTGAAGGCCATGGCCGAGACCAATGGCGAATCCCTGGTGAAGGGGATGCAGAACTTCGCCGCCGATCTGGAGCGCGGCGCGGGCAAGCTGGCCATCAGCCAGGCCGACTACGGCAAGTTCGTCGTCGGCGAGAACGTCGCCACCGCCCCTGGCCAGGTCGTCTGGCGCGACGAGCTGTTCGAACTGCTCCAGTTCGACGCCGCCACGGACCGGCAGTACGCCGTGCCCCTGCTGATCTTCCCGCCGTGGATCAACAAATTCTACATCATGGACCTGCAGCCGGCGAACTCGCTGATCCGCTGGCTGTCGGCGCAGGGCTTCACTGTCTTCGTCTGTTCGTGGGTCAATCCGGATCAGGACAAGGCCGGCTTCGGCTTCGACGAATACCTTGAGAAAGGCATCTATCGCGCGGTCGAGAAGGTGCTGGAGCAGACTGGCTCCAGGACGCTGAACACCGTCGGCTACTGCATCGGCGGCACCCTGATGGGGGCGGCTCTGGCTCATATGGCCGCAAAGAAGGACACCCGTGTCGCCGCTACTACCTTCTTCGCCGCCCAGCATGATTTCGAGGAGGCCGGCGACCTGCTGCTGTTCACCGACGAACACTGGATCGCCGAGATCGAACGCCAGATGGACGCCGCCGGCGGGGTCCTGCCCGGCGCCGCCATGGCCGACACCTTCAACGCCCTGCGCTCCAACGACCTGATCTGGTCCTTCTTCATCAGCAACTACCTGCTGGGCAAGGATCCGCCCGCTTTCGACCTGCTGTTCTGGAACGCGGACCAGACCCGAATGCCAAAGACCCTGCACCTGGCCTATCTGCGCCAGATGTACGGCGCCAACGCCCTGGCGCGCGGCGTGTTCGAGATCGGCGGCCTGACGGCGGACCTGTCGAAGGTCGCCATCCCCCTGTATTTCCAGGCCAGCCGCGAGGATCACATCGCCCCGATGAACTCGGTCTATCGCTCGGCGCGGGCGTTCCGGAACGCCGACGTGACCCTGACCCTGGCCGGTTCTGGCCATATCGCCGGGATCATCAACCCGCCGACGGCGAAGAAGTATCAGCACTGGACCAACGCCGCCCTGCCCGCGACCCTGGCCGAATGGCGGGCGGGCGCCGAAGAACATCCCGGCAGCTGGTGGAACCACTGGGCGTCGTGGCTTAAGGAGCGGTCGGGCGAACAGCTTCCGGCGCGCGATCCCGCGAAGGGGCCGCTCAAGCCCATCGAGCCGGCGCCCGGCGCCTATGTGAAAGTGCAGTCTTGAAGCGTATCGAACCGAACATCCTGCTGGCGATCAGCACGTCCATCTCCCTGCTCCTGCTGCTGCTCACCACGGTCGTCTATGGCGAGGCCGGCGCGGGCGGAGAGGTCAAATATCCGCTGATGGCCGCGATCTGCATCGTCGGCTACGTCGTCGGCAACGCGCTGATGCAGCGTCAGCTGAAGCGGATGACCCCGCCGATGATCCACCCGGACAAGCCCTCGACGGCGGCCATGGCCGGGGTCTTTCCCCTGATCGTCATGCTGCTGGCCGCCGTGCCGGTGTTCTGGGTCGGCCACGACTACGGCCTGTTCGTCATCATCGCCTCGGTCATGACCGGCGCGACGATCGAATCCGCGATCAAGGCCCGCAGCTGGCAGTAGCCGTCAGCCCGGCTTGCCAGACTCCGGAAGTCAGCCCGGCTTGAAGATAAGCGCGACGCCGTTGTTGCAGTAACGTTTGCCGGTCGGGGCAGGACCGTCATCAAAGACGTGGCCCTGGTGCCCGAGGCAGCGGGCGCAGTGATACTCCGTACGCGGAATACCGATGGCGAAGTCGCTTTTCGTGGCGATATTGGCCGGGTTGGCGCGGAAGAAGCTGGGCCAGCCGGTGCCTGAGTCGAACTTCCACGCCGACAGGAACAGCGGCAGGTCGCAGGCCTTGCAGACGAAGGTCCCGGCGCGGTGCTCGTCATTCAGCGGGCTGGAGTACGGCCGCTCGGTCGCCTCATGACGCAGAACGTCATAGCTGAGCCCCGGCAGGCGGGTTCGCCACTGGGCATCGGTCGTCTGGCGGAAAGGCGACGACGCGAACGGATCGGCGGCCGCGCTTGCCTTTCCGGCCAGGGCGGCTCCGAGCGACAGGGCGCCGAGGCCTGTCAGCAGCGTGCGGCGCGGGATCCGGATCGATTGGGTCATGAACCGAAGTACGCCGCCGATCGGCGAAAGGTTTCAAGGTCTCCTCCCCACGCAGTGGGTAGGAGACGCGATGTCAGCTCAGCCCGGTCTCTTCCGGCAGACCCAGCATGATATTCAGGTTCTGCACCGCCGCCCCGGAGGCGCCCTTGCCGAGGTTGTCCAGCAGGGCGACCAGTCGGGCCTGATGGCCGTTGCGGTCGCCGAAGACGTGCAGGCGCATGCGGTTGGTGCCGTTCAGGCCTTCGGGGTCGATGCCGGTCATGGCCTCGGTCGTTTCCAGATCCGCGACCTCGACGAAGCGCTGGCCGGCGTAGGCCTCGACCAGGGCGCCGTGGATGACCTCGACCGAGGTCGCCGGCAGGGCCGACAGCTGCAGCGGGATCTCGACCAGCATGCCCTGGCGATAGGTCCCGACGGCCGGGGCGAACAGGACGTCGTTGGCCAGACCCGTGTGCTTCGTCATCTCGGGCACATGCTTGTGGTGCAGGCTGAGGCCATAGGCGCGATAGGCGGGCGCCTTGTCCTTCTCCGGGCCTTCGAACTCGGCGATCATCGACTTGCCGCCGCCGGAATAGCCCGAGACGGCGTTGACGGTGACGAAGGCGCTCGCAGGCAGGATCCCCGCCTTCACCAGCGGCCGCATCAGGCCGATGAAGCCGGTGGGATAGCAGCCGGGATTGCTGACCCGCGTCGAGGCGGCGATGGCGGCGCGCTGGCCTGCATCCATCTCGGCGAAGCCATAGGTCCAGCCCTCAGCGACCCGGTAAGCCGTGGAGGCGTCGATGACCCGGGTCGTCGCATTGTCGATCATGGCGACGGCTTCCTTCGCCGCCTCGTCGGGCAGGCACAGGATCACCGCATCGGCCGCGTTCAGCGCCTCGCGCCGCGCCGCCGGATCCTTTCGCCGGTCGCCGGTCAGGGAGATGAACTCCAGATCCGCGCGCCCTTCCAGCCGCTGCCGGATCTCCAGCCCCGTGGTGCCGGCCTCGCCGTCGATGAAGAGGGTGTGGGTCATTGGGTCACTCAGAAATAAAAGCCAAGGCGAGAGTCCTTTGGTCCCAGAACCGCCCCCGCCTCATAAGGTCCAACGTCAGATCGGACTGTCAGCCGCGCGCCGTTTTCGAAGGTCAGCGTCATTTCCAGATTCTGCGTCGTCACCGAGACAATCTTCTTTTCGATCAACGGCAGGAAATGGATCGCTCCGGTCTGAAACCATTCAGCATCGTAGGAGAAGGCTCCCTCCCCCGACGAATACGCGAGCCCCAGCCCAACTTCGATTTTGCAACCGTTCGCCAGTTGGAACGACATCGTCGTGGCGTTGAAGACGATCTGTGTGATCCACGCATCGCCTTCCAGCAAGAAGGCCACCTTGTCGCTCGTCGGAAACGGGGTCATCGCGGACTCCAGACAAAGAAAAAGGGCGCTCCGGTTTCCCAAAGCGCCCCGTTTCGTAATCGCTTTCGCGAAACGGCTTAACGCTTCGAGAACTGGAAGGAACGGCGAGCCTTGGCGCGGCCGTACTTCTTGCGCTCGACGACGCGGCTGTCGCGGGTCAGGAAGCCATGCGGCTTCAGGACCGGGCGCAGGGCCGGTTCATAGTGCGTCAGGGCGTGCGACAGGCCGTGGCGGATGGCGCCGGCCTGGCCCGACAGGCCCGAACCTTCGACGGTGCAGACGACGTCGAACTGGGTGACGCGGTCGGTGACGGTCAGCGGCTGGGCAACCATCATCTGCAGGATTTCACGGGCGAAGTAGACCGCGACGTCCTTGCCGTTGACGGTGATCTTGCCGGTGCCCGGCTTGACCCAGACGCGGGCGATCGCGTTCTTGCGCTTGCCGGTCGAATAGGCGCGGCCCTGGGCGTCCAGCTTCTGGACGTGTTCCGGAGCGGCCTCGGCCGTGGCGGACAGACCCTTCAGGGCGTCGAAACCGGTGGCGGTGTCTTGAGTGACGTCGGTCATGCTCAGATGCTCCGGGTGTTCTTGGCCGAGCGGCCGGCGAAGTCGATGGTTTCGGGCTGCTGGGCGTCGTGGTCGTGCGTCGCGCCGGCGAACAGGCGCAGGTGCGTCATTTGCGAACGGGCCAGCGGGCTTTCCTTCGGCATCATACGCTCGACAGCCTTCTCCAGAACGCGTTCCGGGAAGCGGCCGCCCAGCACCTTGGCCGGGGTGGTCGACTTCACGCCGCCCGGGTGACCGGTGTGGCGGTAGTAGATCTTGTCGGTGTTCTTCTTGCCGGTGAACACGACCTTGTCGACGTTGGTGACGACGATGTAGTCGCCCGAGTCCACGTGAGGGGTGTAGGTCGGCAGGTGCTTGCCACGCAGACGCATGGCGATGAAGGTCGCGAGGCGGCCCACGACGACGCCTTCAGCGTCGATATGGATCCACTTCCTCTCGACCTCGGCCGGCTTCAAGGCAGCCGTAGTGCTCTTCAGCATTTTCGAGGTTCCTGGGATAGACGAAACGGGTTGGCCCGCTCCTGCAGATGCCGGAACGAACGGAAGGCGCGCTGATAGAGGAAGGGATGACGGGCGTCAATGCGCATTGAATGCGCGAATACGCCTTATATGTCTGATTTTATTCGATTTTCTATATACGGTATTAAAATACCGCACGCTTTGACGCCCGAAATGCCCTTCGGGGCCGCCAGATGAGCTCCGACAACCCCGAACGGCGACTGTTCAGTCCGCCAACGCCCGACCCGCGTAGGCCTTCATTGCCGCAGCCATCCAGTCGGCCAGCCCGGGTGCGATCCCTTCGTAGCGGGCGCGGAACTCCGGATTGGTCGAATAGAGATCGGCCAGCCCGGCGTAGGCCGTAGCCGTCGGCGGGGTCTTCCACGTCCGGCCGACCCAGGCGTGGTGGCGCGACAGGATCGGGTCGAGGCCTGCGCTGTCCGCCGCCATCCCCTGCCCCATCGCCCGCGCCAGATCGCCCTCGAGTTCGGCGACCTCGGCCATCCAGTCCTGCTGCTGGCCGGGCGACATGGCCTTCATGGCCTCGCGCCCGGCTTCGATCCGGGCCTTGGCCTGTTCGCCGTATTTGTCGATGATCCAGGCCTCGTATTCGGCCTGTTTTTCCGGGCTGAAGCCCTCGTAGAGTTGCTTGTCCATGACGGTGTCTCGTCCTTCCAGTTCGGCGATCGTGCGGTCGATCGTCCGGGCCAGCCGGCGATAGCGCTCCGCTTCTGCCTCGATCCGTTCCCGTTGCGCACGCAGCGCCTCCAGACGGTCGAAGCCGGCGCTGTCCAGCAGGACGCCGATATCGCCGAGCGCGATGCCGAACTCCCGATGGACCAGGATCGACTGCAGTCGCAGCAGTTCCTCGCGTCCGTAGTAGCGATAGCCGTTCTCGCCGACCGACGCGGGCTTCAGCAGGCCGATTTCGTCATAGTGATGCAGCGTCCGGACCGAGGTTCCGGACAGCCGCGCCAGCTGGCTGACGGTATAGGTTCTGTTGCGCGCGTCGTTCCGCATGGACGCCTCTATCGGGCCTCACGCGGCGTGAGGGTCAAGCGGCTTTTTCAGCTCTCGCGGCGCAGGAACAGCACACGGGCGGCGCCATAGTCGCGTGCGTCCAGACGCTCATAGCCAGGCGTCTCGATCTCGGGCTCGTCGGAGCCGCGTTCGTAGACGACCAGTGCGCCGGGCTTCAGCCAGGTCCCGTCGGCCAGACAGGCCAGGGCCTTTTCGCCCAGTCCCTTGCCGTAGGGCGGATCGAGGAAGGCCAGGTCGAAGGCCTCGGCGATCGGGCCGGGGCGCGGCCCCATCTCGATGGCGCTGCGCCGATGCACCCGGGTGGAGCCGAACAGGTGCCAGGCCTCGACATTGTCGCGGATGGCGCCGCGCGCGGCCTCGTCCGTCTCGACGAACAGGCAGAATTTCGCGCCGCGCGACACGGCCTCGAAGCCGAGGGCGCCCGAGCCGGCGAAGACGTCGATGACCCGGGTCCCCTGCAGGCTCTCGGCCCAGGAGGCGTGCTCCAGCACATTGAACACGGCCTGCCGCGCGCGGTCGGAGGTCGGGCGAGTGTTCCTGCCCTCGGGCGCGACGATGGCCCTGCCCTTCAGCGATCCGGCGACGATTCTCATTCGGCGGGGCTCATGCGGCGGCGCGACGCTGGGCCCAGATCAGGAAGCCGACCAGACCGGCCACCACCGCCGCCAGCGGGCCGACGATCCAGAGTGGCGCCCCGACGGAAAGGGCCAGGGCCAGACCGCAGCAGGCGGCGGGCATGAAGGTCTGCATCAGGGTGGCCGCCAGCCGCAGGGCGAAGGGACGCTTCGGCCGCACGACGTCGGCGATGAAATAGGCATAGCCCTGGGCGAGGCCGTTCGCGAGACCGATCGCAGACACCAGCCCCAGATAGAGGCCGAAGGTCTCGATGGTCACCGGCGGGGAGTAGAGCAGGACCGAGGCGAACGGCATCAGGGCGATGCCGGCCAGCAGGATCAGGTTCAGCACGAACACACCGACGGTGAACCGCTGCATGCCCAGGAACAGCCGGCGGTGCGAGTTCCAGAAGATACCGACCACCGCGAAGCTGAGGGCGAAGGCGGCCAGCATCTGCCAGCTTTCGCGGAACAGGGTCGCGGCGTGACCATCCCAGCCGTGCGGCACGTGCAGCTCGATGGCCAGCAGGGTGATGGCGATGGCGAAGACGCCGTCCGAGAAGAACAGCAGCCGGTCGAGGCCGGGATCGCCCTTGTGAACGAGTTCGTGCGTGTGATCGGTCATGGCGTCCCCCGACGGCTGGAAACACGAAGTTCCGGCGCCGCCGCCCCATCGTCAATTAAAGAAGGCGTCAGCCTCGCGGCTTGCGCGGTCCCGACGGCTTGCCGGCGCCCGCGGGACGGCCGCTGGTTCCGGACGGACGAGCCCCGCCCGAAGGCCGGCCCTCGCCACGCGGCTTGAAGTCGCGTTTCGGCTTGTCGCCGTCACGCCCCGCATCGCGGGCCCAGGTCGAGGACTTGGGACCGATGATCTTGTCCTCGCGCGGCTTGAAGGGACGCTTGGGGCGTTCGCCGGTCGCCGCGGCCTCGCCTTCAGGACGGGCGCGCGGGGTGAAGTTCTTCTTCGGATGCTCGAACTTCGGCGCGGCTTTGGCCCAGCCGGCCTTCTTGGCCGGACGGTCGGCGCGCTCAGCGCCCTCGGCGGCGGCAGTCTCGGCGGCGCGGACGCGGCTGGGCTTGCGCGACGGATCGGAGATGGCCGAGCCCGACTTGCCGGTGACCAGCGGCATGCCGCCGCGACGGCCGGGCACGGGGACCGGGGTCTGGACGGTGTTGCCCTGGGGCAGGTTCTCGGGACGGATATGTTCGCCCAGCAGTTCGCGGATGACCCGCGGACCGACCTCCTCGACCGCGCCCGTCGGCAGGGTGCCGAGCTGGAACGGGCCATAGGCCAGACGGATCAGGCGGTTGACGGTCAGGCCGACCGACTCCAGCACCTTGCGGACCTCGCGGTTCTTGCCCTCGGTGAT
>DBBK01000136.1 GCA_002292165.1 Brevundimonas sp. UBA986
TCACGGCCACCATTCCGAAGCCTTCTACGCGTGTATGGCCGGCAAGGGCTGGACCCGCAGTTAAGGCTTACAGCCTGCGGATCATGTAGCGGGCGTCCGGGCCGTAGCTGGCCAGCTTGGCCCGGACGGCGTCGTTCTCGCGCACCTCAAAGCCCTGCTTCATCCAGAAGCCGACCGCGTCATTGACCGCAACGAGCGCGATGGCGGACCAGCGCCTCGACCGGGCCTGGTCCGCCAGTTGTTCGACGATGCCCCGGGTCGCCCCGGTCCCCCGCACGTCGGGCCGCAGGGCGAGGTCGTGCAGATAGATGACGTCCGCGTCGTCGGGGAGGACCTCGATGAGGCTGTTCACCGGCGGGGCGCCGTCGATCCGCCACGGATAGCTGACGGCGTAGCCTACGGCCTCGCCATCGGCTTCAGCCAGCACGAAGCAGCCCTGCGCCGCCAGCGCCAGCCGATTGGCGAACATCGGCCGCCCCTCGAAATGGTCGGGGAAACTGACAAAGGCGATGGCGGCGACGGCGTCGAGATCGCTCTCGGCCATCGGCCGCCATGCCAGGGCCGTGGGAAGCGTGTTCAGGTCGGGCATCGGGTGTTGAGGTCGGCCTTGCGGTAGGACCAGCTCATCGACTGGTCGCGGTCGCCCATATGGCCCTCGATGCGGGCGTTGAGAACATCGCCGACACGTTCGTAGATAACCCGCTGCGGGAAATCGTGCCCGGCGTTCTCGAACACGACCCGCGTTCCCGAGGTCTCCTTCGCGGCAAACGCGACCGGCGGGGCGCCGTTGACCCCGGCGAAATAGGCGACGTTTCCACCCGCCGATGAGGCCGGAGAGATGCGGCTGGATTCGAACCCGGTCAGTTTACCGCCTTCGAGGGTCAGGGCCGTGCCCAGCATCAGGCCGCCGCGCGGATCGCTCCAGGTTTCCGACACCTCCCGCCCGTCGTCGCAGGACAGCCAGTAGCCGCTCATCCACGACAGCTGGTCGGCGGTGACGGGCGAAGATTGCAGGATCAGGGCGGCGGCGAAGGTCGAGAGCATCATGTCGGTCTCCAGCGAAGGTGCGGCGCGACCCTAGAGCGGCGAATGGGGCGAAGGCTTGTAGGTTTGCGACGCGATGGAGCGCGCCAGCTCCATCTGGTCCCGCGCCCATTGGGTAGCCGTGCAGCCGAGGTAGCGCTGAAAATCCCGCGCCATCTGCGGCTGGTCGAAATAGCCGGCGGCGAGACCGGCCTCCAGCCAGGAGACCGCATCGGCTTCCGGATCGTTGAGGTGGTCGAAGACGCGGCGGAACCTCAGGATGGAGCGGAACTCGCGCGGCGAGATCCCGACCCGGTCGCGGAAACGGCGCTGCAGGGCGCGCTGCTCCGCCGGGCTGCGGGACACGGGCGGCTGTTCGGCCTGGGCGGCATCGATTTCGGCCCGGACCTCGGGGTCGAGGGACCAGCCGGCCCGCAGACGTTCGGCCTCCAGCAGGGCGACCATGACCGCGACCTGCCCCTCCGGATCACCGGCGGGCGCCGTGACCCCGGCCAGCCGCCCGGTCATGTCCAGCCGCTGATCCACGGCCAGATGTGCGGAGATCCCCAGCCAGTCGCGGGCGCCGTCGGGCTCGAACCGGACCGCGACCAGTTCGATCGGGCCGACGGGGCGCAGGGCCAGGGGGCGGGTCATCTGGCCGGCGAACAGGGCGGGCGGCTGCAGGTGGAAGGCGCCGTCGCCCCCCTCCTCCTCATAGGGACTGCCGATGTCGAGGATCAGCTCCGGGCAGCCGTCCGGCGCGATCCTCTGCACGGCGCCCGAGGGCGACGGCGAGGCATAGGTCCAGATCGTCCGTACGAAGGGACGCAGCGACGCGGGCGGCTCGTGCTCCGCATACCGTTCCTGATTGTCCTCCGCCCCCGCATCCATGTCGTCAGTTGACCTTGGCGGGGTCCGGCGGGGCGGCGGGCAAAGGCGAACACGGCACACCGTCCTCCTTCAGCTTCTTGACCTCGGCGGGCGTAGCCTCGCCATAGATTTCGCGCTTCTCGGATCGGCCCTCATGGATGTCGCGGGCCTCGCGGGCGAAACTGTCGCCGACATAGTCGAAATTCTGCTCGACATGGGCGCGCACCTCACGGGCCGCCTCCAGCATCATCGACTGCATCTTCGCGGCCATCTCAGGAGCCGACGACGACCGCTTCGTACCCGACACCGCCGGGGCCATGATCTGTTTCGCCACACTGTGCGAACCGCAGAAGGGGCATTCGACCAGGCCGCGTTGCGCCTGGTCGTCATAGTCGGAGGACGAGCCGAACCAGGCCTCGAAGGGGTGGGCCTGATCGCAGACGAGGGCATAACGGATCATCAGAGCGGACCCGCGAATTCGCGGTCGTGCTTCAGGGCCGGGACCGAGGTGCGGGCCTTTTCGACGGCGGACAGATCGAGCGTCGCACGCAGGACGGCGGGTTCGTCGTGATCCAGCTTGGCCACCACCTCGCCCCACGGCCCGACGACGATGGACCGGCCCCAGGTCTTGCGGCCGTCCTCGTGCAGGCCGCCTTGGGCGGGGGCCAGGACGAAGGCGCCGGTCTCGATGGCCCGGGCGCGCAGCAGGGTCTCCCAATGGGCCTCGCCGGTCGGGACGGTGAAGGCGGCGGGCACGGAGATCATCGCCGCCCCGGCCTTGGCCAGCTGGCGATACAGATGCGGGAAGCGCACGTCGTAGCAGACGCTCATCCCCAGCCGACCCCAGGGGGTGTCGGCGACCGTCGCCCCGTCGCCTGGCCGGATGGTCGCGCTCTCGCGATAGGTCTCGCCATTGGCCAGGTCGACATCGAAGACGTGCAGCTTGTCGTAGCGGCCGACCACCCCGCCATTGGCGTCGATCAGCAGGGACCGGTTGGCCGCGCGGTCGTCGCCCGTCACGCCCGACTTGACCACCGCCGAGCCGATCAGGATCCAGACGCCCAGCTCGGCCGCCAGACGGCGCAGGCCCAGGATGACGCCGTCCTGATCCTCATCGGTGACCCACTGACCCTTCCGGTCGCGTCGTTGCTCGACGAGGTTCGAGACCTCAGGCGTCAGGACGAATTTCGCCCCCGCCGCGACGGCCTCGCGGATCAGGGGTTCGATATGGGCCAGCCCGGCCTCGGGCGTCGCCGGGGTCCGCGTCTGGATCAGGGCGATCTCGAGCCCGGCGCTCATCTGATCAGGCGGCCAGCAGCGGGTCGAGGCCACCCTTGCGTTCCAGGGCCTGGATGTCGTCGCAGCCGCCGATGTGCTGGCCGTTGATGAAGATCTGCGGGAAGGTGGCGCGGCCGCCCGACTTCTCGACCATCTCGGCCTTCTTCTCGGGATCGTTGGAGGCGACGATCTCGGTGAACTCGGCGCCCTTCTTGTTCAGCAGGGCGAGGGCCGACGAGCAATAGGGGCAACCGGGCTTGGTGTAGATGACGATCTCGGCCATGCGGCGAACTCCGACAAAATGGTGGTCTGACCTGACGGGAAATCGCGTCGGGTCGAATTGGGATGCTCCTATGTAGGAAGAATTCTCGCGGTGCGCACCCGTGCAATGACGGCCAGATCAACGGCTCGCGCCCCGGCGGCCAGAAGGGTCTTCGCACAGGCCTCGCCGGTCGCACCCGTGGTCAGGACGTCGTCGATCAGCAGGATGCGCCGTCCCTTGATCCGCCGGGCGCCCGCCTCGGTGACGGCGAAGGCGGATTTGACGTTCAGCCGCCGCCCGCGTGCGCTCTTGCCGCCCTGCGTCGCCGTCCGCTCCGTCCGGACCAGGGCGTCGGGCAGGTAGTCGAGGCCGGCGGTGCGGGCCAGCGGCCTAGCGATCTCGGCGGCCTGGTTGAAGCGCCGCGACAGCAGCCGCATCCGGTGCAGGGGGACCGGGACCACGGCGTCCGCCCCGGCGACCAGATCGGAGGCGGCGCGGCTGATCCAGCGGGCGAACAGGGCCGAAAACTGCTGCTGGTCGCCGTGCTTGTACTTCAGGATCAGCCCGCGCGAGGCCTCGTCATAGACACAGGCCGCCCGGGCGCGGGCGAAGGCGTAGGGCTGGGCCAGACAGGCGGCGCAGCGCTCTGAAGCGAATTCGCCGCCGTCGAACTCGAAGGCCGCGCCGCAGCCGTCGCAGACCGGCGCTTCCAGAAAGATGACCCGGCTCCAGGCGTCGGGGCTGAGCCCCGCGGCCGCCGTCGCCTCGCGGCTGTCATGGGCCAGGGGCGGCAAGATCAGGTCGGCCAGCCCGCGCCCGATATCGGAAAGGCGGGGCAAGACGGGACGCGGAAACCGGAGTAGGGGGCGTGGCGCGATCGCCGCCGCTTCCCATCCGTCCTCCGAATCCCCATCCTGACTGCTCATGACGTCCCCCTCCGCCCCTTCCGGCCCTCCCCGGATCTTCGACGCCGCCCGCCGGGCCGCCCGGCTGAGGCGATCGGCGCCGCGTTTTCGCGAGGCCGACTTCCTGCACGTCAGGGCTGCGGATGGCGCCATAGACAGCCTTGAGGCGATCCTGCGCGACTTTCCCGTCGCCGTCGACCTCTCCGCGCGCGCCGAGGCCTTCGGGGACCTGCTGGCCAACAGTCCGGCGGCGCAGCGGGTCGGGCCGGTCCGCGTCCTGAACGCCGGAGCCGCCGCGCCCGGCGCCGAGGCTCTGGGTCTGGAGGACCAGTCCGCCGATCTGGTCGTCTCCCTGATGACCCTGCACTGGGCCAACGACCTGCCCGGCGCGCTGAGCCAGATCCGCCGCGCCCTGAAGCCCGACGGTCTGTTTCTGGGGACCCTTCTGGGCGCCGCCACCCTGAAGGAGCTGCGCACGGTCCTGACGGAGGCTGAACTGGCCGAGCGCGGCGGGGCCCAGGCCCGCGTCTCGCCCTTCGCCGACGGCTATGACGGCGCGGCCCTGTTGCAGCGGGCGGGCTTTACCCTGCCGGTCTCCGACGTCGATCGGGTCACGGTCCGCTATCCCGACCTCTTCGCCCTGATCCGCGACCTCAGGGCCATGGGCGAGACCAATCAGTTGGCCGGGACGATCCGCCCCCTGACCCGCGGCATCCTGATGCGCGCCGCCGCCCTTTATGCGGAAAAGTACGGCGAGCCCGATGGGCGCATCCCCGCCACCTTCGAGATCGTCAACCTTGCCGGCTGGGCCCCGCATGAAAGCCAGCAGAAACCCCTGCCGCGCGGCTCGGCCAAGGCGCGGTTGGCGGATGTGCTCGGAGTGACCGAGCACAAGGACTGAACCGGGGACTGACGGCCTCAGCCGCCGGTCATGCCGCCCGAGATGGCGATAAAGGCGGTGTTGAATATGGCGCTGGCCTTGTTGCCGAACGCGGTCACGGCGCTGACGATGACCACAAAGATCAGGGAGATGATCAGGCCGTATTCGATGGCGGTGGCGCCGGATTCGTCGCTCTGGAACCGGCGCAGGAAACGGGCGCTCGACTTGCGCATCGGGTCCTCCTGCCTCTGACGCCTTCCGGCGTCGCTTCAGAGTAGGTCGCGCAGCCAGGCGACCAGCGGAGCGTCGGCGGGCGGCATGGGATAGTCCGGCAGCTTGTCCGGCTTCACCCAGGCCAGGGCGGCGTGTTCGTGGGCCACGACCACGCCGGACCAGCGTCGGCACAGGTAAAGTGGCATCAGAAGGTGAAAGCTTTCGTAAGCGTGGCTCGCGAAAACGAAGGGGGCGAGGCAGCTCTCGGTCACCTCGATGCCCAGCTCCTCGCGCAGCTCGCGGATCAGGGCGGCCTCCGGGCGCTCGCCGGGCTCGACCTTGCCGCCGGGGAATTCCCACAGGCCCGCCAGAGCCTTGCCCTCGGGCCGTTTGGCGATCAGCACCCGGCCGTCGACATCGATCAGGGCGACGGCGACAACAAGCACGGTGGGGAGGACGGCGGGCGGGACGGATTCGGTCATATGAGGCCTCTACACTGGTCTGATTTCCGCGTCGTGGTCGCGCGACTGCAATCTTTCGTCACACAGTGTGGCGCGGCGGCGCTTGCGGATTGGGGCGAGATTCGGGCAAGGGCTGATGCACCGGGGCCCCGGCCGGGCCGTTCGCATCCGCGCATTCGACCAGATTTCTCCAGGGCATGGGCTCGACCTTCTCCGACATACTCTCCAGTCCCGAAATCCAGGCCTTCGCCAGCGGATTCCCGGTCATGGTGCTGCACCTGATCGCGACCTTCGTCCTGCTGGCCGCCGGCGCCGTCGTCTATGGGCTGCTGACGCCGTGGAAGGAGATCGCCCTGATCCGCGAGGGCAATTCGGCGGCCAGCGTGGCCTTTGGCGGGGTGCTGCTGGGTCTGGCCATTCCGCTGGCGGTGTCGCTGTCGGTCTCGACCTCGCTCAGGGACATCGTCCTGTGGGGTATCGCCACCCTGGTGCTGCAGCTGCTGGCCTTCCGCATCGTTGACGCGGTCCTGACCGGACTGCCGCAACGGATTCAGGAAGGCGAGATCTCGGCCGCCGTCCTGCTGGTCGCGGCCAAGCTGGCGACCGCTCTCGTCCTCGCCGCCGCCCTGACGGGCTGAGAGGGGCTAACCAGGCCATGGCCGGTTTCCGCATCCCGGACTGGAGTGTCTATGCCGTGGTCCTGGCGGCCATCATCGGCCTGTCGCTGAGCCGGCGCGAGAACGCCGACGCCCCCCCTGCCCCCGCCCCGCCCGACGAGGCCGAGGGCGCGCTGCTGGGCCCCATCACCCCCTTCGATCCCGCCGTGACGGTGGAGGCGCCGGACGGCCCCTTCCAGCCCTCGGCCGGGACCGCCTTCTCCATCGCCGCCGACGGCCGCTGGATCACCGCACGCCATGTCGTGGATGGCTGCAGGAAGCCCGCGCTGGTGGTCGGCGGCGGCCGGGCCGTGGCGGCGGACCTGAGGCTGGCGCGCGGCGCCGACGTCGCCCTGCTGATCACCGACGGGGGCCCGCCCGGCCTGCCCATCCTGACCCGGCCGGAGCTCAAACACGGCCAACGCGCCTTCCATCCGGGCTTCCCGCAAGGCCGTGTCGGGGAGGTTTCCAGCCGTCTTCTGGGCCGCGAGACCCTGAAGGTCCATGGTCGGGGCGCCCGCGACGAGCCGGTCCTGGCCTGGGCCGAGGTCGGCCGCACCGAGGGGTTGGACGGGACGCTGGCGGGCCTGTCCGGGGCGCCGGCGCTGGACCGTCAGGGCCGGGTGCTGGGCGTGACCATCGCCGAGGCGCCGCGCCGGGGCCGCATCTACACCACCTCGCCCGAGACCTTCGCCCCGACCATCCGGGGCCAGTCGGGCGCCGAGCAGGCCCCGCTGGACGAACCGATCACCGTCGACAACTACGGCCGGGTCTCCGACACCCTGAGGCGTGACCTGCGCGTGGCCCAGGTGGTCTGTCTGGCGGGCTGAGCGCCCGCGTCAGGCTCGGCCTCAGGCGTAGAGCGCCACGAACATGCCGGCGGCGGGCGACGAGTTGCGGATGTCGCGATCCATCTTCTCCAGCGCCTTGTCGACCTCCTTGAGGCCCTCTTCCGTTTCCTTGAAGGCCCTCTTCGTCTCATCGTCGGGGCCCTTGAGGGCGGTCTGGATCTTCGCCTTGGTCAGCAACTCGCGGATCACCTTGCCGACGCCGCGCACCATCTTGACGAAATCCATGTCGCCGGCAGCCTCGGAGCCGCTGACCTCGTCGCGCATCTTTTCGTAGATATTGCGGGGATCGACGGCGGCGGTCGGAACGGCCGTGGACGAGGCCTTCGCATCGAGCGGAGAGGCTGCATCCGCGACCGCTTCGGCGCCTTCACCCTCGGCAGAGGGGCCGGCTTCGCGCGCGACAGCCTCGTCTTTGGCCGGATCGATGGCGGCAGCCTTGCCTGAAGGCGCTTCGGCGGGATCGGCGGCGGCGGGCGCCGCCGGGGCGGTCGCGGAGGCGCCGCCGAGGTCGCGGGTCGCGCCGCCGGCGTCGGCATAGGCCTTGATGGCCGATTTCAGGTCCTTGACGATCGCTGCCAGCTGTTTGGCCATGACCTGCGGATTGTCGGAGGCGAACTGCTTCAGCGTCCGGATACGCTCGATCAGGGCCATGACCTGGGCCTTCGCCTGGGCCTTGAGCGAGTCCCGTCGTTGTTTCTGCATGTCGCCAAGCGCGGTCGCGACGGTGTGGGCGGCTCCGGTCTTTTCGGACGCCCTGTCCGACGCCTTCGTGGAATTGGCGGAGTCCGCCTTCAGCAGGGCGGCGAGGGTCGCGGCGGGCTTTTCGGCCGCCGCCTTGAGGTCTGTTTTGAAACCCGTGGCCTGTCTGGCGAGGGTCAGCGTGGCGAGCGTCATCGGATCCGAGCTTTCTGCTGGAAGCCCGGATCCTGACACAGAGAGACTAAGCGGGGCTTTACGAGGCCCGGGTCGGTAGTCAGTTACCGCGTGTAATAGTAATCCGCGATCTGGCAGACGTTGATGTTGCGGCGTTCGAGGACCTGGCCGTTGGTGAACTCGGCGCGGAAGTCGTAGACGCAGGCGCCCGAGCCGTCGTCGATGTTGACGGTCCAGTTGCGGCCCGAGGCCAGGGTGTCGGAGCCCAGGATATCCTCTTCCCAGCTGTCGGTGCGGGCGTCGGACGCATAGAAGCGCAGCATGGTCCAGCCGGTCTGATTGTGGACGGTGACGCGGCGGTTATAGCCGTCGCGCGACTGGGCGACCTTCACAACGGCGACGGGCTTGGCGACGAGGGTCGCCTGGGTGGGTTCGGCGGCGACGGCCGAGCCGGCGCCGACGAGGGCGAGGCCGATCAGGGCGTTGCGGGCGATAGAGGCGAACTTGGTCATGGCGTGATCCTTTCCCCGGACGGCAGGCCGTGGCGGCGTCCGTCGATGAGGAAAGTTACCGCCGTTCCGCCAGAAGGGCTCCTGACGGGGTCTGACGGCGGCTGACGGGCCCTGACGAAAGGCTCCCGGAGAGCAAAGAGTCCTCGGGTTGAATCCCGACGTTGCACATCAAGGCCTTGCGGGGCATGAGGGCTTTCCCATATCCGCACCAGCCGGAGAGGCCCCGGAATCACTGGGGGCTTTCCAACGGAAACCATCCAACCGTCCCTCTGCTGAGGGGCATCAAGACAACCGGGGACGGTCACGCGCGGCGCTTAGCTTGAAAAGGCCGCCGCACCGCCCGCCAGACGGAGAGACAGAAAAGCCTATGGCCAAGATTATCGGCATCGACCTCGGCACGACCAACTCATGCGTCGCGGTCATGGACGGCAAGAACCCCAAGGTCGTGGAAAACGCCGAGGGCAACCGCACGACCCCGTCGGTCGTGGCGATCCAGGACGGCGCGGAAGTGCTGGTGGGTCAACCCGCCAAGCGCCAGGCCGTCACCAACCCGAAGAACACCTTCTAC
>DBBK01000183.1 GCA_002292165.1 Brevundimonas sp. UBA986
TCCTGGAACATCTCCTGGGCCAGCCAGGGGTTCACGGCCGTGGCCCCGACCCCCACGAGGACGGCGACGCCGTGCGGCTCCAGTGCTTCCGACGACCGGACGACGATGGAGACGAAGCTGCGCAGACCCTTGTCGGTCAGGCGCAGGTGCGCCGCCGCCGTCGCCAGGATCATCGGGATGGTGATCCGCTCTTCCGAGGCGCGTTCGTCGGTCAGAACTACGAGAGCCGACCCTCCGCGCACGGCGGCCTCGGCCTCCATCTGGATGCGGTCGATGGCGGCGCGCATTCCGGCGCCGGGGCGGTCGCCCTCGGCCGGCAGGGGATAGGAGCAGTCGATGGTCACGGTGGTGCCCGCGCCAACGACGCCCAGCATCCGCTCATACATCCCGGTCGTCAGGATCGGGCTGTTCAGGACGAAGACGTTCGTCTGGGCCTCTTCCTCGGCGAGGATGTTGCCGAGGTTCTTGAACCGGGTCTTCAGGCTCATCGCCCCGGCTTCGCGCAGGGGGTCGATGGGCGGGTTAGTGACCTGGGAGAAGTTCTGGCGGAAGTAGTGGGCCAGCGGACGCGGCAGGTCCGACAGCACCGCCGGCGGGGTGTCGTCGCCCATGGAACCGACCGCCTCCTTGCCGTCCCGGATCAGCGGATCCAGCAGCATGTCGAGGTCTTCGCGGGAATAGCCCGCGGCGATCTGACGACGGGTCAGGGCCTCGCCCGTGGCGGCGCGGGGCTCGGGTCCGGGGCCGATGACCGGCTCCAGATCGATCATATTGTCCAGCCACTCCTGATAGGGGTGGGCGGCGGCCAGGGCGTCGATGGCCTCGGCTTCGTCGAGGATCGTCCCTGTCTTCAGGTCGGCGACGATCATCCGGCCCGGACCGATGGGCAGACGGCGCGCGATGCGGGCCTCGGGCAGGCCGGCCAGACCG
Organism: Brevundimonas sp. UBA986; assembly: GCA_002292165.1. Taxonomy (GTDB): domain Bacteria; phylum Pseudomonadota; class Alphaproteobacteria; order Caulobacterales; family Caulobacteraceae; genus Brevundimonas. Next base: position 931 of record DBBK01000183.1, read on the forward strand.
GCTTCCGACCCGGCCAGCAGCAGGCCGTCATGGGTGACCATGGCGCGCAGCGGACGCAGGCCGTTCCGGTCCTTGCCGCAGACGATGTAGCGGCCGTCGGTGGCGCAGATGGCGGCGGGGCCGTCCCACGGCTCCATGACCGCGTTGCAGTAGGCGTACAGCGCGCGGTGATCGGCCTTCATCAGCCCTTCGTCGCGGGCCCACGCCTCGGGGATCAGCAGGGCCTTGGCCATGGGCGCGGGACGTCCGGCCCGGACCAGAACCTCGAAGACATTGTCCAGCGCGGCCGAGTCGGAACCGCCCGCCTGAACGACCGGCTTCACATCCTCGTCGTGGTCGCCGAAGGCCTGGGCCGTCATGCGGATCTCGTGCGACCGCATCCAGTTCAGGTTGCCCTTCAGCGTGTTGATCTCGCCGTTGTGGGCCATCATGCGGAAGGGCTGGGCCAGCTTCCATTCGGGGAAGGTGTTGGTCGAATAGCGCTGGTGGAAGATGGCGTAGGCCGACTGGAAGGTCGGATCCAGCAGGTCGGGATAGAGCTGGTCCAGCAGCTCGGCGCGCACCATCCCCTTGTAGATCAGCGATCGGGCCGACAGGGAGCAGACGTAGAAGCCGGGCACGGCCTCGGCCGCCACCGCGTTCTCGATCCGCCGGCGGCAGAGATACAGCTCGCGCTCCAGATCCTCACCGGCCTCGGGGTCCGCCAGATGGGCGGGGGTGGCCAGCATGATCTGTTCGATCTCGGGCCGGGTCGCGCCGGCCTTGGAGCCGACGACCGACAGATCGATCGGGGTCTGACGCCAACCGTAGATGTAGAAGCCGGCGCGCAGCACTTCGGTCTCGACGATGGCGCGGGCGCGGTCCTGGGCGCCCAGGTCGGTGCGCGGCAGGAAGATCTGGCCGATGGCGATCGGGCCCGGACGCGGGGTCTGGCCGATGACGCGCACCTGTTCGGCGAAGAAGGCCTGGGGCGCTTCGACCATCAGGCCGGCGCCGTCGCCGGACAGGCCGTCGGGATCGACGGCGCCGCGGTGGGCGACGTTCTTCAGCGACTTGATCGCGTATTCCACGACCTCGCGGCGCGGCTTGCCGTCGATGGCGGCGACGAGGCCCACGCCGCAGGCGTCTTTTTCCGACGCGGGCTCATAGGCGTTGGCGTCGATCAGACGCTGGCGGTCGGCGGTGTATTGGACGAGCCAGCTCATGCGGCCTGCTCCTCGGTCTGGGTACGCAGATAACGGTCGATTTCAGCGGCGGCGTCCTGGCCGTCGCGCACGGCCCACACGACCAGCGAGGCGCCGCGGACGGCGTCGCCGGCGGCATAGACGCCGGGCAGGGAGGTGGCGAAGCCCGAGCGAGCGGTGGCCACGGTGTTCCACTCGGTCAGCGACAGCTCATTGTGGTGGGCGGCGAATTCCTCGGGCTCGAAGCCCAGGGCCTCGATGACCAGATCGGCTTGGAGGTCGAAGTCGCCGCCGGGGATGGCGACGATCTCGCGGCGCTTGCCGAACTCGGGCTCGGACAGGGCCATACGAGCGGCGCGGACGGACGACACGGCGCCGTCGCGCGACATCAGGGCCTTGGGCGCGCCCAGCCATTCGAAGACGACGCCTTCTTCCTCGGCGTTCTGAACCTCGCGCGCCGAGCCCGGCATGTTGTCGCGATCGCGGCGATACAGGCAGACGACGGATTCCGCGCCCTGACGGATGGCGGTGCGGACGCAGTCCATGGCGGTGTCGCCGCCGCCGATGACGACGACCTTGCGGCCCTTGGCATTGTGCCAGGTGTCGTTGTCGGTCTCGCCCAGATCACGACGGTTCTGGTGGATCAGGAAGTCGAGCGCCGGGACGGTGTCGCCGGGGCCGCCGCCGGGAACCGACAGGGCGCGCGCCTGATAGACACCCATGGCCAGAAGCACGGCGTCATGACGCTCGCGCAGCTGCTCCAGCGTCACGTCGACGCCGACGTTGCAGTTCTGCACGAACTCCACGCCACCCTCGGCCAAGCGGTCGGTGCGGCGCTGGACCACGCGCTTTTCCAGCTTGAAGCCGGGGATGCCGTAGATCAGCAGGCCGCCGGGGCGGTCGTGGCGGTCATAGACGGTGACGGCGTAGCCCGCGCTGCGCAGACGGTCGGCGGCGGCCAGACCGGCCGGGCCGGCGCCGACGATGCCGACGGACTGGCCGCGCTCATGCGCCGGACGGATGGGCTCGACCCAGCCGTTGTCGAAGGCGGTGTCGCCGATGAAGGCCTCGACCGAGCCGATGGTCACGGCTTCCCAGCCGGACTGGTTCAGGGTGCAGGAGCCCTCGCACAGACGGTCCTGCGGACAGATGCGGCCGCAGATCTCGGGCATGGTCGAGGTGGCGGAGGCGATGCGCCAGGCCTCGCGCATCTCGTCTTCCGCCGACAGGCCGAGCCAGTCGGGGATGTTGTTCTGCAGCGGGCAGGCGTTCTGGCAGAAGGGCACGCCGCAGTCGGTGCAACGCCCGGCCTGGACCTCGATATTCTCGGTCGTCGGTTTGACGATGATCTCGCCAAAATCCTGCACGCGGACGGACGCTGTCGTCTTGGGAAGACGACGCGGTTGCACGACGAAGCCCTGCGGCCCGGATGATCCCTTGTTCTGCATACGCGCATAAAGCCAAAAACAGGCTTTTCGGCAAATGATTTTCTCGAGAGTGGGGTTTTCGGACGGTATTCGGCATGATCTTGCCGACGATGTGCAAACCTGAGGACGAACCGACCCTGTGTAGCGACGCTTGTTTGCGAATGGTTCGCGATAAGACGCCGGAACATGACCAAAAGTTCAGGAAACGTCGCTTTCCCGGTCGGCGGGTGCGGGCTAGGCAACTGTAACGGCCCAGCTGGGCCCCTCGCATCCGGAGGATTTCATGCGTTCGACTGCCCGCCGCCTCGCCTTGATGGGAGGTGTCGCCGCCTCTGTCGTCTTCGCCTCCGCCGCCTGGGCCGCGCCCGAACCCGCCGCCCCGGCTTCCACGGCCACCCAGCGCGGCGAGCGGCTCGCGCCCCTGCCGCCGATCGACATTCCGTTCACGAAATTCACCCTGGCCAACGGCCTGACCCTGATCGTGCACGAGGACCACAAGGCCCCGATCGTGGCGGTCAACATCTGGTACCACGTCGGCTCCAAGAACGAGCCGGCGGCGCGGTCGGGCTTCGCCCACCTGTTTGAACACCTGATGTTCAACGGCTCGGAGAACTTCAACAACGATTTCTTCAAGGCCACCGAACTGCTGGGCGCCACCGACCAGAACGGCACCACCAACACCGACCGCACCAACTATTTCCAGAACGTCCCGACCTCGGCCCTGGACTCGATCCTGTGGCTGGAGAGCGACCGGATGGGCCACCTCGTCGGCGCCATCGACCAGGCGCGTCTGGATGAGCAGCGCGGCGTCGTTCAGAACGAGAAGCGCCAGGGCGAGAACCAGCCCTATGGCCGCGTCTGGGATGCGATCACCAACGCCACCTATCCGGCCGACCACCCCTATGGCCACACCGTCATCGGCTCGATGGACGACCTGAACGCCGCCGATCTGGACACGGTCAAGGCCTGGTTCCGCGACTACTACGGCGCCTCGAACGCGACCATCGTCCTGGCCGGCGACATCACCCCGGAAGAAGCGAAGGCCAAGGTCGAACAGTATTTCGGCGACATCCCGCCCGGACCGCCCGTCACCCATCCGAACCGGATGATCGCGCCGATGGTCGGCCATCAGTCCGAGACCATGTACGACCGCGTCGGCCAGCCGCGCCTCTACAAGGTCTGGAACACGCCGGAAGCCGGCTCGGCCGACAGCGACTACCTGGGTCTGCTGGGGCAGGTGCTGTCCTCGGGCCGCAACTCGCGTCTCTACAAGCGTCTGGTCTTCGACGACCAGGTCGCGGTGGGCGTCAACGCCGGCCAGAACGAGAGCGAGATCGGCAGCCAGTTCCTGGTCATCGTCACCGCCAAGCCGGGTCAGGACCTGGCCCGTATCGAGGCCATCGTCGATGAAGAGATGGCCAAGCTGCTGCGTGACGGTCCGACGGCCGAGGAGCTGGAGCGCGCGCGCACGGTTCAGGGCGCCGGTCTGGTGCGCGGCGCCGAGCGCATCGGCGGCTTCGGCGGCAAGTCCGACCTGCTGGCCGAGAGCCAGGTGTTCCACGGCGACCCGAACGCCTGGAAGGACAGCTATGAGCGCGTCCTGGCCGCGACCCCGGCCAATCTGACCGCCGCCGGCCGCCAGTGGCTGACGGACGGCAGCTATTCGCTCGACGTCCTGCCGATGCCCGACTACGCCGCCGCCGCGACCGGCGTCGACCGGACCCGGGGCGTGCCCGCCACGGGCGCCGTCCCGGCCGCCATCTTCCCCGAGGTCCAGCACGCCACCCTGTCGAACGGGCTGAAGGTGGTCCTGGCGCCGCGCAACGGCGTGCCGACTGTGTCGATGAACCTGATCGTCAACGCGGGCTCCGCGACCGACGCGGCCGACAAGGCCGGTATCGCTTCGCTGGCCCCGACGGTGATGACCAACGGCACCGATACCCTGGACGCGCTTCAGATCTCGGACCGCACCCAGCTGCTGGGCGCCACCCTCGGCGCCGGCTCGGCCGCTGACTACTCGAGCGTCTCGATGACCGCCCTGTCCACCCGGATGGAGCCTTCGCTGGCGCTGTATGCCGATGTGATCCAGCACCCGGCCTTCCGCCCGGCCGACTTCACCCGCGCCCAGGCCCAGCAGGTCGCCGGCATCCAGCAGGCCAACCGCAGCCCCGGCGCCATCGCCAGCCGCGTTCTGGCCGCCAATGTCTATGGCCCGAACAGCCAGTACGGCCGTCCGACGAGCGGCACCGAGGATACGGTCAAGGCCCTGACCCCGGCCGACGCCGAGGCCTATCACGCGGCCTGGTTCCGTCCCGACAACGCGACCCTGGTCGTGGTCGGCGACACGACCCTGGCCGAGCTGCAGCCGCAGCTGGAACGCGCCTTCGCCGGCTGGAAGGCGCCCGCGACCCCGCTGCCGGCCAAGCCCGCGACCTCGGTCATGGCCGCACCGGCCCAGCCGCGCGTGCTGCTCGTCAACCGTCCGGGTCCGCAGGCGATCATCACCGCCGGCCGCCTGACGGCGCCGTTCGACGCCGCCACCGAGCCGCGTCAGGACGCCTTCAACACCGCCCTGGGCGGCGCCTTCACCAGCCGGATCAACATGAACCTGCGGGAGGACAAGCACTGGTCCTACGGCGCTTCGTCGGGCGTGCGCACGGCCATCGGGCCGCGCATGTTCGCCGCCACCGCCGCCGTTCAGTCGGACAAGACCGCCGAAAGCGCGGCCGAGGTTCGCAATGAGCTGTCCGGCGTCGTCGGCGCCCATCCGGTCACCGAGGCCGAGCTGACGGCGGTCAAGGCCAACCTGATCCAGGGCATGGCCGGCGGCTGGGAGACCAACGGCGCGGTCATGGGCGAGCTGACCCGTATGGTCGTCTACGGCGTGCCGGAAGACTACTACACCGCCTACGCCCGCGAGGTGAACGGCACGACTCCGGCCATGGCCGCGACGGCCGCGCAGACGGTGGTCGGCTCGGGTCCCACGACCTGGGTCATCGTCGGCGACGTGGCGGCGATGAAGTCCAAGATCGAGGCCCTGAACCTGGGTCAGGTCACGGTGGTGGACGTCAACGGCAACCCGGTCCCCTAAGGGCCGGGCTGACGCCTGAAACGACGAAGGGGCCGGTGATCGCTAACCGGCCCCTTTGCTTTGCCCGAGTGTGAGCTCGAGGTCAGCTTTCCGCCTGCCAGCCCCCGGCCAGGGCCTTGAACAGGGCGATCTGGTAGGTGGTGACCAGGGCGTCGGACTGGGCGAGCGCCGCCTCTGTGCTGGCCAGGGTCCGTTCGGCGACCAGCACCGTCAGGAAGCTGTCGGCGCCGGCGTCGAAGCGGGTGCGCGACAGGCGGGCGGCGCGTGCGGCCTGGTCTCGCGCCTCGGTCAGGGCCGTGCGGCGGTCCAGCTCGTTGGCGTAGTTGGACAGGGCCGTCTCGGTCTCCTGCAGGGCCGTCAGCACGGTCTGGTCGAAGGTCGCCAGGGCCGCGTCGCTCAGGGCGCCCGTCTGGGCGATCCGGGCGCGGGCCACGGCGATGTTCGGGAAGGACCAGCTGATCAGCGGGCCGAAGGAGAACCGGTAGTTCTCGTCCTTGCCCAGATCGCCCGAGTTCAGCGCCGTCGAGCCGTAGGAACCGCCGAGGCTGATGGTCGGGTAGAGCGAGGCCGTGGCCACGTTCACCCGCGCGGCGGCGGCCGCCAGGTTGCGTTCGGCCTGACGCACGTCGGGACGACGGGCCAGCAGGGCCGCGCCGTCGCCGACCGGGATCGGCTGGGTCAGCTGGGGCGGACGGGCGCAGGTCTTCGCCGCTTCCGAGGCCTCGGCCGGGGTGCGGCCGGTCAGGGTCGAGAGGCGGAACAGGGCCTCGTCGCGCGCGGCCAGAAGCGAGGGCACGGCCGCCCGGGTCTGGGCCAGGGTGGCGCGCGCCTGGGCGACGTCCAGACCGGTGCCGGCGCCGCCGTCCAGCAGACGCTGGGTCAGGTCGACGGTGTTCTGCTGCAGGTCCAGGTTCCGTTGGGCGACGGCGATCTGGGCGTTGGCGGAACAGGCGTCGGCATAGGCGCGAGCGGTTTCGGCGGCGACACTGACGCGGACCACGTCGACGGCCGCCGCCTGGGCGTCGGCGTCGGCGCGGGCGGCGCGGATCGTCGATCCCACGCGACCGAACAGGTCGATCTCGTAGGAAGCGCTGATCCCGGCGTCATAGGTGTCGATCTCGGGCGGCTGGGTCCCGGTGGTCGAGGTGGCGGCCGAGCCCTGGCTGCGCGTCGCGGAGGCGCTCAGGCTGGTGGAGGGCAGGCGGCCGGCGCGGGCTTCCGAGAGCGAGGCCCGGACGGCGCGCAGATTGGCCTCCGCCGCCTCCAGCTGGTTGTTCTCGGCGAAGGCCTGGGTGATCAGGCCGTCCAGCGTCGGGTCGTTATAGAGCCGCCACCAGTCGCTGCGGGCCTCGGCGGTCGAGGTGACCGCCGTCGAGGATGAGCCAATGAAGGCGCCCGACGCCTGGGGGGGAAGGTCGGCGTCGGGCGCCTTCGGCCCAACCGCGCAGGCTGCCAGTACAAGAGCGGCAGGGGCGACGGTCAGGAACCGTTGAACGTAGGAACGAGCGGTCATCAGTGGTCTCCGGCCGGGCCCGTGGCGGGCAGCGGCTGGTTGGGGTCTTGCGGCGCGGTCCCGGTGGTCGGGGCCGGCGGCGTCTTGGACGGCTTATGCGGGATGCGGGCCGCGATGGCGCGGGTGAGGACATAGAAGACCGGCGTGAACAGCAGGCCGAAGATGGTCACCCCCAGCATCCCGAAGAAGACCGCCGCGCCCAGGGCCTGGCGCATTTCGGCGCCCGGACCTTCGGCCAGCACCAGCGGCAGAACGCCGAGGATGAAGGCGAAGGAGGTCATCAGGATCGGGCGAAGACGGGTCCGGGCGGCGGAGACGGCGGCGTCCCAGCGGTTCAGACCTTCTTCTTCCGCCTGTTTGGCGAACTCGACGATCAGGATGGCGTTCTTCGCCGCCAACGCCACCAGCACCACCAGTCCGACCTGGACCAGGATGTTGTTGTCGAGACCCAGGGCGTTGACCCCGAGCATGGCGGCCAGCACGCACATCGGCACGATCAGGATGACCGCCAGAGGCAGGGTGAAGGCCTCGTAGTTGGCGGCCAGCACCAGGAAGACCAGCAGGACCGACATCGCGAAGATCAGGCCGGCGCCGCCCGAAGCGGATTTCTCCTGGAAGGCCAGTTCGGTCCATTCGTAGGAGAAGCCGGGGGGCAGGGTCGCGGCCGCCAGTTGCTCCATCTGGGCGATGGCCTGACCGGACGACACGCCCGGCGCGCCCTGACCCTGCAGTTCGGCCGCCGGGAACAGGTTGAAGCGCACGATCCGCGACGGACCGGAGTCCTGACGCAGGTTGGCGAGCGAGCCGATCGGCACCATGGCGCCCGAGGTCGACTTGACCTTCAGGTTGGCGATGTCGGCCAGGTCGTCGCGATAGGACGGCTCCGCCTGGGCGGTGACGCGATAGGTGCGGCCGGCCATGTTGAAGTCGTTGATGTAGGACGAGCCCAGATAGATGCCCAGGGTGCTGAACACCGAGGACGGCTGGACGCCCAGCATCAGGGCCCGGTCACGGTCGACGTCGGCGGCGATGCGCGGCGAGGCGGTGTTGTAGGTCGAGAAGACCTGCTGCAACTCGTCGGGCTTCTGGGCCGCGGCGCCCATCATGGCGAAGGTGGCGCCTTCCAGAGCGCGGTAGCCCGCGCCGGAACGGTCCTGGACCATCATCTTGAAGCCGTTGCCGGTGCCCAGCCCCTGAACCGAGGGCGGGGCGATGACGAAGATATTGGCTTCCTCGATGCCGCCGGTGGCCTGGGTGATGGCCCCGGCGAGGGCGGCCGCCTTGGTCTCCTTGGACTTGCGGTCCTCGGACGGGTCCAGACGGACGAAGATGGTCGCGGCGTTGGAGCCGAAGGCGAAGCTGGAGCCGTCGAGGCCGGCGAAGGCCACGGTGCCGTTGACGCCCTCCTTGGACTGGATGATGTCCTTGGCCTTCAGCATGACCTGCTGGGTGCGATCGAGCGACGAGCCGGCCGGCAGCTGGATGACGCCGATCAGGAAGCCCTGATCCTGCTCGGGAATGAAGCCCGAGGGGGTGTCGACCAGACGCCAGGCGGTCAGGCCCAGCAGGCCGAGGTAGACGACCAGGACGATGGCGACCAGACGGACCAGCTTGGCGGTGACCCGGCCGTACTGGTTCGACAGCCAGTCGAAGCCTTCGTTGAACTTGCGTCCGCCGAGGCCGACGTACCAGACGATCGAACCCCAGACGCCCGGCTTGCGCTGGCCATGGCCATCGGCGTGCGGCTTGAGCAGCAGGGCGGCCAGCGCTGGCGACAGGGTCAGGGAGACGAACAGGGAGGTCACCGAGGCCGCGGCGATGGTCACCGCGAACTGGCGATAGAAGATCCCCGGAATGCCCGGCACGAACATGGTCGGGATGAAGACCGAGACCAGCACCAGACCGATGGCGATCAGGGCGCCCGAGACTTCCTCCATCGAGCGATAGGCGGCGTCGCGTGGACTGAGCCCCTCGCCGATCAATCGCTCGACGTTCTCGACCACGACGATGGCGTCATCGACGACGATGCCGACGGCGAGAATGAGGGCGAGCAGCGACAGGGAGTTCAGCGAATAGCCGAGCGCCAGCTGGACCGCGAAGGTGGCGACCAGGGCGACCGGGATGGCGATGATGGGGATGATCGCCGCGCGCCAGGTCTGCAGGAAGACCATGACCACGATGACGACCAGGATGATCGCTTCAACCAGGGTGTGCTGCACCGACTCGACCGAGGCGGCGACGAACTCCGTGGGGTTGTAGGCGACCTTGACCTCGGCGCCCTGCGGCAGGTCCTTGCGGATGGCCTCAAGCTCGGCCTGGACGCGTTCGGCGGTGCCGAGCGCATTGGCGCCGGGCTGCTGGACGATGGCGACGCCGACGCCGCGCTTGCCGTCGAAGAAGCCGCGGATGCCGTAGTCCTGGGCGCCCAGCTCGACGCGGGCGATGTCGGACAGACGGGTCACGGCGCCGTTGGCGTCGGTCTTGAGCACGACCTGGCCGAACTCTTCCGGCGTGTTCAGACGGCCCTGAACCTGAATGGGTTGCTGGAAGGCGGCGGCGTTGGTGGCGAAGGGCGGGGCGCCGATCGAACCGGCCGCGGCCTGGACGTTCTGGGCCTGCAGGGCGGCGATGATTTCCGGGGCGGACAGGTTTCGGGCCGCGGCCTTGGCCGGGTCGATCCAGACGCGCATCGAATAGTTGCCGCCGCCGAAGACGGTGACCCCGCCGACGCCCTCGATCCGCAGCAGACGGTCGCGGATGGTGGAGTTGGCGTAGTTGCCCAGATAGTCGTTCGAGAGGCTGCCGTCGGGCGAGGTGACCGAGGCGATCAGCAGGAAGCCCTGTGACGCCTTGGCGACCACGACCCCGGTCTGGCGCACCTGATCGGGCAGGCGCGGTTCGGCCAGGGCGACGCGGTTCTGGACAAGCACCTGGGCCTTGTCGAGGTCGGTGCCCGGCTTGAAGGTGACGGTGATGGCCACCGCCCCGTCCGAGGTCGACGAAGAGGTGACATAGAGCATGTCCTCAACGCCGTTGATTTCCTGCTCGATGGGGGCGGCGACGGTCTCGGCCAGGGTCTCGGCCGAGGCGCCGGCGAAGGCGGCGTTGACGGTGATCGTGGGCGGCGCGATCTCCGGATACTGCGAAAGCGGCAGCAGCGGATAGGCGGCGATGCCTACGATGGTGATGACCACCGACAGCACGGCCGCAAAGATCGGCCGGTCGATGAAGAAGCGTGAGATGTTCATGTGTGGATCAGTCGCCGATCGCCACGGAGCCCGTCAGGGCGCTGGCTGAGGTCGCCGTGGCGGCCGGGGGGGCATAGGTGACGGGGGCGGCGTTCGCCGTCGGCGTGTGGGTGATGCGGCCGGGGTTGGCCTTCACCTTCTGACCGGGCTGCTGAACGCGCGAGCCGCCGTTGATGATGACGCGGTCCTGGGCGGTGATGCCCGAACGGATCACGCGCAGGCCGTCGATCAGCGGACCGAGGACCACCGGGCGCGGCGTGACCGTGCCGTCGGCCGCGACGACCGCGACGGTGCGCTGGTCGGCGCCGGCGGAGACCGCCGAATCCGGAACCAGCAGGGCGTCATAGGCGCCGGCGCCGGCGACCCGGATCTGACCGAACATGCCGGGCTTCAGGAAGCCGTCGCCGTTCTGGATGATGGCCCGCAGGCGGATGGTGCCGGAAGACGGATCGATGGCGTTGTCGGTGAAGTCGAGCGTGCCGGAGTGACCGAACTCAGCCTCGTCCTGCAGGCGGATGCGGACCGGGGCGCCCTTACCGGCGCGGACCTGGCGCTGATACTTGAGCAGCACCGCTTCCGAGCCGTCGAAGACGAACCAGATCGGCGAGGAGGAGACGATGGTGGTCAGGACGTCGGCGGCCGACGACCCGCCCGCGACCAGGTTGCCCGGGTCGGTGCGGCGGTTGGACACGCGGCCCGAGACCGGGGCGGTGACGCGGGTGAACTCCAGCTGCAGCTGGGCGGCGCGGACATTGGCCTGGGCGGCGGCGACATTGGCCTCTGCGGTGCGCAGGGCGCCGGTGTTGGCGTCGACCTCGGCCTGGGACACGGCCTGCGAGGCCAGCAAGCCCTGGGAGCGGGTCAGATTGGTGCGGGCCAGGGCCACCTGGGCGTTGGCCTGGGCGACCTGGGCCTGGGCGGCGGCGAGGCTGGCCTGGGCCGGACGCGGATCAAGCGTGAACAGCAGCTGGCCGCGCTGGACATAGTCGCCGTCCTTGAAGTGGACCGACTGGACATAGCCGCCGACGCGGGCGCGGACGTCGACCTGCTGGGTCGCCTCGAAGCGGCCCGTGAAATCGTCCCAGTCGACGATCCGTTCCTGCAGGGGGTTGGCCACGGTGACCGGGGCGGGGGGCGGCGGACCGGCGGCCTCGCTCTTGGAACAGCCATAAAGCGCGGCCGCAATCATGGCGGACACGGCGACGATCTTCAGCCTGCGCATGCAAGGCCCTCCAGCAAGCAATTTGAGTCCAGGCGGACAAACGGGCAAATGGGGGGACGCGCCCGCAGGTCAACACCTGATGACATGTTTATTGTGCGACTGCGAAAACCTTGTCAACAGACGATGACATAGCCATACTCCCAATGGGGCCTTTGAGGACATCAACTTGAGTTTCGAGCTTTGCAGCAGACCCCGGAACGCCGCCGCCACGCGGGAGGCCATTCTCAAGGCGGCCAATCGTCGCTTTTCGGCTGAAAGCTACGACCAGGTCGGCATGCGTGACGTCGCCCGGGATGTCGGCGTCGATCCGGCCCTGATCTCCCGCTATTTCGGCTCCAAGGAAGAACTGTTCGTCGCCGTGCTCGAGGACTGCGGCAACGGATCCAGCATCACGGAGGGTCCGCGCGAGACGTTCGGCGAACGGATGGCGCATGACCTCGTTTACGGGCCCAAGAAGGAAGGCAAGCTGGAGTGGCTGCTGATCCTTCTGCGCTCCATCTCCTCGCCCAAGGCCGCCGAGATCGTCCAGCGCAACTCGCGCAACCGCTTCTATCAACCCTTCACCGACTGGGTCGGCGGCCCGGACGCCATCGTTCGCGCCCGTCTGGCCGGCGCCTTCATGATGGGGCTGGCGATCAGCCGCGACATCACCGGCGGCTTTGACATGACCCCCGCCGAATGTGAGGCGATGTGCAGGCGGCTCGCCGGATTACTTCAGGATCTGATCGACAACTGACACCGCTGTCGGTCGGGAATTTTGCACGCACCGCCCCGGCTGCGGCCAGCGAATCCCGCCTGTTTCGTACCCATCGCGATATCCTCGAGCCGCGAGGCTGGCTGTTTTCGCCTGAACGGCTCAGGCAGGGGTGCGATTTTCGACCCGCAATTGGCGTCAGGGGGTGGATTTTACCTCCGACGGTCACGTGAGGCTGAAATTTGGAAATTTATTCCAAGCGACGGTTGCGCCGGGCCGGTTAATCTGGCTTTATGCCGGGGTAAGCAGGAGATCGGCCGTGCGCCAATCCATTCGCCATGACCACAAGACGCGGGGGGCTCAGGCCGTCGCCGCGGCGCGCGCCAGCGTCGGTCCCGCGATGCTGACCACCCTCATTCTCAGCGTACTCCTCGGCCTTCTCCTTAGCGGAGCGGGATGGATGCAGCTGACCTGAGCACACGCAAAATCAGGATCACACGCACCCACCCGCTCCCGCCAGGAAGCGGGTTTTTTCATACCCGAAACGACCCCGAATACCTCTTCGCCGCTCCCGAACGACCGACCAGCAGAAACGACCGCCTCCCGTGACCACGCAAGACTCCCCTCCTGAAAGCAACGCCGGCAACCGTCGGAGCGCGGTCGTGACCAAGGGTCCGAACCGGGCGGCGGCGCGCTCCTATCTGCGCGCGGCGGGGATGCAGGACGCCGACTTCGACAAGCCGATGATCGCCATCGTCAACACCTGGTCGACCATCACCCCGTGCAACATGCATCTGAACCGGCTGGCCAACGACGTCCGCGCCGGGATCATCGCGGCGGGCGGCTATCCGGTCGACTTCAACACGGTGATGGTCACCGACGGCATCTCCATGGGCACGCCGGGGATGAAGGCCTCGCTGATCTCCAGAGAAGTCGTCGCCGACTCGATCGAACTGGCCGTCGAGGGGCATCAGCTGGACGGCGTCGTCTGCATCGTCGGCTGCGACAAGACCATTCCGGCGGCGGCTATGGCCCTGGCGCGGATGGATATCCCGGGTCTGGTCTACTACGGCGGCACCATCATGCCGGGCGTCATCGGTTCGAAGGAGGTCTCGGTCCAGGAGGTCTTCGAGGCCATCGGCGCCCACGGCGCGGGCACGATCGACGACGAACAGCTGAAGATGGTCGAGAGCGCCGTCTGCCCCGGCGCCGGCGCCTGCGGCGGCCAGTTCACCGCCAACACCATGGCCNNGTCATGGGCATCTCGCCCATGGGCGCCAATGACGTTCCCGCCGTCGATCCGGCCAAGGCCGCCGAGGGCGAGCGCTGCGGCCGCCTGATCGTCGAACGCGTCTTCGCCGGCGACAGCGCCCGCAAATACATCACCCGCGCCAGCCTGAAGAACGCCGCCGTCGCCGTCTCGGCCTCGGGCGGATCGACCAACGCGGTCATGCACCTGACCGCCAT
>DBBK01000072.1 GCA_002292165.1 Brevundimonas sp. UBA986
CTTCTCCTTCGGCACCAACGACCTGACCCAGACGACCTTCGGCATCAGCCGCGACGACTCCGGCCGGTTCCTGCAGGCCTATATGGACAAGGGCATCTTCGAGACCGATCCCTTCGTCCGCCTCGATCAGGACGGCGTCGGCGACCTGATCCGCATCGCGGCCGAGCGCGGCAAGACCGTGCGTCCGGACATCAAGATGGGTATCTGCGGCGAGCACGGCGGCGATCCGTCGTCGATCGCCTTCTGCGAGACCGTGGGCCTGACCTATGTCAGCTGCTCGCCCTATCGCGTGCCGATCGCCCGTCTGGCCGCGGCCCAGGCCGCCCTGTCGGCGCGTTCGGGCACGGAGCGCGAAAAGGACCGCTGATCCTCGGGGTCTTCAGCGATCAGGTGAAGTCGCAGGTCACCCCGACGTTGATGCGCTGGACGGCGGCCTTGTCCTCGCCCAGCAGCCCCATCAGTTCGCCCGAGGCGAAGGTCCAGCCGATGGTGCTGTCCTCGATCACGGCGCCGGGATAGGCGGCCTTGAGTTCGGCCAGGGTCGAGCCGACGTGGAGGCCCTTGTCGGTCGAGATCGCGGGCGTCTGGGTCTGCCAGCCCGCCAGCTTGTCCTCCTGGAACAGCAGCTGAAGGCCGTTCGACCAATCGGCGTGATCCATCGGGCCCGCGCCGCATTCGGCGAAGGGCCCGGTGGACGTCGGCGTGCCCCCGGCCTCGGTCGCGGCGGCGAGAACCAGAGCCTTTGGAGCGCCAATGGGGAAGATGGCCCTGCCTATGGTGACGGACGCCCCCGACACGATGATCGGGATCGTCTCCGCAGCCGGTGCGGCGGGCTGGGCCGGAGCCGGGGTCGGCGCGGCGGCTTTGTCCTTCGCCGGATCGGAGCAGGCCTGCAGCGATAGGACCGCGGTGGCGACGGTCAGTATGCGAATGGTCTTCACGGCAGGTCTCCCCCGAAACGCCAGGACGGTCACGCTAGCCTCGAAGACGGTGTGAAGCCATAGCGGCGTTCTTCAGACTCCCGGGTCGGCCGGCGGTTGTGAATGTCCACCGGTGTCGTTAGCTGGACGGCAAAGCCGGAGCCCCGCCATGACTGCATCGAAACTGTCCGTCGCCGTCGTCGGCCCCGGGGCCGTGGGCGGGACCATCGCGGCCTGGATTTCGCGCAGCCCCCTGGTCGGCGACCTGACCCTGTGCGCCCGCTCGCCGCTGGACCGGCTGGTGGTCGAGGCGCCGGACGGGGCGATCGTCGAGGCCAATCCGCGCGTGGTCACCGACCCGGGACAGATCACGGATCCCGTCGACTGGGTGCTGGTCGCGACCAAAGCCTATGACGTCGCCTCGGCCGCCGCCTGGCTGAAGCCGCTGCTCGGTTCGCGGACCCGGGTCGCCGTGCTCCAGAACGGGGTCGAGCACGTCGAGCGGTTCACCCCCTTCCTGCCCGCCGACCGGATCGTGCCGGTGATCGTCGATGTGCCGGCCGAACGGACAGCGCCAGGCCGGATCCAGCATCGCCGCAACGGCACGGTGACCGTTCCGGCAGGGGAGGCAGGCGAGGCCTTCGTCGCCCTGTTCGCCGAGAGCGTGATCGAGGCCTCGACCACCGATGACTTCCTCACCGCCGCCTGGACCAAGCTGTCGCTGAACTGCGCGGGCGCGATCAACGCCCTGACCGGAGAGCCGGGCGGGGTGGTGCGGGCAGGGGGGATCGCCGACCTCACCCGCCAACTGGTCTGGGAGTGCGTGCGCGTCGGTCGGGCGGTCGGCGCCGATCTGGGCGATCATATCCCCGACTGGGTGGTGGAGCGCGCGATGACCTCGCCCGCGGACTCGGTGAATTCCATCCTCGGCGACCGGCTGGCGGGACGGCCGATGGAGTGGGACGCCCGCAACGGCGTCATCGTCCGTCTGGGCGAACGCCACGGTATCGCGACCCCCGCCAACGCCATGGCCTCTACCCTTCTGGCAGCGGTCTACTGGTCCGCCGACACGTGAGTTCGGCATGGTCCTGGGTAGGGCCTTTGAGACAATTAAATAACAGCCTTCCGCGAACAGGGTGTGTGGCAGTCGTCGCACACTTTCCGGATTGTAATGGTTTGGCCATGGAACGGCCAAGCCGAATGCCCATTTAACAACTCGCTGGATGGGGCCGGTGACCTCGCAAGTCACTGTCATCTAGGAGTTAAAGAAAAAATGCGTAACATTCTTCTCGCGACCGCCGCTCTTTCGTTGTTTGCTGTTCCTGCCATGGCGCAGACTGTGACTTCGCCGACCTACTACGGCACCCTCGGCTACACTCAACTGGACACTGACAACGCCGATCTCGGCGCGGTGACCGGTCGCGTGGGCGCCAAGCTGCACCCGAACTTCGGCGTGGAGGCCGAAACCTCGTTCGGCGTGGGCCATGACGACGTCAACGTCGCTGGCGTCTCCGGCAAGGTTGAGCACCGCTACGACGTCGCCGGCTATGCCGTCGCCAGCCTGCCGGTGACCTCCAACATCGACCTGTTCGCCCGCGCCGGTTACGGCGTGACCGAGGTCAAGGGTTCGGCCGCCGGCGTTTCCGCCAGCGATCACCTGACCAGCTGGAACTACGGCGCCGGCGCCACCTACAACCTGGACGCCCAGAACGGCATCCGCGCCGACTACACCTACCGTGACTTCCAGCACGACCAGGGCGGCGCCGACACCTATGCGCTGAGCTACGTCCGCAAGTTCTGATTGGACACGTCGGAAACGACAAAGGGGCGGCCTTCGCAGGCCGCCCCTTTTTGCTTATCGGTATGTCGGCCCCGGGCCGGTTTGCCTCAGCCGGGTTCCGCGATCAGCGCCCAGCGCATCGAGCCCTCGCCGAAGGGGCGGGTGAACCACTGGGAATAGCGTTCGAAGGCCTCGACCACGGCGTTGCGCAGGTCCGGCGCGACGGGCTCGCCGCGGTTGCGCTTCATGGCCGCGACACAGTCGATGACGACGTTCTGATGGGCCGAGCCGCCCAGACTCTTGAGCACCAGCGCCACATCGCGGGCGAGGGATTCCAGGAACGAGAGCTTCTCGTTCGGCGCTGCAGAATTCTTCTGGCTCTGGCTCATCGGTCAGGTCACCCCACGTGCACACAGTCTCGATGGGGCCTTCCTCGCAAACTCGCCCTTCGCGTGCAAGCGGGGCCGGGACCTTCGCGGTAGAATATTCGTGAGGCGCCGCGCCTTTCGACCGCCGCCTTTCTTCGAATTTAGCTGACAAACGATGCGTCCGGGCGTCCTCTGCCGCCTCAAAGAGGGGGCTCTGACATGACGACTTTCGATCCGGACGCGGCGACCGCCGCATGGCTGGCGACCCTGCCGCCCGCCGACACCACCAAGGCAGTGGCCTATACGCAAGGCGGGCACTGGCTGATCCTGTGGGGCTTCATCGTCTCGGTCGTGGTGTCATGGATCATTATCCGCACCAACCTGCTCGGCCGGATCCGGGAGGGGATCGAGAAGCGCAAGGCCCGGCCCGTGCTGGCTTCCTTCCTCGTCGGCCTCGTCTATCTGCTGCTCAGCTGGCTCCTGACCCTGCCCTGGGCGGCGTATTCCAGCTGGTATCGCGAGAAGCAGTACGGCCTGACCGAACAGCCCTTCATGGGCTGGTTCACCGAGGGCCTGATCAGTGCGGCCATTTCGACGGTGGTGATGTCATTGGTTCTGGTCGGGCTCTACGCCCTGATCCGGCGGGCGCGGAAGCTCTGGTGGGCCTGGGGAGCGGCCTTGATGGCGGTGGTCATCGTCATCGGCCTGGTGGTCTCGCCGATCCTGATTGAGCCCCTGTTCAACACCTATACGCGTGCGCCGGACGGACCGGTGCGCGACGCCGTCGTGGCTCTGGCGAAGGAGACCGGCACGCCGTCGGACAAGATCTATATCTACAACGGCTCCAAACAGTCCGACCGCTACACCGCCAATGTCTCGGGCCTGTTCGGCTCGGCCCGGGTGGCGATGAGCGACGTCATGTTCGCCAAGGGCGCCGACCTCGCCGAGGTTCGCGGCGTCGTGGGCCATGAGATGGGCCACTATGTGCGCGGCCATATCCTCTGGATCGTCGGGGTGATGATCGTGCTGGCGGCGCTTGCCTTCTGGCTGACCGACCGCCTGTACCCGGTGGCGCGCAAACTGCTGGGCGCCAGGAAGGTCGGCGACATCCGCGACCCTGCGGGCCTGCCGATCGTGATGGCGGTCCTGGCCTTCCTGGGCTTCATCGGCACGCCTCTGATGAACACCCTGACCCGGGTCACGGAGGCCGATGCGGACCACTTCTCGATGGTCCATGCCAATGAGCCGGACGGCCTGTCCAAGGCCCTGATCAAGACCGCCGAATACCGGGCGCC
>DBBK01000088.1 GCA_002292165.1 Brevundimonas sp. UBA986
GCCAGGACCAGGGTCACCGACCCGGCCAGCCAGGCGACCTGACTGGTGATGTCTCCGCCCGCGAACGACAGCCCCGTCCGGTCGACCGTCTCGAAATAGAAGAGGAGGTAGGCGAAGAAAATGCTGCCCGCGATCTGGACCAGCAGCCGGGCGATCCAGATGCGGATCAGGTTGCGCTTGCGGCGGCTCCCGGCCCGGATCATCGGCGCCGAGGCCGGGACGACGGGGCCGCGCTTGCGGCTCAGCAGCAGGAAGGGCAGCACACCCGCCGAGACAAGCACCCCGGCTATGGTCAGTTGCATCCGCTCCGAGAACCAGGGCGAGGCGGTGACCACCATCCCGGCCAGGGCGCCGAAGGTATAGACCGCCCCCATCAACCCACCGACCAGACCCTTCTGGGCGTCGGGGATCTCATCGGCGGGCACGGCGCTGAGCGGGGCCAGCATCAGATTGAGCGCGGCCTGGAACAGCATCACCCCGATCACCAGGGCCACGGGCGTGGTCGCGGCGTGGAGCACGGCATAGGAGATCAGGGTCAGGACCAGTCCCATGGCCACCCAGGGCCGCCGTCCCCGCTCGCGCATCACCGTCCGGTCGCTGACCATGCCGATCAGGACGTTCATGGCGCTGGCCACGACCGCGCCCAGCAGGGTGGTCAGGCTCAGCAGCGCGACCTTGTCGTCCGGGGCGATGGTCTCGATCTTGACCGGCAGGATCAGGGTCAGCAGCGGCACATAGGCGATGACCCCGCCGCCCCAGGCCAGGGCGTAGAGCAGCAGGAAGCCGAGTCCACGCGGTGCGACCGGCGTCCCGGTCGGCGTCCCGATCGGGGCGCTGTCGGACATCAGAATCTGGCCTCGGCGGTCCGCTGCATCGGCCAATGTGTCAGCCAGAGACGCGGCTTTCGCAAGCGGTTCGACGGTCTTTCGAGATCGGAAGCGGAACGATCAGGCCTCGACCTGCCTCGGGGCGACATGGCCGGTCATGGGCAGCAGCCACTTGAGCAGGGGCCCGGTCATGACCGTGGTCACCACGGCCATGATGACCAGCATGGTGAAGACCTTCTGCGGCAGGAAGCCCATGTCGTAGCCGATGTTGAGCACGATCAGCTCCATCAGGGCCCGGGTGTTCATCAGCGTGCCCAGCACCATCGCGCGCGGATGGTCGAAGCCGGCGATCCGGGCGCCGAAGTAGACCGGCACGATCTTGCCCAGAACCGCCGCCGCCAGGATCAGGGCCAGCCAGCCCAGGTCCTCGAGGCCCAGGCCCAGCAGATTGGTCCTCAAGCCCGTGAAGGTGAAGAAGATCGGCAGGAAGAAGACCAGCACGAACTGGCCCACCTGCTGACGCCAGGCGGCGACGAAGTCCTCGTGCCGGTGGAACAGCAGACCCGCCGCGAAGCCGCCGAAGATGGCGAATATGTTCAGCTTGTAGGTCGTGATCCCGAGCGCGAAGGTCAGGGCGACGACGATGGCCATCAGGGTCGGCGGGATCTGGCCGTCCACGATCGGGAAGCGCGTCATCAGCCAGTCGACGGCGGGCCGCAACAGGAACCACAGCACCAGACCCAGACCCGCCAGCCCACCCAGCTGGATGCCCAGATGGGCGGTCGAAAGCTGCGACGCCGCATAGGCCGAGATCACCGCCAGCAGGATCCAGCCGACCACGTCATTGACGGCGGCCGAGGAGATGGCGACCACGCCCATCTCGTCCTTGGTCAGGCCGAACTCGCGCAGGATGCGGCCCAGGATCGGCACGGCGGTGATCGCCAGGGCCACCCCGCAGAACAGGCTGTAGATCAGGGTGTTGATCCCCGGCGCCAGCACCGGCTGGGTCACCTGACCGATAGCGAAGCCCAGGCCGAACGGCACGGTGATCGACAGGAGGGAGACCCAGACCATGGCGCGCCGGTTCTTCGGCGTCTTCAGATGGCCGAACTCGAACTCCGACCCGATCTGGAACATCAGCAGGATCAGGCCGATCTGGCTCAGGATCACGATCGGCTGGGCCGCCTTGGCCCCGAACAGACTGACCGACAGCTCGGGAAAGAAATGCCCGAACAGCGACGGGCCCAGCAGCAGGCCGGCGACGATCTCACCGATCACCCCCGGCTGTCCCAGCTTGCGGAAGACGATGTTCAGCAGCCGGGCCGCGCCGATCATGATGATCAGTTGGACCAGAATCGAGAACAGCAGCTGCTCGGTCGCGTGGACGGATGCGGTCATCGTTTTTCCTTCCCCTTCGGCGGCCTGTCTTCGCGGGTCTCGCCGTCATTCAGCCTACAGTTTCGCGCCTCTATTGTCTCGCGGGACAGACGGTGTCGTTGGCGTTCGGCGCCAGTTCGATTTCCGACACCGAGACGGTGAAGGCGGCGTCGGTGTCCAGCCGGAACGGCACATCGACGTGGGCGATGTCGGCCCCCGCCTCGCGCAGGCAGGACAGCCGCACCTTCAACGTCCGCCACTCGCGAACCGGGGCCGCGCGGAACAGTTCGGTGACGTCCACCCTCCCCTGCCCGACCGACAGGCCGACCGACCCTTGCGGCGCCGCGTCGATGCGATAGCGGAAGCTCAGCGCCAGCTCGCCATTGGCCTGACGGGTCAGGTCGACGGGCGTGCCCTCGATGAAGGCCTGGGCCGCGCCCGAGCCGGAGAAGGCGAACTGCTGGCCGCTTTCCTGGGCCAGATCGTCGATGGGGCGCACCGAGACGCCGCCGCGCGGGCTGGAGGCGTCCTTGACCGTGCCCGGCTTGTTCTGACCGCCCGCGTCGCGGAGCATCAGCCCCCAGGGCGCGACATAGCGGCCGTCGACGAAATAGTGGTCGACGTTGGAGGTCGCGGCCTCGACGCCGCTCTCCTCCGACAGGGTCCCGACCGGGGCGCCGTGGGCATAGGTCAGGCCATAGCCATAGGCGAACTGCGGGTCATAGCCGGGCTGGCCGTGGTTCAGGGGCGCGCCCTTCGCATTCTTCGGCCAGCTGAACGACAGGGTCCCGTGGAAGTCGTTGCGCGGCTTGCCGGCCGCATCGCCGATCAGGACGTCGGCGACGCCGCCGCCCTCGGTGCCCGGCAGCCAGGCCGCGACGAAGGCGTCGGACGCATTGATCTCCGGATTGGTCCACATCGGCCGTCCGGACAGGAAGACCGAGACCGTCGGAATGCCTGCCGCCTTCAGCTTTTTGAGCGTTTCCAGCGGACCGGTTGGGATGAAGTCGAGGGTGTCGACGTCGCCCTGGAACTCGGCGTAGGGGGTCTCGCCGAAAACGACGATGGCCACGTCGGGCTTGTCGGTGAAGGCGCCGTCGGCGCTGAGGGTCGCGGTCCCGCCCGAGGCCTTCACGGCTTCGTCGATGCCGGCCCAGATCGACTGGCCCTGCGGGAAGTCGGCGTTGGTGTTTCCCGTGCCCTGCCAGGCCAGGGTCCAGCCGCCCGCCGCCTGACCGATGTCGTCGGCGGCGGCGCCCGCCACCAGCACCCGCGCCCCGGCCCGGATGGGCAGGACCGAGCCTTCGTTCTTGAGCAGGACCAGAGACTCGCGCACCGCCTCGCGGGCCACGGCCCGGTGCGCCGGAGACGCCAGTTGCGACAGGTCGCCCTCGACCGGCCGGTCCGGACGGAAGACGCCCGCCTTGACCTTGGCCCGCAGAATGCGGCGCACGGCCTCGTCCAGACGCGCCGTCGGGATCACTCCCGTCCGCGCGGCCTCAAGCGTGCTGGCGTAGAGCGGCTTCCAGGTGTCGGGCGCCATCAGCATGTCGATCCCGGCGTTGATGGCCAGGGGGCAGCTGTCATTGGTGCAGCCGGGCAGCTGGCCGTGGGCGTTCCAGTCGGAGACCACGAAGCCGTCGAAGCCCAGCGGGCCGCGCAGGACGTCGGTCAGCAGGCTGTGATTGCCGGAATGCTTGACCCCGTTCCAGCCCGAGAAGCTGGCCATGACCGACAGGACGCCCGCGTCGATCGCCGCCGGATAGCCGCCAAGATGGATGTCGATCAGCTCCTGTTCGGTTCCCCTGAAGTCGCCCTGGTCCTCGCCCTCGAAGGTGCCGCCGTCCGCGAGGAAATGCTTCGCCGAACCGGCGATATGGCCGGGCGCCAGCGGATGGTCGGCCGACAGCTCGCCCTGCAAACCGAGCGTCATCGGCCCGGCATAGGCGCGCTGAACCTCCGGATCCTCGGAATAGCCTTCGTAGGAGCGGCCCCAGCGGTCGTCGCGGGGCACGGCCAGGGTCGGGCCGAAGGTCCAGTCGGCGCCGGTCACCGCCACCTCCATCGCCGTCGCCTCGCCGATGCGGCGGATCAGGTCGGGATCGCGCGCGGCGCCCAGGCCGATGTTGTGCGGGAAGATGGTCGCGCCCGGCACGTTGTTGTGCCCGTGCACGGCGTCGATGCCATAGATCAACGGGACCTTCGCGCCCGGCCGGGCCGCGGCCGCCGCACGGAAGGCGCGGGACAGGTCGACCCATTTCTGCGCCGGCGCCTTGTCGTCGCCCCACGGGCCGGAGCTGCCGCCCGCGAGGATCGACCCCAGCGGATAGGTCGCCAGATCTTCCGGCGTGATGGTGCTGATGTCGGCCTGGATGGTCTGGCCGACCTTCTCCTCCAGCGTCATCCGGCTCATCAGCGCGGTGACGAAGGCCTCGGTCTCGGCGTCGCTCATGGCGGCCGGCGACTGGGCATGGGGCCACAGGGCCGGGTGCGCCGTCGAGTCGGGCCGCGCGCTGGAGATCTGCGCCGGGGTCGGTCCGGTCTGCGCGAAGGCAGCGCTCAGCGGCGCGAGGCCCAGGAACGGAATCGCGGCCGCGAGGGCCAGTCTGGAGACGGCGGACGTCATGGAATCTTCCTCGACCAATGGCC
This sequence comes from Brevundimonas sp. UBA986, assembly GCA_002292165.1. Classification (GTDB taxonomy): domain Bacteria; phylum Pseudomonadota; class Alphaproteobacteria; order Caulobacterales; family Caulobacteraceae; genus Brevundimonas. Next base: position 4,854 of record DBBK01000088.1, read on the forward strand.
CCTGCCCCGGCCGCTCATTGCGCGGCGACCGTCCCGGCGAGGGAGCCTTGGGTCCAGTGATGGCGCCTTCCCGGGCGCTTGTCATCAAAAATTGAGAACGCTCTCAACGTTGCAGGCTGCGACCGATCAGCGCCCTGATCCGGCCCAGCAGATCGTGGGTCATCGGGGCCAGAACCCCCCTCGCCGCCACCGGGATATGGGCCACGGGGTCGTCGCCGGTCTGGAAGACATAGTGGTCGAAGAAGGCCCGCCAGCGCATCCGCTCGTCCGCCGGCAGGTCGCGGATCGTGGTCAGGCCGTGGAACAGGGTCAGCAGCGGCGTGGTCATATAGGCCGGGCCGTCGCGCCACCACAGATTGACCATGGCCCCGAAATCCTCGGGCGTTTCAACGTGGTGCCACCAGAGGCTGGGCAGGTAGAGGGCGTCGCCGGGCTCCAGCTCGGCGACCTCGGCCTGGTCCAGCGCCGCGCGGAATTTCGGGTGCGCCTCGAAGTCGGGATCGACGATGTCGACCAGGCTGATCGGCTGGCCGGCGAGGGTGAAGTCCAGCGGCCCGACATAGAGGTTGCCGATCTGCTCGGGCGGAAACAGGGTGAAGCGCCGCCTGCCCCGCACCACACAGGCCAGGTTCTGGGGCAGGTCCCAGTGCGCCGCCGTCCGCGACCGGTTGCCGATCCACAACGAGGTCAGCCGCTCCATGCCGGCATCCAGCAACGGCATGGGATTGGCCTCAGGCAAACCCGGCAGGACGTCGGGCGCGGGCACACCCCCGGCATAGACGTGGGGCATGCGCGGATCACCGCGCCCGGCCAGCAGCCGCCGCAGCAGCTCGGCCAGCGGCGCCGTCATCTGCTCGTGGTTGAAGCCCTTCAGGTCCGACGAATAGCCGAACCGCCCGCCCATTTCCGGCGCCCCGACAAAGGTCCTGACCGGCCTACCGTTGTCGAAGCCGCGCAGATAGTCGGCCAGAGCCTCGTCCGAGGTCGCCGCCTTCACGATCGGCCAGTCGGCGACCAGCCCCTTGAGCACGGCCGGACGGCCCGCCGGGACGATCTCCGCCTCAAACCGGGCGCGGTCGACGCCGTGGAAGACGGGAACCGGCTTCACGCCGTGCCCGCCCACATGCCGCGCGCCTTCAGGAAGTCGTCATGCATCGGCATCCGCGCCGCGACCTCGCGCCAGCGTTCGGCGATCTGGCCGAAGCCGGCCTGGACCTGATCGAGGTTCTGGAAGCCGTACAGCGGATTGAACCCCGTCGGCTTGATGCCCTGGCCGTACATCACCGCCATCCAAGACCCTTGGCTGAAATATTCGTCCGCGCCTGACTGATAGAGCAGGCCCCGGTCGCGGAAGGCCTCGACCCGCTGGCTGAGCGTATCGGGCACCGGCATGGCCGCGACGTGCCGCCAGAACGGCGTGTCGTCCCTCTGGGTCGCGTGATAATGCAGGATCACGAAGTCGCGGATCAGCTCGACCTCGGCCCCGATGCGTCGGTTGTAGGTCTCGATGTTCACCGGGCTGAAGCGGCTGTCGGGGAAATGCTGCAGCAGCCGATAGATGCCCGACTGGACCATGTGGATGCTGGTCGATTCCAGCGGC
>DBBK01000242.1 GCA_002292165.1 Brevundimonas sp. UBA986
CGCTGCCTCTGGCCGCCCGACAGGCTGGCGGGAATCCTATCGCCCCACGTCGGCACCGGCAGTTCGACCAGATCCATCAGCTCGGCGACCCGCGCCGCGATGTCCGCCTCGGACCAGCCCAGCAGGCGCGGCGTCACCGCGACGTTCTCCGCCAGGGTCATGTGAGGGAACAGGCCCGCCCCCTGAAACACATAGCCGATGCCCCGTCTCAGCTCGGGCGCCGGGGTCGCGGTGTTGAGCGCGCCGTCGATATGGACCTCGCCCACATCCGGCTCGATCAGCCGGTTGATCATCTTGAGCAGGGTCGTCTTGCCCGAGCCGGAGCCGCCGATCAGGGCCAGAAACTCCCCCTTGGCCACCTCCAGCGACAGGTCCCGCACGGCCCATGTCCGGCCGCCGTCGAACGACTTTCCGAGGCCGGACAGGATCAGGGCTGACGTCATCGGCGGCCTTTGCGACGGGAGGATTCACAGTGGGCGAGGTCGCGCCCGAAAGCGAGTGTTGTCGGAACGGCCCCGTCGTGGTGAATGGCCCCATGCGTAGTTTGTTGCCGCCCCTCGCCGTGTTGTGTCTCGTTCTGGGCGGCTGTTCGACCGCCGGACAGGTCCAGCGTGGTTTCGGCGATGCGGTGACCGCGCCCCTGGTCGATCTGAACGTGCGCCGCGACCAGATTCCGACGGTCCTGCTGCAGGCCCAGGCCAATCCCTATGATCAGCGCAACCTGAACCAGTGCACCACCGTCGCCGCCGAGGTGCTGCGGCTGGACGAGGCGCTCGGCCCCGACCGCGACGAACCGCCGGCGCCGAACGGCTCGACCCTGAACGAACGGACGCAGGATGCGCTCGCCAAGGCGGCGCTGGACGCCATCAAGAACGCCGCGACCGACTTCATCCCCTACCGCAACTGGATCCGCATGCTGACCGGCGCCCAGGCCCGGTCGCGCACCGTGCAGGACGCCATCGAGGCCGGCCGCCTGCGCCGCGCCTTCCTGAAGGGACTGGGCATGCAGCTCAACTGCGCCCCGCCCGCCTCACCGGCCTGGTTCCGTCCACGGGGCGGAAGCCAGCGCTAGCGACGGCGAACCGTATCGCTCCGGTCCCCCCGGATCTGGACCGAGCCGTCCTTCGTGAAGGCCTCGAAGGACGTCTTCTCGATGTTCCGGTACTCGCCGGTCCTGTCCCAGTCCCAGTCGAAGGAAATCTTCTCGCCCTTGTGCGCGAACTTGCCGGACCAGCGGGCGAAGAAGGAATATTTGTCGCCGCCGATGATGATGACGTGCCGATGCAGCGCCGTCTCATTGCCCTCCGGACGGGGCGGCTCCTCCAGATAGGTGTTGTAGGCGTGGAAGCCTGACTTCTCGATGCGCATGGTCAGTTCGACGTATGTCGCGCGTGGAAGTCGCGGCGGAACTGTTCGAAGCGGCCGTGGGCGATGGCCTCGCGCATGGCGGCGGTCAGGGCCTGGAAGAAGGCGATGTTGTGCCAGCTCAGCAGCACCTTGCCGAGGATTTCGTCGGCCCGGACCAGATGGTGCAGATAGGCCTTGGAATACTGTGACGACGGCCCTTCGATGGTCGGATCCAGCGGATCCTGGTCCTCGGCGAAGCGGGCGTTCTTGAGATTGATCGGCCCGTCCCAGGTCCAGGCCTGACCGTGCCGCCCGGCCCGGGTCGGCAGGACGCAGTCGAACATGTCTACGCCGCGATACACCGCCTCGACCAGATCGATCGGCTTGCCCACCCCCATCAGATAGCGCGGTCGGTCGGCGGGCAGCATCTCGGGCGCATAGTCCAGCACCTCGCACATGGCCTGATGCCCCTCGCCCACGGCCAGACCGCCGATGGCGTAGCCGTCGAAGCCGATCTCCTGCAGCTGTTCCGACGACTGGCGGCGCAGGTCCTCGAAGGTCGAGCCCTGCTGGATGCCGAACAGGCCTTGCGTCTCACGCGTCCCGAAGGCGGCCTTCGAACGCCGGCCCCAGCGGATCGAGAGCTCCATCGCCTTGTGCGCGGCGTCCTTCTCAGCCGGATAGGCCACGCACTGGTCCAACTGCATGGAGATGTCGGCGCCGATCCGGTCGGCCTGGATCTCGATGGACCGCTCCGGCGACAGGACGTGCTTGGAACCGTCGATGTGGCTGGAGAAGGTCACCGCCTCCTCCTTCACCTTGGAGATGCCGGCCAGGGACATGACCTGGAAGCCGCCGCTGTCGGTCAGGATCGGTTTGTCCCAGCTCATGAATTTGTGAAGCCCGCCCAGACGTTCCATCCGCTCGGGGCCCGGGCGCAGCATCAGGTGGTAGGTGTTGCCCAGGATGATGTCGGCGCCGGTCGCCTTGACCTGATCGACCGTCATCGCCTTGACCGTGGCCACGGTGCCGACCGGCATGAAGGCCGGCGTGCGAATGTCGCCGCGCGACGTCTTCAGGACGCCGGTGCGGGCGCGGCCTTCGGTGGCGGAGATGTCAAACGGAAAGGGCAAGGCGGGATCCGGGCGTCTTCAGAGATCGGGCGTCATACAGGATCGCGTGGGGCGAAACTGTGAAAAAGCGATCCGCCACCCTAGCCAGACCTAGGCGATGATGTCCGGCAGGATCCGGCTTTCGATCTTCACGATCTCGTCGCGCAGTTGCAGCTTCTTGCGCTTCAGCCGGGCGATGCGCAGCTGGTCCGGGATCGGCATATGACCCAGGGCCTCAATGGCGGCGTCGAGGTCCGAATGCTCCTGCCGCAGGTGCTTGACCTCGTCATGCAGCGCAAGCTCGTCGTCGGTTACGAAGGGTTCGTCGTCGTTCATGAATCAGTCCCGGCCCGTCCTCGGGACGAGCGCTGGTTTTATACCTGACCGCGGCTCAGGCCGGAAGGGATTCGGAGAGCAAGACCAGCGCCGGACGGGGCACGATCCGGGCCCAGAGCCGGGCCGTCTCCACCAACCCCTCGATGGCGCGGCGTGGCGAACCCGAGGGCGCGGGAGCGAGGGCCTCCAGCGCTTCCAGAAGCTTGCGCTCGGCCAGAAGCTCCACCGCCTTGATCTGTTCGCGCACGGCCTCGCGGGCCGCATCGTCCATGTCGGGGATGGGCGCTTTCAGGGTGCGGCGGACGGCGCGCAGGGGCGAGACCGCGCTGTTCGACCAGGCCCGGGCGGTGTCGCACGCGGCCTCGATGTCGTCCTCGTCGGGACGGCGTCCCGTCTCGGCGACCCAGGCGGCCCAAAGCAGCAGGGGCACATTCTGATCGGCCGCATCCTGAAGATGCAGGCAGGCGTCCGCCACGCCCGGCGCCGCATAGGCCTTGAGCGCCCAGTCCCAGAGGCCGTCGCTCATTCGTCGGCGGGCCCCTTCAACCCGTCCCAGCGCTTCACCGGCGACCAGTCCAGACCGAACAGGTCCAGCGCCCGCCCGACCGACTGATCGACCATCTCGGCGATGGAGGTCGGCTTCGCATAGAAGGCCGGCAGAGGCGGGGCGATGGTCGCCCCCATCTCGGCCAGGGCGGTCATGGTGCGCAGATGGCCCAGATGCAGCGGGGTCTCGCGCACCATCAGGACCAGAGGCCGCCGCTCCTTCAGGACCACGTCGGCGGCGCGGGTCAGGAGCGACGAGGTCACCCCCGTGGCGATCTCGCTCATGGTGCGGACCGAACAGGGCGCGACGATCATTCCCAGCGTCCGGAAAGAGCCCGAGGCGATGGCGGCGCCGACGTCGTTCAGCCGATGCGTCACATCGGCGCGACCGGTCAGGTCGTCGGGCGTCAGATCGGTCTCCTGCGACAGGGTCAGCAGGGCCGCCCGGGTCACGACCAGATGGCTCTCGACGTCCAGTTCCCGCAGGGCGTCCAGCACCCGCACGCCGTGTATGACGCCCGAAGCCCCGGAAATTCCGACCACTAGACGAGCCCGGTCCCGGGGGCGGCTGGATGTCGCGGGGTTCCGTACAGCTCCGTTCACATCAGGGTCCATATTGGGCTTCAGGCTCTCCGGGTCCGGAGCGGTTCAGGGTCTGTGGTCGTCACTCAACCGTGATTTCACAGGCCGCCGATCCGGGCGCTCACTGTGTGGTCCCTTAGACATGGAGGCGCAAGCCATGACCATCGAAGCTCGTATCCGGGAGTTGGGAAATCGGCATCGTCAGCTGGATGAGACCATCCAGCGGGAGCTGATCCACCCGTCGTCGGATCCGCTGCAGGTCAGGGAGCTCAAGCGAAGAAAGCTCCGATTGAAGGAGGAGATTACCAGTCTCGAGGCCCGGACGGGTTAGGTCCGGGGGATCTGTAAAACCAGAATTGGAAAGGCCCCGGGGAATGCTCCCCGGGGCCTTTCTTCCTCCCCACGCCGTGGGGAGGGGGACCACCGCGCGCTTGCGCAGTGGTGGAGGGTCTCCCCCTTATTCCTTCGTGCCGAAGACCGACTCGGCGGTCCATTCGGAGGTGCGACGTTCGGCGGCCTCGGGGACGAACTCTTCTTCCTCGACGACTTCCGGTTCGACCGGCTGGAGGACGCCGCCGCCCTTCTTGAGGTCGTCCTTGTTCTTCTTGGCCGCCGCCTTGGAGATCAGCTCGTCCAGGACCAGCTGGCCGACCAGGCCCAGGGTCACCGGATCGACCGGCTTGATGTTGGAGCTGTTCCAGTGGGTGCGGTTGCGCACGCTCTCGATGGTCGATTTGGTGGTGCCCAGCAGCTTGGCGATCTGGGCGTCGGTCACCTCGGGGTGGTTGCGCACGAACCAGGCGATGGCGTCCGGGCGGTCCTGACGGCGCGACACCGGGGTATATTTCGGGGCCGGCTTGTTGGACTTGAGCAGTTCGGCGTGACGGCTGACCACCGCCTTCATGCGGTAGTCGGGGTTCTCCTGGGCCTTGTCGAGCTCTTCGCGCGTCAGCTGGCCGCCGGTGATGGGATCGACGCCGCGGATGTCGCGGGCCACGTCGCCGTCGGCGATGCCGCGCACTTCCAGCGGGTGCAGGCCGCAGAAATCGGCGATCTGCTCGAAGGTCAGGGAGGTGTTATCCACCATCCAGACCGCGGTGGCCTTGGGCATGAGGATGTCGGTCATGGGCATATGTCCCGGAAGGTTCGACCCGCTCTGGCGGGTTCTGGATACAGCGGCGCCCGACCTTTCGGCCGGGCGCGATGTTCGGGATATAGGCCGTTTCGCAGTAAAAGAAAACGTTGCGTGACAAGAACTGTCATCGTCGTACAGCTAAGGTTCAGGTTGTATGGCCGAGCGTGAGGACCAGGGCGGCTCCGGCCGCGATATCGTTCTGGAGGGAACATCATGTCGATCAAGACCAGCGTCTCAATCTCCGCCGCGGCTTTCGCCGCCCTGACCCTGCTGACGCCGATGTCGGCCAGCGCCCAGCGTGGCGGCAACGGCGGCGGCCAGCCGGGCGGCAGCTATATCCAGACCTGCTCCGACGCCCGCGTCGACGGCGGCCGCCTCTATGCCGAATGCCGCACGGGCAATGGTCGCGAGTCGCGCTACAGCTCCATCGAGTACGGTCGCTGCGTCGGCGACATCAGCAACAACCAGGGCCTGCTGGCCTGCAACGGCGCCCAGGCGCGCCTCGAGAACCGCGGTGGCGGCAATGGGGGCGGCAACGGCGGGGGCTGGAACGGCCGCCAGCCCGACGGCAGCTACACGCGCAGCTGCAACAGCATCCGCGTCGACAGCGGCCGCCTCTACGCCCAGTGCTCCGACACCCGCGGCGACCGGCGCTCGACCTCGATCGAGTTCGGCCAGTGCCGGGGCGACATCAGCAACAGCAACGGCCTGCTGGCCTGCAACGGCGCGCTCGGCCGGTTCGAGCGTGACGACCGTCCCGGAAACGGCGGCGGCTGGGGCGGCGGCAACGGCCCGGGCAATGGCAACGGCGGCGGCAACGGCGGCGGCTGGGGCGGACGCAACTCCATCACCGTCTATGAGGATTCCAACTTCCGCGGCGGCTCGGCGACCTTCAACGGCGAAATGCCCAACCTCGGCCGTCGCCAGCTGAACGACAACATCAGCTCCATGCAGATGAACGGAACCTGGGAAGCCTGTTCGGATCCGTACTTCCGGGGGACCTGCCAGACCTTCACCGGCGACGTCCGCAACCTGAACAACACCGCGCTCAACGACCGGATCTCGTCGCTGCGTCCTGTGCGCGGCTGGTAGACCCTAAAGGGTCAGGACCACCTTGCCGATGTGATGGCCCGCCTCCAGCCGGAGGTGGGCCTGATCGGCCTGTTTCAGCGGGAAGGTCGCCTCGACCGGCGGCCGCACCGCCCCGGACGCCACCCAGGGCCAGACGGTCGCCTCGACCGCCGCCGCCAGCCGTGCCTTCTCGTCGGCGTGCCGCGCCCTGAGGGTCGAGCCGGTCAGGATGATCCGCTTCATCATCAGTTCCGACAGATTGACCTCGGCCCGCGCGCCCGAAAGCGTCGCGATCACCACCCAGCGGCCGAAGGGCTTGAGCGCCTTCAGGTTCAGGGCGGCATAGTCGGCGCCGACCATGTCCAGCACCACATCGACCCCGCCCGCCTCGGCCAGGGCGGCGGCCAGGTCGTCGGTCTTCGCATCCAGGCTGATGTCGGCGCCGAGGGCTTTCGCCGCCGCCGTCTTCTCCGGCCCGCGCGAGGTGGCGATGACCCGGGCGCCCGCCGCCCTGGCCATCTGGATGGCCGTCACCCCGATCCCGCTGGTTGCGCCGTGGATCAGCAGGGTCTCGCCCGCCTTCAGCGCCCCGCCTTCGAAAACGTTGGTGAAGACGGTGAAGACCGTCTCGGGCAGGACCGCCGCCTGCACATAGTCCAGTCCGTCCGGGATCGGCAGCAGATGCCGGGCGTCCACCACGACCCTGTCGGCGTAACCGCCCCCGCCCAGCAGGGCGCAGACCCGGTCGCCGACGGTCCAGCGCGTGACGCCCTCCCCCACCTGATCCACCTCGCCGGCGACCTCCAGCCCCAGGATGTCGGGCGCGCCGGGCGGGGCGGGATAGTAGCCGAGGCGCTGCAGCAGATCGGGCCGGTTGACCCCGGCGGCCTTCACCCGGATGCGGATCTGGCCCGGTCCCGCGATGGGATCGGGCCGTTCGCCGGGCGTCAGGGCCTCGGCGGGACCGGCGCCGCCGGCAATCTCGATCGTCCGCATTCGGGGCAAACCTTGCAATCGGGGATATCCAGGCGCTCAGATAGGGGCTTGCACCACGCCTGACCATGGAGGCCAAGGATGACGTTCGAAGATCTGGAGCCCCGCTCGGGGCGCGGCGCGACCCTGACCGCCCTGGCCCGCGAAGATCTGGACCTCTATTCCGTCGAGGAGCTGAACGAGCGGATCGAGGCCCTGCAGGCCGAGATCGACCGCGCCAGGGCCGCCATCGACGGCAAACAGGCCAAGAAGAACGCTGCCGACGCCCTGTTCAACTTCCGAAGTTGATGGCGAAGCCGATGCGTTTCGTCCCGGAATGGTTTGACAGCGTCGCCGTTCGTGGCATGGCGGTTGCAGACCGGATCGTGACCACGCCTGTCAGGGGCGAGAACGGGACGGACGCGTACGTATTCCATGAGTATGATTGAGTTGATGGCCAGCGACGACCAACAGTCCGGCGACCCGACCCGCGCGCGCAGCCGTGCGGCGGAGATCCATGATTTCGCCCGTTCGGAACTGTTCGAGCGCACCTTCCGCGAAGGCATGGAGCTGGTTGAGGAGACCGCGACCTATCTGGACGGCGACGGCCGCCGGGAATCCAAACTGCTGTCGCGCGCCGCGGCCCTGGCCTATGCCGCCGAGAGCATGAAGCTGACGACCCGTTTGATGCAGGTCGCCTCCTGGCTGCTGGTCCAGCGCGCCGTCCGCGAGGGCGACATGGAGCCCGAGGCCGCCTGCGATCCCCGCTATCGCCTGACCGCCCGCCCGCTGGAAAGCGAGCCCAGCCACGCCGAACTGCCCATCGCCCTGATCGAATACGTCGTCCGGGCCGAGAAGCTGCACGACCGGGTCCTGTACCTGGACCGCCGCATGTATCTGGTCGCCCCCGCCGAGGCCGAGGCCAACCCGGTCCTCAGCCAGCTGGGCATGCTGGAAGCGGCCTTCCGGTCTTAAGGCTCCGTGGTGCGCGCGGGCGATCCGCGCTAACCTCGATTCATGGTCAAACCTCCCCGCCGCCCGTCCGGTCCTTCCACCGGCGGCCTTCCCGACAAGGAAACCCTGCTGCGCTTCCTGCGCGAGGCGGGTGAAGCCGACAAATCCGATCTGGCCCGCGCCTTCGGCCTGAAGGGCGCGGAACGCCGCGCCCTGCGCGAAATGCTGCGCGAGCTCGAAGCTGAAGGAAAGTTGGGCAAGCGCGGTCGCAAGGGCTTCTCCGAGGCCGGCGCCCTGCCCCCCGTCGGCGTTGTCGATGTGGTCGAAAAGGATGTCGACGGCGAGCTCTATGTCCGGCTGGTCGAGGCAGCCGCCGACGCCCCGCGCGCCGTCCTGATCCCCGACAAGACCGGCAAATCGGGGCCGGCGCCCGGCATGGGCGACCGCCTGCTCGTCAAATTCGAACGGGGCGAGGAAGGCTGGGAAGCCCGCGTCGTCAAGAAGCTGGACAACGGTCACGGTCGCATCCTGGGCGTCATCCGCAAGTCCAACCGCGAGACCCGCGTCGAGCCCGTCGATCGGCGTTCCAAGGACGTGCTGTTCATCCCGCCCCTGCTGGCCGAGGACCTGCGCGACGGCGACCTGGTCCTGGCCACGGCGGAGAAGTCCGACCATCGCCACGGGCCCAAACGCGGCAGGATCCTCGAGAAGATCGGCAAGGAGGACGACCCCCGCGCCGCCTCCCTGATCGCCATCTACGCCCACGGCGTCCCGACCGGTTTCTCCGACGCGGTCGAGAAGGAGGCCGAGAACCAGGACCTGCCGACGCTGAAGGGTCGCGACGACCTGCGCGACATTCCCTTCGTCACCATCGACCCCGCCGACGCGCGCGACCACGACGACGCCGTCTTCGCCCAGCGCGACGAGGACGAGAAGAACCCCGGCGGCTGGATCGTCTGGGTCGCCATCGCCGACGTCGCCGCCTATGTCCGCCCCGGCACGGCGCTTGACCGCGAGGCCCGGGCCAAGGGCAACTCGACCTACTTCCCCGACCGCGTCGAGCCGATGCTGCCCGAGCGGCTGTCGAACGGCCTGTGCAGCCTCAAGGAGGGCGAGAACCGCGCGACGCTGGCCGTGCGCATGGTCTTCGACAAGGACGGCAAGAAGACGGGACACAGGTTCCACCGCGGCCTGATGCGCAGCCACGCCAAGCTTTCTTACGAGCAGGCCCAGGCCGCCATCGACGGGGTCGAGAACGGCGGCGGCACGGACGACACGACCGGTCCGATCATGGACACCATCCTGTACCCGCTGTGGAACGCCTATCAGACCATGCTGAAGGGCCGGCAGAAGCGCAGCCCGCTGCAGATCGAGAGCGCCGAGCGCCGCATCCTGATGGGCAAGGACGGGGGCATCGCCGCCATCGTCCCGCGCAAATCCCTCGAGGCCCACCGGCTGATCGAGGAGATGATGATCCAGGCCAACGTCTGCGCCGCCGAGACTCTGGAGCAGAAGAAGGTCCCCCTGATCTACCGCGTCCACGAGGTGCCCAGTCAGGAGAAGATCTTCAACCTGGCCGACTTCCTCTCGACCATCGCCATGCCCTGGAACAAGGGCGAGCCGGCGACGACCAAGCGGTTCAACAAGCTGCTGGACCAGACCCGCGACGGCCCCCACGCCGACGTGGTCAATGAGGTCGTGCTGCGCAGCCAGATGCAGGCGGTCTATTCGCCGGACAATGTCGGCCACTTCGGCCTGCACCTCGACCGCTACGCCCACTTCACCTCGCCGATCCGGCGCTATTCGGACCTGATCGTGCACCGGGGCCTCATCCGGGCGCTGAAGCTCGGGTCGGACGGGCTGACCGACAAGGAGATCGCCGAACTTCAGGCCATCGCGGAACAGGTGACCCAGACCGAGCGCCGTTCCATGGCCGCCGAGCGCGACGCCATGGACCGCTATGTCGCCGCCTTCCTTGAGGACCGGGTCGGGGCGACCTTCGACGGGCGGATCACCGGCGTCACCCGCTTCGGCCTGTTCGTGCGGCTGGAAGAGACCGGGGCCGACGGCCTGGTGCCCGTCTCCTCGCTCGGCGACGAGTACTTCACTCACGACGACCGCGCCCACGCCCTGGTCGGCGAACGCTCGGGCCAGCGCTACACCCTGGGCCGCGCCGTGCAGGTGAAGCTGAAGGAGGCGACCCCGGTAACCGGCGGCCTGCTGTTCGAGATGCTGTCCGATCCCGAGCCGCGCGATCCCAACGCCCCGCGTCCGCGCTACGGCGTCCGCGCCCGCGACAGAGGTCCGGGCGGCGGCAACGGCCCGCCCAAGCGCGGCTCCGGCCGTCCGGGCGGACCGAAGCCTCCCAAAGGCGGGCGGCCGTCGGGCGGCTTGAAGGGCGTCAGGAAAGGCAAACGCAAATGACCGTGCGACTGATCGGTGTCTCCGGCAGCCTGCGCGCCGGATCCTTCAACACCGCCCTGCTGCGTGCGGCGCAAGGCATGACCCCGCCGGACGTGGAGCTGGTCGCCGGCTCGATCGAGGGCATCCCCCTCTACAACGGCGATCTGGAGCGGGATCAGGGCGTCCCGGCCGCCGTCACGGCGCTCAAGGACCTGATCCTCGGCGCCGACGGCCTGATGCTGTTCACGCCCGAGTACAACAACGGCATCCCCGGGGTGTTCAAGAACGCCATCGACTGGCTCAGCCGCCCGTCGTCGGACATCGGCCGTGTCTTCGGCGGACGGCCGGTGGCGGTGCTGGGCGCCTCGCCGGGCGGCTTCGGCACGATCATGAGCCAGGCCGCCTGGCTGCCCGTGCTGCGCACCCTCGGCGCCGACCACTGGGCCGGTGAGCGTCTGATGGTCCAGCGCGCCGGTTCGGTCTTCAACGAGAACGGCGACCTGATCGACGAGGCCATCGCCCGTCGCCTCGGCGCCTTCGTGGCGGGCTTCGCCGGTCATTGCGAACGGGTGAAGGCCTCCTAGGCCAGCCGCTCCGTCAGGAAGTCGACGAAAACCCGGACCCGCGCCGGCATATTGGCGCCGCCGACGAAGACCGCGTGGATCGGCTCGCGGTCGCCGGGGTTGAAGGCCTCCAGCAGGGGGACCAGCCGCCCCTCGCGGATGTCGTCCACGGCGCTGAACGCCCCCACCCGGGTGATGCCGACCCCGTCGCGCGCCAGCTGGGTCAGGGTCTCGCCGTTGTTGGCCTCGACCGGCCCGTGCACCGTCAGGGCGAAGTCGCGGCCGTCGCGGCGGAACGGCCAGACCGGCTCGGCGCGGCGGAAGTTGAAGTTCAGACAGTCGTGGTCCAGCAGGTCCTCAGGAACCTTGGGCTCGCCCCGCCGCGCCAGATAGTCGGGCGAGGCGACCACCACCCGACCGGTCTCGCCCAGCTTCCTCGCCGTCAGACCGCTGTCGGCCAGCAGGCCGAAGCGGATCGCCACGTCCGCCTGCCCCGCCGCCACATCGACGAGCCCGTCGGTCAGGCCGATATCGACCAGGATGTGCGGGTGAAGCGCGGTGAACTCGCGCAGCAGCGGGACGATGACCAGCCGTCCGTGGGCCAGGGCGACGCTGACCCGCAGCCGTCCCCTCGGCGCGCCCTGGTCCGCGACCGACTGCTCGGCGTCCGCGATGTCGGTCAGGATGCGCCGCGCCGCCGCCAGATAGGACTGTCCCTCGGCCGACAGGGTCAGCTGCCGCGTGGTCCTCAGCATCAGCCGCACGCCCAGCCGCGCCTCGATCCGGTCGACGGTCCGCCCGACCGCCGAGGGCGTCAGCCCCAACCGCCGTCCCGCCGCCGACAGGCTGCCGGCGTCGACCACGGCGGCGAAGACCTCCATCTCCCGCGCCCGATCCGTTCCCGTCTGCACTTGTGCGTTCAAAGCAAATATCCTTGGCCTGAGACCCCACTAAACCCGCACGAGGCCTGCGTCCATTTGTGCGCTGTCAAACAGTCCCGGCACACAATGGAGCGGTCAGTCATGGAATATCGTCAACTCGGCGCCTCGGGCCTGCGGGTCCCGGTTCTCAGCTTCGGCACGGGGACGTTCGGCGGCTCCGGCCCCCTGTTCGGCGCCTGGGGCACCAGCGACGTCGACGAGGCCCGCCGCCTGATCGACATCTGTCTGGAGGCCGGGGTCAATCTGTTCGACACCGCCGACGTCTATTCCGACGGCGCCTCCGAGCGCGTGCTGGGCGAGGCCATCAAGGGCCGTCGCGACGAGGTCCTGATCTCGACCAAGACCGGCCTTCCCACCGGCGACGGCCCCGGCGACTGGGGCGTGTCGCGCGGCCGGCTGATCCGCTCGGTCGAGGACGCCCTGAAGCGCCTCGGCACCGACCATATCGACCTGTTGCAGCTCCACGCCTTCGACGCCTCGACCCCGGCCGAGGAGCTGCTGGCCACGCTCGACACACTCGTGAGCGCCGGCAAGGTCCGCTACACCGGCGTGTCCAACTATCCGGGCTGGGCCTTGATGAAGGCGCAGGCCGTCGCCGACCGCGACGCCCGCCCCCGCTTCGTCGCCCATCAGGTCTATTATTCGCTGATCGGCCGAGCCTATGAGGCCGACCTGATGCCGCTGGCGGCCGATCAGAACATCGGCGCCCTGGTCTGGAGCCCGCTCGGCTGGGGCCGGCTGACCGGCAAGATCCGCCGCGACGCCCCTATCCCGGCCGGTAGCCGGCTGCACGACACCGCCGTCTTCGCCCCGCCGGTGGAGGACGAGCACCTCTACCGCGTCGTCGACGCACTCGACGCCGTCTCCGCCGAGACGGGCAAGACCGTGCCCCAGATCGCCCTGAACTGGCTGCTCCAGCGCCCGACCGTTTCCTCGGTCATCATCGGCGCCCGCAACGAGGAACAGCTGCGCCAGAACCTCGGCGCGGTCGGCTGGAACCTCACGCCCGAGCAGGTCGCCGCGCTCGACGCCGCCAGCGACGTCCTGCCCGCCTACCCCCACACCCCTTATCGCCAGCAGGCCGGCTTCGCCCGCCTCAACCCGCCGCTCGTCTGAGCTGAGACAGCCATGAAACTGAACCTCCCCCTCCTCGCCCTCGCCGCCGGCGCCTTCGGCATCGGCGTGACCGAGTTCGCCCCCATGGGCCTGCTGCCGGTGATCGCCACCGACCTTGGGGTCACCATTCCCACGGCTGGCCTGCTGATCAGCGCCTATGCGCTGGGCGTCATGCTCGGCGCGCCGCTGATGACCCTGACCACCGGCCGTGTTCCCAGACGGACCCTGCTGATCGGCCTCGTCGGCATCTTCACCCTCGGCAACCTGCTGTCGGCGGTCTCGAGCGACTATACGATGCTGCTGATCGCCCGGATCGTGACCTCCCTGAACCACGGCGCCTTCTTCGGCGTCGGCTCGGTGGTGGCGGCGGGCCTCGTCGCCCCGAACCGGAGAGCGGGGGCGGTCGCGGCCATGTTCATGGGCCTGACCATCGCCAATGTCGTCGGGGTGCCGCTGGCGACCTGGGCCGGAGACGTCCTGGGCTGGCGCGCCTCGTTCTGGGGCATCGCCGGGATCGGCGCGGTGGTCATGGCCGCCCTGCGCCTGACCCTGCCCGCCCTGCCGGCGCCCGAGGGCGGCAATGTCGCCGACGAACTGCGCGTCCTGACCCGGGGGCCGGTCCTCTCGGCCCTGGCCCTGACCGTGATCGGCTCCAGCGCCATGTTCACCGTCTTCACCTATATC
>DBBK01000086.1:0-9696 GCA_002292165.1 Brevundimonas sp. UBA986
TGTCGCCGATGTAGCGGAAGAAGGTCCCCAGAGGCCCGTCGTTGTTGAACGACAGCGACAGGGTGCAGATCGCGCCGCTTTCGCTCTTCAGCTGGATCGACATGTCCATGGCGATGCCGAGCTCGGGATGGATCGGCCCCTCGATGGCGTTGGCCTTGACGATCGGCCCGCACTGGTAGGCGAACAGGTCCACGGTATGGGCCGCGTGGTGCCACAGCAGGTGGTCGGTCCAGCTGCGCGGCTCGCCCTTGGCGTTGATGTTCTTGCGGCGGAAGAAATAGGTCTGGACGTCCATCTGCTGGAGGTTCAGCTCGCCCGCCCGGATCTTGTTGTGGATGTACTGGTGGCTCGGATTGAAGCGCCGGGTATGGCCGACCATGCAGACAAGACCGGTCTCCTGCTGCTTGGCGAGCACGGCCTCGGCGTCGGCCAGGCTGTCGGCCAGCGGGATTTCGACCTGCACATGCTTGCCGGCCTCCATGCACTGGATGGCCTGGGCGGCGTGCATCTGGGTCGGGGTGCACAGGATGACCGCATCGACGTCCCGAAGCGCGAGGGCCTCATCCAGTTCGGTCGTGGCGTGGGAAATGCCGTATTTGTCGGCGACGGCCCGGGTGGCCTCCAGATTGCGGCTGACCAGGCTGACGACCTCGACGCCGTCGATCAGCTTCAGCCCGTCGAGGTGCTTTTCACCGAAGGCGCCGGCGCCGGCGAGTGCGATCTTCATGAGGAGGTCTCCGAAAGGTCAGTCGGCCGGCTCGAGCACGATGTGCCCGACCGCGGTGTTCGACGCGGGCACGTGATAGTGCCGGTGCAGTTCCTTGACGCCCTTGCCCAAGGCCCCGCGCATGATCAGCCACATGACCAGCTCGATGCCCTCGGATCCGGTCTCGCGCAGATATTCGATGTGCGGGATGTGGCGCAGACGTTGCGGGTCGGCGGTCAGGTCGTCGAGGAAGCGCTGGTCCCACTCGGCGTTGATCAGGCCGGCGCGCGGCCCCTGCAGCTGATGGCTCATCCCGCCCGTGCCCCAGATCTGGACGTTCAGATCCTCAGGGTACGACGCCACAGCGCGGGCGATGGCCTCGCCCAGGGCGTAGCATCGGTTGCCGGTCGGCGGCGGATAGGTGACCACATTGACGGCCAGCGGCACCACCTTGCACGGCCAGGCCTCGGGCTGGCCGAACATCAGGCTCAGCGGCACCGTCAGGCCGTGATCCACGTCCATGGTGTTGACGATGGTCATGTCGAACTCGTCCAGAATACAGCTCTGGGCGATGTGCCAGGCGAGGTCCGGATCGCCGATGACGTCGGGCACCGGGCGCGGTCCCCAGCCCTCGTCGGCCGAGGCATAACGCTCGCCGCAGCCGATCGCGAAGGTCGGGATGATGTTCATGTCGAAGGCCGAGGCATGGTCGTTGAAGACCAGGATGACGACGTCCGGCTTCTGGGCCGCCTCCCAGGCGCGGGTCCAGTCGAAGCCGGCGAAGCAGGTCGCCCAATAGGGTTCGGCGGTCTTGCCGAGGTCGATGCTCGCGCCCAGGGCCGGGATGTGGCTGGAGGCGACGCCGGCGGCGATCCGGGCCATCAGTAGGGATCCTTCTTGGAGCGCAGGCCGACGGGGGATCGGCCGCCCGCCAGCATCATCGCCTGATAGTCGGCCGGGCTCATCCCGGTCATGGTCCCCACGGCCTGCAGGAAGCTGATCTCGTCGGTGAAGAAGACCTTGGCCAGGAAGTAGATGTTGCCGCCTTCGTCGAGGGCGGCGTTGTAGTCGCGCTTGAGCACCGCCTGCTTCTGCGCCTCGGTCATCGGCCATTCGTCCAGATAGGCCCGCTCGTCGGCCCTGAACCGCTCGCGGTTGTCGGCCTTCATCAGGGTCATGCAGAACTGGTTCAGCCAGTAGCCCTTGCGGGCCCGCGCGGCGGTGAACACCCGGGTGCCGGGGATGTCCTCCAGCTCGGCCAGATAGGCGTGAATGTCCTGCTTCGAGGGCTGGCTGTCGCTCATCGGCCCTGCCCTTTCAGGATGGCGTCCAGCCTCGGGAAGACCCGGCGCGCATTGCCCTCGAAGATCGCGTGCTTGCGCTCGTCGGAGATGTCGAGCGCGTCGACATAGCGTTTGGTGTCGTCGAAATACTGGCCGGTGCGCGGGTCGATCCCCCGCACGGCGCCGACCATCTCCGAGCCGAACAGGATGTTCTTGGTCTCGATCACCTCGGCCAGCAGGTCGATCCCCGGCTGATGATAGACGCAGGTGTCGAAGAAGACGTTGTTCATCAGGTGCCCGTCCAGCTCGGGCTTCTTCAGCATGTCGGCCAGACCGCGATACCGGCCCCAGTGATACGGGACCGCCCCGCCGCCGTGCGGAATGATCAGCCGCAGCGTCGGGAAGTCCCGGAACAGGTCCCCCTCGATCAGTTGCATGAAGGCGACCGTGTCAGCGGCGATGTAATAGGCCCCCGTGGCGTGCAGGGCATGATTGCAACTGCCCGAGACGTGGATCATGGCCGGCACGTCCAGCGCCACCATCGTCTCGAAGAAGGGATACCAGTAGCGGTCGGTCAGGGGCGGATGCTGGAAATGGCCGCCGCCCGGATCGGGGTTCAGATTGCAGCCGACGAAGCCCAGCTCGTTCACGCACCGCTCCAGCTCGGCGATCGAGCCGGTCAGGTCGGCCTTGGGCGACTGGGGCAGCATACAGACCCCGGCGAAGGTCTCGGGGTACAGGCCCACCACCCGCGCGATCAGGTCGTTGCAGCGCCGCGCCCATTCCAGACTGACCGCCTCGTCCCCGACATGGGGCGCCATGGTCGAGGCGCGCGGCGAGAAGATGGTCAGGTCGGCGCCGCGCTCGCGCAGCAGCTTCAGCTGGTTCTGCTCGATGGTCTCGCGGATCTCGGCGTCGGAGATGTCGGGATAGGCGGGCGTCGGTTGTCCGGCCTTGAAGGCGGCGACCTGCGCGTCGCGCCAGGCGGTGTGGGCCTCGGGCGCGGTCGTATAGTGGCCGTGGCAGTCGATGATCAGGGTCATGCGGCCTTGGCCCTTTTCTGCAGCAGGGCGGCGATCTTGGCGATCAGCCCCTGGGGTGGCGTCTTCAGGCCCATAGCGCCAATCTTCGCCTGCCGCGTGACCGTGCCCCGGCTCATATCCGCGCCGACGCCCAGATCCTCCAGCGTGCGCACCACCTCCTCCATCTCGGCGGAGCGGCGCAGGCCGTGAACCATCATCCGGTCGAGGTTGTAGTCGGCGCGCCTGCCCCAGTCGGCGCCGGGCCAGCTGGCGTCCAGCGAGGCCACGACCTCGTCCAGCACCCCGGCCTCGCTGGCGGCCAGCACGCATTCGGCGCTCAGGGCCTCGAGCCCCTTGATCATCACCGAGCGGATCATCTTGATCGAGGAGGCGCGACCGACCTGGGGTCCGACCACCCGGATCTTGCTGAAGTCCAGCGAGGCCAGCAGCGCTGCCGCCGCCTCCGCCTTGGGCCCGCTGAGCAGCAGGGGCGAGGCCAGGGCCGCGGGCTGGACCGGCGACATCACCGCGACATCGACATAATGGCCGCCCGCCGCCTCGACCGCGCGCGCCGCCGACCGCTTGGTCTCGGGCGCGACGCTGTTCAGGTCCAGATAGAGGGCGCCCGGCGCGATCGAGCGCGCCGCCTCGACCGCGACCCCGAGAGCCTGATCGGCGGTGACGAGGGCGATCACCGCACCCGCGCCCGCGACGGCTTCCGCCGCCGTCTCGCAGCCGCGCACCTCCGCTGCCGCATAGTCGGCCCGCTTGGCCTCGCGCGTCGCGGCGGCGTCGGTCAGCCGGTCATGGACCCTGGCCCGCGCACCCCAGCTCCCCGCCGAAGCGAAGGTCTGTCCGGCCTCGCCGAAGCCGATCACGGCGATGATGTCGGAGGTGTCCGTCATGCGATCCGGCTTAGGCAAGCCGGTCGATCCCGGCCAATCGGATTGTGCGCCGAGCTATCAGCAAATACGAACTATGGGTCGGCGGCGATGAGTTCCGCCTGTTCCTTGAGCACGCCCAGAAAGCGCCGTTGCAGGGCCGTTGGTCGCCAGTCGGCGCGAGTGGTCACCCCGATAATGCGGCTGACGTCGCCGGGGGCGTCGGCGATCTTGGCCAGCCAGCCGGCCTCCAGCTCCACCGCCACCTGATCGGGCGACAACAGGGTCAGGAAGTCGCTGTGCAGCAGCATCTGCCGCACCATGATGACCGAGCCGCATTCGATCGGCACCGCCGGCGCCACCGCACCCGCCGCCGCGAACATCGCCTGCCACTGGGCCCTCAGCGGCGTGCCCTCGGCCGGGGTGATCCACGGATAGGCCGTCATGGCCTCCGGAGTGATCGGCCCCTTCCCGCCTGCCAGTGGATGCCCCGCCCGCGCCAGGATCACCGGCCGGTCCTCGAACAGGGGCGTCTGGATGATGCTGTCGTCGGTGGACTTCGGCCTCAGGGCGCCGACCATCAGGTCGATCTCCCCGTCGCGCAGGGGACCGACCAGTTCGGCGTGCGAACCCTCGACGATGCCCACGCTGATGTCGCCGTGAAGCGCGTGAAACGCCGTGACGGCGGCGGGCAGCAGCCGGGCGCGCGACAGGGGCATGGCGCCGACGGTGATCCGCCCGACCTCGCGCCCCTCCAGCAGGGCCAGTTCGAACAGAGCCGACCTCAGCTCCGACTCGCCCAGCCGGAAGCGCCGCGCCACCCCCACGCCGCGCGGGGTCAGGGCCACCCCCTTGCCGCGCCGCTCGACCAGGATGTGGCCCACCGCCAGCGACAGGTCGCCCACGGCCCGGTGCAGCGACGGCTCCGACAGGCCCGTCTCCGCCGCCGCCGCCGCATAGCTCCCGCACCGCGCCAGGGCCAAAAAGGCGCTGACCTGGGCCGCCGTCGCATGGCGGCTGTCCATCAGCCGGATGGCGGCCATGACGCGCGGCGCCAGCAGTTCGGCGGCGGGAGTCGGGACCATCCCGCCGGGCCGCCGCTCGAACAGCGGCAGGCCGATCTGCCGCTCCAGCTTGGCGATCCCCTGGGTGATGGCGGGCTGGGTCAAGTTCACCACCCGCGCGGCCGCGCTGATGCTGCCCGTGTCCACGACGGCGGCCACGGCGCGGAGGTGACGGATATTGAGATCGAACGGCTTCACGACCCAAACTTAGCACAGGCTAATAGGGACGCCAGTTTTCCCATTGGCGTACTCGGGGCATCGCTCGCAATACCGTCAAACCGCCACGCTGAGGGTCCAACATGTCCGGCATCGTCGTCACCTCCGTTGAGCGCGCGAGCCTTTCGACCCTCGACGGCCTCGCCGCCTGCGGTGTCGCCACCGTGCATGAGGCGCAGGGGCGGACGGGCCTGCTCGCCCCCCATATGCGCCCCATCTATCCCGGCGCCCGGATCGCCGGCTCGGCCGTGACCATCTCGGCCCCGCCCGGCGACAACTGGATGATCCACGTCGCCATCGAACAGCTTCAGGACGGCGACGTCCTGGTCCTGGCCCCCACCAGCCCCTCGACCGACGGCTATTTCGGCGACCTCCTGGCCACCTCAGCCCAGGCCCGCGGCTGCCGCGGCCTGATCATCGACGCGGGCGTGCGCGACGTCCGGGACCTGACGCAGATGAACTTCCCCGTCTGGTCTCGCGCGGTCCATGCCCAGGGCACGATCAAGGCCACCCTCGGCTCGGTCAATGTGCCCATCGTCTGCGCCGGCGCTCTGGTCCATCCCGGCGACGTGATCATCGCCGATGACGACGGCGTCTGCGTCGTGCCACGCACAGAAGCCGAGGCGGTGCTGGAAAAGGCCCGGGCCCGCGAGGCGCTGGAGGAGGCCAAGCGCGTCCGCCTCGCCGCCGGCGAACTGGGCCTCGACATCTACGACATGCGCGGCAAGCTGGA
The DNA here is from genome assembly GCA_002292165.1 of Brevundimonas sp. UBA986. Taxonomy (GTDB): domain Bacteria; phylum Pseudomonadota; class Alphaproteobacteria; order Caulobacterales; family Caulobacteraceae; genus Brevundimonas. Next base: position 5,906 of record DBBK01000086.1, read on the forward strand.
GAAGATGGGCCTGAAGTATGTCTAGCGCCGCCGACGCCCCGGGGCTCAAGCAGCGAGGGGCCGCGCCACGAGCGATAGCCCCCACTTCGGCCAATGTGATGTGGATGCGGGGCGGCACGTCGAAGGGTGGCTACTTCCTCGCTGAGGACCTCCCATCCGACATCGCCGACCGGGACGCCTTCCTGCTGCGCGTCATGGGCTCGCCCGATCCGCGCCAGATCGACGGCATGGGCGGCGCCGATCCCCTGACCTCCAAGGTCGCGGTGGTCTCGAAATCCGACCGCCCGGGCGTCGACGTCGACTATCTGTTCCTGCAGGTCTTCGTCGATCAGGCCATCGTCACGGACAGGCAGAACTGCGGCAACATCCTCGCCGGCGTCGGTCCCTTCGCCCTGGAGCGGGGGCTGGTGGCGGCGACCGGGGACGAGACCCGCGTCGTCATCTTCATGGTCAACACCGGCCAGACCGCCGTCGCCACCATCCGCACGCCCGGCGGCGTGGTCGACTACGCCGGCGACGCCCGCATCGATGGCGTTCCCGGGACCGCCGCCCCCGTGCCGCTGGAGTTCCGCGACACGGCCGGCTCCAGCTGCGGCGCCCTGCTGCCCACCGGCCGGGCGGTCGATGAGGTCGATGGCGTGCGCCTGACCCTGATCGACAACGGCATGCCCTGCGTGGTGTTCAAGGCCGCCGACGTGGGCGCGACAGGCTATGAGACCCGCGACGAACTCGACGCCGACGAGGCCCTGAAAGCGCGCATCGAGGCCATCCGCCTGATCGTCGGGCCGATGATGAATCTGGGCGACGTCGCCGACAAGTCGGTGCCCAAGATGCTGCTGGTCGCCCCGCCCCGCGACGGCGGCGCGATCACCGTTCGCAGCTTCATTCCCCGCCGCGCCCACGCTTCGGTCGGCGTCCTGGCCGCTGTCAGCCTGGCCACCGCCTGCCTGATGGAAGGCTCGCCCGCCGCCGAGGTCGCCGTTGTCCCGGAGGGGCGCCGCAAGACCCTGTCGGTCGAACACCCGACAGGCGAGACCACCTGTGTCATGGAACTGGATGACAGCGGCGCCGTGATCATCGCCGCCATGCTCCGCACCGCCCGCAAGCTGATGGATGGGACCGTCTTCGCATGAGCACCGACACCGTCGAACGCATCGTCAGCTGGCATCCGGCCCCGTCGAAGCCGCGCTTCACGCCCCCGCCCGGCGCGGTCGACGCCCACTGCCACGTCTTCGGCCCGATGGCCGAGTTCCCGTTCAGCGCCAGGGCCAAATACCTGCCCGAGGACGCCGGCCCTGACATGCTGTTCGCCCTGCGCGACCACCTCGGCTTCAGCCGCAACGTCATCGTCCAGGCCAGCTGCCACGGCACGGACAACGCCGCGACCCTGAACGCCATCGCGAAGTCTAACGGAATGGCGCGCGGCGTCGCCGTGGTCGATCCGGCCATCACCGATGCCGAGCTGAAGGCCCTTCACGAGGGCGGCATTCGCGGCGTCCGCTTCAACTTCCTCAAGCGCCTGGTCGATGACGCGCCCAAGGACAGGTTCCTGGAGGTCGCCCACCGCATCCAGGCCCTGGGCTGGCATGTGGTCATCTATTTCGAGGCCGATATCCTCGAGGAGATGCTGCCCTTCCTCGCCGCCATCCCGACGCCCATCGTCATCGACCACATGGGCCGCCCCTCGATGTCCCAGGGACCGGACGGCGCCGAGATCACCGCCTTCAAGGCCCTGATGGACAGCCGCGACGACATCTGGACCAAGGTCACCTGTCCCGACCGCCTCTCGGCCCAGGGCGACCCGTGGGACGACTTCGTCGAGGTCGTGCGCCCGATCGTCGAACGCTATCCCGACCGCGTCCTGTGGGGCACCGACTGGCCGCATCCGAACATGCAGGATGACGTCCCCGACGACGGCCATCTGGTCGACGTCATTCCCCGTATCGCCGTTACGCCCGAACTCCAGCGCGGGCTGCTGATCGACAATCCGATTCGGCTCTACTGGCCGGAACTCCGCACGGTCTGAGGCGTCCGTCCCGGATCGCGTCCCTTCAGCGCGTGGCGAAACGCCCGCTGTGGCCGAACGTGGCCGCCCGATCTCCCGGGATACGAGATTTTACAATCTTCCGGCGCGGGTAAGGGCATTATGCCGCCTTCCCGACGCGCCCGACCGGCCGCCCCCGACGACCGATATGGACCACCATGAAGATCGCCACCCTCGACGACGACCGCGTACAGTTGGATCTGATCCTCGACATCATCGCCGAAGCCGGCTTTGAGGGGTCCGGTTTCTCGCGCGCCAACGCCCTGCTCTCGGCCCTGCGCCGCGAGACCTTCGACCTGCTGATTCTGGACTGGCAGTTGCCGGACAAGTCGGGCGTCGAGGTCGTGCGCTGGGCCCAGAAGAACCTGACCCCGCCGCCGCCGATCCTGCTGGTCACCAGCCGTTCTGACGACGCCGATGTGGTCGAGGGTCTGGGCGCGGGCGCCGACGACTTCCTGACCAAGCCCGTCTCCAAGGCGGTGCTCCAGGCCCGTATCCACGCCCTGCTGCGCCGCGCCTATGGCGCGCCCGAGGCCCAGGCCGCCGAGGTCCATGGTCACGTCGCCCTGGATCCGTCCACCGGCACGGCGAGCGCCAATGGCCAGCCCGTGGCCATGACGGCCAAGGAGTTCGCCGTCGCCCTGATCCTGCTGCGCAACCTGAACCGGGCCCTGTCCCGCTCCTATCTGCTGGACAGCGTCTGGGGCAGCGATCCGGACCTGAACAGCCGCACCCTGGACATGCACATCTCGCGTGTGCGCTCCAAGCTGAACCTGCGGCCCGATGCGGGCTTCCGTCTGGCCCCCGTCTACAGCTATGGATACCGTCTGGAGCGGCTCGAGACGCCGACCGCTGGGACCGCAGACGGAGAGACCTGATGAGGATCGCCCGGCTTGCCGCCATGGGAGCCGCCGCCTGGCTGGCGCTCGCCGGCCTGTCGGGCACAGCCTGGGCCGAACCCACGCCCACGCCACAGGTTCGAACCTCGGGTGAGACATTCAGCTATGTGGTCCGGTCGGGCGACACCCTGCGCAGCATCGCCGGCGCCCATCTGGAACGCGAATCCGACTGGCGCGAGCTCCAGACGCTGAACGGCGTCGCCGACCCCCTGCGGCTGTCCGTCGGTACGACCCTGCGGCTTCCGGCCGCCCTGCTGAAGACCCGCCCGGTCCAGGCCCGGCTGGTCACCTTCCGCGGCGACGTGCGCCTGCGCCAGGGCGCGGCCACGACGGCGACCCGCGTCGGCGCCGTGATCGGAGAGGGCGCCGAGATCGAGACCGGCGCCAACTCCAACGCCCGCTTCAGCCTACCCGACGGCGGGACCGTCGCCGTGCCGTCGATGAGCCGCGTGCGCCTGACACGCCTGCGCGCCTATGTCCTGAACGGCGCCGTGGATCAGGAGATCACCGTCATGGGCGGCCGGTCCGAGTTCCACGCCGCTCCGGTCCGCTCCCCCGGCGGCTTCCGCGTCGGTACTCCCCTGTCCGCCTCGGCCGTGCGCGGCACCGAGTTCCGCATCGGCTATGACGGCGGCGCCGACCGCGCCCAGACCGAGGTCCTGGGCGGATCGGTCCATGTCGCGCCCGAAGGCCTGGAGCCCCTGCTCGCCGCCCCGCGTCAGGGCGTGGCCATCGCCGACGGCAAGGCTGATCTGGTCGACCTCCTGCCCGAGCCCGCCTGGGTCGCGGACAACGCCCTTCAGGCCGGCGGCATGCTGTCCTTCGCCCTGACGCCCGAGGCGGGAGCG
>DBBK01000086.1:9703-9889 GCA_002292165.1 Brevundimonas sp. UBA986
AATGTCGTCAGCGACGGCCAGTCCCGGCCCGGCGAGGCGAAGATCGACATCTACCCCCTGCCCGACGGCCCCTATTTCATCCGCCTGACCGCCGTCTCGCCCCTGGGCGTCGAAGGCATGCCCGGCGACTATCCCTTCGTCCGCGCCCTGAATGTGGTCAGCGGCCTGAGCGTCGAACCCCAGGCC
>DBBK01000172.1 GCA_002292165.1 Brevundimonas sp. UBA986
CGCCGCGCCACCTCCCCATCGCTGCGCGACAGGGAGGAGACAGCCTCAATCCCTCACCAGCCCCCCATCGACCACCAGGTTCTGCCCCGTCACGGCCCGGCTCCACGGCGAGGCGAAGAACAGGACCGCGTCGGCGAACTCTTCCGGCGTCGTCACCGACCGCAGCGGCGTCATGCCGGCGATCAGGTCGAAGACGGCGTCGGGCGTGGCGGCGCTCGCGTCCGTGGTCCGGAGCAGGCCGCCCGAGACCATGTTGACGGTGATCCCCTTGGGCCCCAGATCGCCGGCCGCCGTGCGGGTCAGGGACAGAAGCGCGGCCTTGGCGGCGGTGTAGTCGTGATAGGGCACGACCGGGTTCTGGAACAGGTTGGTGCCGATGTTGACGATGCGCCCTCCCCCATGGCGGCACATGCCGGGCACGCAGGCCTGGATGACGTTCAGGGCGCCGCGCACCACGGTCGAGAACTGGCTCTCCATCTCGGCCCAGCCGATGTCGGTCAGGACCGAGCGCGCATCGCCGTTGAAGCTGTAGTCCAGGGCATTGTTGACCACCGTGGTGATCGGCCCACCGAAGCGGTGTTCGACCGCCGCGACCATGGCCTCGACCGCCGAACGGTCGGCGACGTCGGCCTGATACGCCATGACCCGGTCACCCAGCTCGGCCGCCAGGGCCTCGGCCCGGTCGCCGCTGGCGCGCCAGTTGATCACCACCCGCGCGCCCTCGCCCGCAAAGGCCCGGACCACCGCCGCCCCCACGCCGCGCGCCCCGCCGGTGACGAGGACGATCTGGTCGCTGATGTTCATGGCGGGCTCCTTCAATGATGCGCCGGTTCAACCCGGTCCTCGCCTCGCTTGCAAGCCTTTCGCAAAAGCCGGCGTCGGCCTTCTTAGGCAACTGCCGAAATAAGGCTTGCGATTAGGAAAGTCCCTAATTAGGGTCCTGCCTCATGAACACCCTGTTCAAGGCCCTGTCGCACCCGGTCCGCCGCCGCATCGTCGCGATGCTGCGCAAGGGCCCCATGGCGTCCGGCGACATCGCCGCCGCCTTCGACATGAGCTGGCCGACCATCACCGGCCATCTGAACGCGCTCAAGGAGGCTGGCCTCGTCAGCCCCGAGCGCGAGGGGCAGACCATCCGCTACCGGCTGGAGATCTCCGCCGTCGAGGAGGCCATGGCCTTCCTCATGGAAATCGCGGGGACGGGCGAAACGACCGGCAGGCCGCTGCCCACACCCAAGGGGAAGACCGAAACATGACCCTGAAACTCACGCCGCTCGATAAGCTGACCGGGCTCGCCTTCGCGGCCCAGATGATCCTGGCCGGGAACACGGCCATCAACGGCCCGACCGGCGACATTCCCATGCATTTCAACCGCTCGGGACAGGTCGACGGCTGGGGCGACCGGACCGAACTGGCTCTGCTGATCGGCGGCATGGCCATCCTCGGCCTTGTGTTGGGCGGCGCCCTCGGACTGGCGGCGGCGAGAGCGGAGGAGGATGGCGACGCTGCGCGCAGCCGTGGGCTCAAGGCCGGCCAGGCCGTACTCCTGATCGCCTTCGTCGTCATCGCCCTGACGATGACTGCCTTCAGCCTCGGCGGGGTCGGCGAGCGCGCTGACGGTCCGGGGACGATGATGGCGGCCCTCGGCCTTTTGTTCGCCGCCCTGGGCGCCCTGCTCGGCCGCGTCGGCCCCAATCCATGGGTCGGGGTCAAGACGCCCTGGGCCTACAAGAGCCGCACCGCGTGGGACCGATCGAACCGTCTCGCCGGTCGGCTCTGGTTCTTCGGCGGGATCGGCGCCGTGATCCTCGCCACCTTCATGCCCCAGCCTTTGGGTCTGCAGGCCTTCTTCGCCTTTGTCATCGTCAGCGCCGTCCTCGCCGTGTTCGAAAGCTGGCGCGTGTGGCGGACCGATCCCGACCGCCAGCCCTTCTGATTTCGCGTCCCACCCTCTTTTTCGGAGACTGAACGATGCTGACCTTCCTGCTCGCGGGCGCCCTGACGCTTGCCGCCACGGAACAGACGTCCACCGACGTCGCCCTCCCCGCCCAGCCCTCGCCCCTGCACGGGACCCTGCTGACCCCGGCGGGCCAGACCACCGCCGTCGCCGTCATCATCCCGGGCTCGGGCCCCACCGACCGCGACGGGAACAATCCGCTCGGCGTCTCGGCCGGGACCTACCGCCTGCTGGCCGAGGGGCTGGCGGCCGAAGGCATCGCCACCCTGCGCATCGACAAACGCGGCATCGGCGCCAGCGCCTTCGCCCTGACCGGCGAGGCCGATCTCCGCTTCGACGCCTACGCCGCCGACGCCCGCGCCTGGGCCGCCGAGGCCGCGACCCGCGCTGGCAAACCCTGCGCCTGGCTGATCGGGCACAGCGAAGGCTCGCTCGTCGCCCTCGAGGCCGTCCAGACGCCCGACGACAGGATCTGCGGCCTCATCTCCCTGTCCGGCGCGGGCCGCCCGGCCGCCACGGTCCTGCGCGAGCAGATGGCCGGCATGCCCGAGCCGCTGAAGACCCAGGCCTTCTCGGCCCTGTCCGAGCTCGAGGCCGGCCGCACCGTCCCCGACGCCCCGCCCCAGCTGGCCGCCCTCTTCCGCCCCTCGGTCCAGCCCTATCTGATCTCCTGGCTGCCGCTCGATCCAGCGAAGCTGGCCGCGGCGTATCGCGGTCCGCTGTTCATCGGCCAGGGCACGACGGACCTGCAGGTGAAGATGACCGACGCCGAGGCCCTGTCAGCCGCCCGCCCGGACGCGACCCTCGTCCCGTTCGAGGGTGTCAATCATGTGCTCAAGGTCGCGCCCGCCGACCCCGCCGGCAACGCCGCGACTTACCGCGACCCGAGCCTGCCGCTCGCCCCCGGCGTCGTCGACGCCGTCGCGGCCTTCATCAAGGCCCACTAACTCTCGGGACCGTCCAGTTCCGCGCGCGCCTCGTCCGCCAGGGCGAAGAACCGCTCGCGGACCCCGGCGGCGAACGGATTGTCGCGTTCGATGGCCCGGAACACCGCCGGGCTGTCGTGGCGCACCATCTCCACCGCCTGCATGATCCGCTCGAAGCTGGCGGTCGTCATCCGGCTCGGCAAAGGCTCCATGGCCAACAGGACCCGGGCGATCAGATGGGTCAGCCCCTGCACCACCGCCGCCTCGCGGTCGTGATCCTCGGGCGAGACGGCAAAGACCTTCAGCCCCAGAATCTTCCTGCAAAAGGCCGCGACCCGCCGCGCCGCCCGATCATCGTTGATCGGACAGACGGCGATCCTCAGGCCCGCGATCCCGTCCTTGCCGCTCTGGGGCCCGAACAGCGGATGGGTCCCGACCAGCCGCACGCCCTGCGGCAGCCCTTCGGCCATCAGCCGCGCGGGCAGGACCTTCACCGAACCGACGTCGATGATCAGGGCGTTCGGAGCGACGTGCGGCGCGATGGCCTTCACCGTCGCCTCCAGCGCCTCGACCGGCACGGCCAGGATGACGATCGGACAGGCCGCGGCTTCCGCCAGACCGGTCAGCTGAACCAGCCCAAGATCATCCGTCGCCACCGGATCATAGGCCAAAATCTCGAACCGTTCCGACAGATGGCGCGCGGTCAGCCGCCCGAAGGCGCCGAAGCCGATCAGACCCAGCCTGCCCCCGGGCTTCGTCACGGCTTCAGCGTCTCCTGGAAGCGCACGGGACGGCCGCCTGCCTTACCGATCAGCTCGCCGTCGCGCATCACCGTGCGGCCGCGGATGATCGTCGCCATCGGCAGGCCGGTCGCCTCGAAGCCGTCGAACGGCGTCCAGCCCGAACGGGTGGCCATGTCGGCGTGGATCAGGGTCTTCTTCGCCTTCAGGTCGACGATGGTCAGGTCGGCGTCATAGCCCTCGGCCATCCGCCCCTTGCCCGCCGTGCCGAACACCCGGTTGGCGCCCGCCGAGGTCAGGTCGACGAACCGCTCCAGCGAAAGCCGCCCGTTGGCCACGTGCGTCAGCATCACCGGGACAAGCGTCTGCACTCCCGGCATGCCCGACGGCGACGCCGGATAGGGCCGCGCCTTTTCTTCCAGCGTATGGGGCGCATGGTCCGAGCCCAGGACGTCGGCGACGCCGTGCTCGATGCCGCGCCACAGGCCGGCGATATGCGGCTGGCTGCGGATCGGCGGGTTCATCTGGGCCAGCCCCTTGAGGCGAGCATAGGCCTCATCACCGTCCAGCGTCAGGTGCTGGGGCGTGACCTCGACGGTGGCGACGTCCTTGTTGTCGGCCAGGAACTCGATCTCTTCGGCCGTCGTGACGTGCAGGACGTGGATCCGCGCGCCGGTCTCGCGGGCCAGGGCCACGAGCCGCTTCGTGGAGCGGATGGCGCTCTCGGCGTCGCGCACCTCGGGGTGGCTGGTCCAGTCGCCGGTGCGGGCCAGCGGGCGCCGCTCGACCAGACGGTATTCGTCCTCGGAGTGGAAGGTCGCGCGCCGCTTCACATGGCGCAGCACCTCGCGCACCCCGTCGTCGTCGGCGACCAGCAGGGTCCCGGTCGAGGCGCCCATGAAGACCTTGATGCCGCAGCAGCCGGGCAGACGCTCCAGCTCGCCCAGCATCGACGCATTGCCGTGGGTGCCGCCGATGTAGAAGGCGTGGTCGGTCCACATCCGGTCCTTCGCCCTTGCCAGCTTGTCGGCCATGGTGTCCGGGTCGGTGGTGTTGGGATTGGTGTTCGGCATCTCGAACACGGCGACGACGCCGCCCAGGGCCGCCGCGCGCGATCCGCTCTCAAGGTCTTCCTTCCACTCCAGCCCCGGCTCGCGGAAGTGGACCTGGGTGTCGATCACGCCCGGCAGGACCGTCAGGCCGGTGGCGTCGAAGGTCTCGCCCGCCGAGGCCTGCGACAGGTCGCCGACGAACTCGACGCGGCCGTCGTTGATCCCCACGTCCGCCATCCCGCGCCCGGCGTGATTACAGACCTCGCCGCCCCGCACGATCAGGTCATAGGTCTTGGTCATGGCGGGAATCCTGAAGCTGTCTCGGGCGCGCCGGTTCTAGACGCCTCCTCGGACCGGGGAAAGCATTGCGAGAGTTTCACTTGAAGCGACGCGACCCCCATCGGAAGCTCGGCCGTTCCCGGAGCGCCCCATGAAACCGCTGATCCGCCTCGTTCTGGCCCTCGCGGCCGCGTGCCTGTCGGCGCCCGCCTTTGCTCAGGAAAGCCCGACCGATTGGCCCGCCCTGACGCGCACGGATCTGGAGGCCGCCGCCTCCCTGATCCGCGACAACCACCCGGCCATGGTCCCCGAGGTCGGCGACGCCGCCTTCACCGCCCGCTTCGCCGCCAGCCTGACGAAGGCTCAAGCCCGGGTTCCTCAGGTCCGGGACGCCGACGGCATGGCCGCCACCCTGCGCGGCTTCGCCTCTGGCCTCGGCGACGACCACATCGCCTGGGCGCCGAAGAGCGGCCTGCCGGTCAAGAGCTGGCCCGGCTTCATGGTGGTCAAACGTGGCGTCGATCTCGTCGTGACCGTCACCGAGCCCGGCGGCCCGACCGAGGGCGCGCGGCTGGTCGCCTGCGACGGAACCCCGGCGGCGACCCTGCTGCGGGAGCGCACCGCTGATCGCGTCCCGGACCCCGACATCGCCGCCCAGCTGACCGTCAACTCCATCTGGGTCGTGCTGGACGACGGCAATCCCTTCATCGCCCGCCCGCGCCAGTGCCGGTTCGAGGCCGAAGGCCAGCCGCTCGATGTCGCACTGAACTGGCGTCCGGTCACGGCCGAGGACTTCCCCCGCATCCGCGCCGGCCGCCGCCTGACCGGCCACGCGGGCTATGGCGTCCGCGCCGTCGGCGAGGCCCGCTGGATCGCCTTCGAATCCTTCGACGACTCCGTGGCCCCCGTCGTCGAGGCCGTGCGCGCCAGACAGGCCGAGCTGCGCGCCGCGCCTATGGTGGTCATCGACCTGCGCGGCAACGGCGGCGGCAACTCCCGCTTCGGTGATCAGGTCGCATCGATCCTGCTCGGTGACGAGCCGATGAAGGCCATCTCGTCCTCGGGCGGCGGCGACTGCCCCACCGTCTGGCGCGCCTCGCCGGACAACCGCAAGAGTCTCGCCGCCTACGCCGCACGGATGCCGGACTCTGCCGACTACTGGAACGCCGAAGGGGCCGAAATGGACGCCGCCCTCGCCGCCGGTCGCCCCCTGACCGCCTCGCTGGACGGCTGCACGGTCGCGACCGAACGCACCCAGCTTCCGCCGCCGCCGCACCCGCTGTTCCCGGGCAAGCTGGTCGTCCTGACCGACGCCGCCTGCTTCAGTTCCTGTACCTTGGTGGTCGATCACCTGCTGCGGCTGGGCGCGATCCAGGTCGGCGCCGCCACCAATGCGCCCACCCGCTATATGGAGGTCCGCTCGGTCGACCTGCCGTCCGGTCTGGGCGGGTTCAGCACGCTCCAGAAGGCGGCTCTTTCGGCCCCGCCCCTGTTCGGCCCCTTCGATCCGGCGGTCCCCTTCCCCGGCGACATCACCAACACTGCGGCGCTGGAGGCCTGGGTTCCGGGCGCGGTGGCCGGGCTCTAGCGACGCGAGGCCAGCAGCTTCTTCGCCGCCTTCAGCACCCGTTCGGCGGGCAGGTCCATCATATGCTGGATGGCCTGGTTGAGCTTGGGATCCAGCGCCTTGAACTCGTCCAGCGAGCGCGGACCGCGCACGGATGCGCCCTGCCATGGCCCGACCTTCGTCTCGTCCGAGGGACCGAAGGCTGCGACCGAGGGCACGCCCGCGGCGACCGCCAGCTGGGTCCAGATCGAGTCCGCCCCGACGTAGAGAGAGGCGTGCGACAGGGCCGCGGCGGTCTGCAGCCGCGTCAGCCGTCCTTGCGTCTCGATCACCCGGTTGCGCGCCACGGCCAGGCGGATGGTGTGGGCCAGGTCGCGGTCAGCCTCCTCGCCCACGATCATCAGCCGCCCGCCCGCCAGCGGCCCGTCGTCGGCCAGCAGGGCGGCGGCGATGCGCGAATAGCGGTCGGCGGGCCAGCGCTTGCCGATCCAGTCCGCGCCCGGCCCGATGGCCAGGATCGGCTTGCCGTCCGGCTGGACCAGGGCGTCGGCGGCCGCCTGCGTCTCCTCGCCGATGAACAGCTTCGGTGGCGGGACCTCGTCCAGCTTCAGGATGTCGGCGGCCTGCTCGACGGCATGCAATTCGGGATTGTCCTTGCCCCGCACGGCCCGCTTTTGCCGCTTCAGCCTGCCCGACAGGGTCGAACCGCGCATGTCGACCACCAGACCCCACTTCGTCTCCCGCACCTGGTTCCACAGGGCGATCCATTCGAACCGGCCGTCGCGGTCCAGGGTCAGCAGTTTGTCGAGGCGCGGGACGTCGGCGAACAGGGGCGAGGTCGCGGGCGACCCCACCACCGTAAAGGTCGCCTGGGGCATGGCCTCGACGAGGTAGGCCAGCACGCCGGACGACAGAACGGCGGCCTCAGCCTCGGCCTCGGCGATGTAGAGAATGGGAAAACGCGCCGCCATGGATGGACCGTATACGGATTCTATCGAAGGTTCAGAGAGATGAAACAGGCAGTTCAACCGGGTTCAGTGGAAAACATTCCCGGAAAGATGAGTGGGTGGGCCTCGCCCCCAGAACGCGCCAACCCTATCTTGGCCGCATGACAAGCACCGCCCACCTCGACAGCCGCGCCCTGATCCGTGTGTCGGGTGAGGATGCAAAGCCCTTTCTGAACAATCTTCTGACCCAGAATGTCGAGACATTGGGTGAAGGCGAACTGCGCTTCGGCGCCCTGCTCTCCCCGCCCGGACGGCTGCTATTCGACCTCTTCCTGTTCGGCGACCGGGACGCTGTCCTGCTGGATGTCGCCGCCGACCGGCGCGAGGCCCTGATCCAGCGGCTGACGATGTACAAACTCCGGGCCAGGGTCGATGTCGCCGCCGACGACCGCCCGGTCACGGCCTCATGGCCCGAGGTCGCCGACGACTTCGTCGCCGATCCGCGCACGGCTCTGCTCGGCGGCCGCCGCTACGGCGAGACCGGCACCACCACCGCGACCGAGGCCGATTACGACGCCCATCGTCTGACCGTCGGCGTGCCCGATCCGGCGCGCGACATGGCCGTGGACCGCACCTATCCGATCGAGGCGGACTTCGATCTGCTGAACGGCATCGACTTCGCCAAGGGCTGTTTCGTCGGCCAGGAGACGACATCGCGCATGAAGCGCCGCGGCGCGATCCGCAACCGTATGCTGCCCATCGCCTTCGACGGCCCGGCGCCCGCCGTTGGGGCCGAGGTCCTGCTGAACGGCGACCGGCGCGCGGGCGAGGTGATGACGGGCGCGGAAGGCTCGGCTATCGCCCTCCTCCGCCTCGACCGGATCGACGGCGATCTGACCGTCGAGGGTCGTCCCGTTACGGTGCGCCGGCCGGACTGGGCGCCGCCGGAGACGTGGTCTCTCCCGCAATCGACTGACTGATCCCGAACATCGCCGCCAGCCGCTCGCGCTTCCTCACCAGCGCCGCCCGGGCCACGATCGCCGCCTTGGCCGTGTCGGCGTCCAGCTTGGCCAGGGCCTTGTCGATGCCGCCGTCGGCGCGGACCGTCTCGGTGTCCTCGACGAACTCCTGCTCCGGACAGCCGCCGCCGAAGGCCCAGTAGCGCTGGCCTTGCGCCGCTTGGGCGGTCTCCAGCACGCAGCGCTTCTCGGGCGCCAGCGACAGCCACATCACCGCCCGGAAGTCGGCCAGGGCGCTGCCGGCGAAGTCGTCGTGGCCCAGCAGCCCGCCCGAGGCCGCCGTGGTGTCCACCGTCTGCAGCCCGTCGCGCACGATGATGTTGCGCGCGTCCCCGACCCTCTGCATCCGGTTGACCTGCTGCGAGATCTGCAGCGCCCGGTCGCGCTGTGAGGCATAGAGGGTGAAGCGGCGGCCGGTGTGCAGGATACGCGGCCAGGTCGCCTCGAACTCGTCCACCCCGACGTCGGCGGCGGCGAACACCACCTCATTGAACATCGGCGGCTGGTTGGGTGTCCGCGCCGCGATCACGTCCAGCGCCCGCTCCAGCACCCGGTTGCCCATGGAGTGGGCCACCAGATGCACCCGCGTCGCCCCGGTGCGGTTGGCGACGTCGGTCAGGAAGTCCGCCACCTCGTTCAACAGGGCCTGATCCGCAACGGTGCGCGTATCGGCCTGATAGCCCAGCAGACTGGCCCGCGACGGCCAGGAATAGAGGATCGGCGCCCCGTCCAGGTTCATGTCGACCGCCAGCTGGGCCGTGCGGATCGCCGCGCCTTCGAAGCTGGTGTTGTAACCGTGGATGAAGACGAAGACCTCCTTCTGCTGGCTGCGCGCCACCACCGAGGAAACGCGCTGGAAGAAGGCGTCGCGATCCGTGACCGGGGTCACGCTGTTCAGGATCATGTGCTTCTCGGGATCGGGCCGGAACTCCAGGGTCCAGATCGAGGGGCGCGGAATAGTCCCCGGATTGCGGTTGTTGGGCACGCTGACCTCGGCGACGCCGAACGACAGTTCTGCCCTCTGGCCGCCGTAGAAGGTGGCGGGTGTCAGGTCGCCGGTCGGGGCGCGGTGGGTGGCGTACCAGACCTGCACCTCGCGGAAGCCGTCGGTCGAGGGCGGCTGGCCGGGAACGGGCGGCGGAGGCGGCGGAGGCGGCGGCCCCTCCTCTCCGCCCCGCGAAGCGAAGGGCTCCAGCCCCGCCGAGACCCGCGCCGCGTTCAGCTCGTCCAGCCAGGGCTTGAGGTTCTGGTTGCCCCGCCCCCAGACGCCCTCGCGCAGATCATAGGCGGTCAGCAGCCATTGGGCCTTCCTCGCCGGGGTGTCCGACAGCCGCGCCACCGCCTCCATCGGCGCCGCCATGGAGATGTCGCCCTGCCCCCTGAACTGCAGGATGGCGGTCAGGGCGTCCTGATAGGCCTTGATCGCCTCATCCTTCAGCCCTGCCTCGGCATAGGCCTGGGCAAGGGCCAGATGGAAGGCGATCAGGGTGTCGGGATCAGAGGAACGCAGTTGCCCGATCAATGATTGATCAGCCGAGACCCGCCGCAGCGCAGCGAGGTCGCCCGTGTCTACCGCCTCGGCGACGGCCTCCAGTGACACAGGCTGCACCTGCGCCTGAACGGTCATCGGCCCGAAGAGCAGAAGCCCCACGAACGCCACCCCGATCAACGCCCGAACACCCATGTGATCCTCCCCAGGTTCAGGCCGATCCTGTCTCACGAAACGCCGGTTCGCCACGACTTTCGGAACATGACGGCGGGAGGGCGCACGGCTAGGATCGGCCCATGACCGAATCCCCGCATCGCTGCACCTGGTGCGGGACCGACCCGCTCTACACGGCCTATCACGACACCGAATGGGGCGTGCCCGAGTACGACCCGCGCGCCCTGTGGGAGAAGCTGGTGCTGGACGGGTTTCAGGCCGGTCTCGCCTGGATCACCATCCTTCGGAAACGCGAGACCCTGCGCGCCGCCTTCGCCAGCTTCGATCCGGAGAAGGTCGCCCGCTTCGACGACGCCGACCGCGAGCGACTGATGAACGACCCGGGCATCATCCGCTCCCGCGCCAAGATCGAGGCCGCTATCAAGGGGGCCCAGATTTATCTGGAAATGCAGGCCTCGGGCGAGGACTTCTCCGAATGGCTCTGGTCCTTCGTCGGCGGGGCGCCGATCCAGGGCCGTCGCGCCGGCATGGGCGACATCCCGACCCAGACGCCGGAGTCCGTCGCCATGGCCAAGGCCCTCAAGACGCGCGGCTTCAACTTCTGCGGTCCGGTGATCGTCTATGCCTTCATGCAGGCC
>DBBK01000247.1 GCA_002292165.1 Brevundimonas sp. UBA986
GGCCCCCGACAGGTTGGCCCCCGACAGGTCGGCCCGCGACAGGTAGGCCCCCGACAGGTTGGCCCGCGACAGGTAGGCCCCCGACAGGTCGGCCCGCGATTTGATCGCCCACTTCACGGCGAGCCCGAGTTTGACGCTCAGCAGGGCGTCGGCACTGCATTCGATCTGGGCGGTGAACTGGACCTCGCCCGTGTAGCGGTTGAGGACGTCGAAGGGGATGGTGGCGACGGTCATGTCAGGCGGCTTCCAGTTGCTGGGGTTGAGGCCTCGCCGCACTGGCGGCCGGAGGCGGGGTGTCGTCGTCGCCGTCGTTGGCGGGGTTGATCAGGGCCAGCGCCTTGGCCAGCCGGTCGGCGGCTTCAGCCACCAGACCGCGTTGCTCGGCGTACCGACCATGTTCACCGGCCGTGACGGCGCGGATGAACAGGCTTCCCGCCTCAAGGCTGAGGGAGTCGGCTTTGAACAGGAGGAAGGGGTCGGGGCGGGTCATCGGGCGGCGTCCTTTGCAGCGACCACCTCGACCAGCGCGAGCGCGGCCCGCCCGACCTTCAGGACCTCCAGCAGGTCAGCGGCGGTCACAGTGGCGAGGTTGCGGGACCAGTGGTGGTTGTCGGCGGGGTTCTGCGCCATGACCATCAGGCGGTCGGCAGGCGCGCGGGTCTCGACGGCCTCGATCAGCCGGTCAAAGGTTTGCGAAGCGCCGGCCATCACGCAGCACTCGCCAGATAGAGGGAGGCCTTCATGAGCTTGGCCATGCGCTCGGCGCGGGGGCTGGGTGGGACCAGCTCGGCTGCGCCCCGGCTGATGCCTTCCAGCCGGTTGCGGACCCGCTCGACGTAGAGCCAGTCCAGACCCTCGGCGGCGGTCATCGCCCTGGCTTCATCGCCGCCCGAGGCCATCGGGAAACGGCCATGGAAGACCTGACGGAAGGTGGCTTCGGTGTTCTCCATCACCGCCGAGCGCTGGCCGTCCTTGGAGGTCACGGTCATCAGGCGGCGGGTGGGGAGGATCGGTTGAACCGGCATCGGTGTCTCTCCGTTGATGGAGAGATATTATCGGACGCTCCGATACTGTCAATCGCCTTTTCCGATTATTTTATCGGACGCTTGTCGATATTTCCTCCGGTAGCGTCGCTTTGCGAAAACGCCGGAGGGTTGAGGTGCTGAAACATCTGCTGATCGGAGCGGCGCTGCTGACCGCCCTGCCCGCTTCCGCTCAAGTTCACGTTCGAGGCTACACGCGCTCTGACGGGACGTATGTCGCGCCTCACACCCGTTCAGCGCCTGACAGCAGCACCTACAACAATCGTTCCAGCTATTCCGCGCCCGCGCCGACCTATAGCCAGCCGCGTCCCCTGTATGGCGCTCCTCCTGCGCAGCGCCCGTGCAGCGGCTATGGGTGTGCTGGCCAACTGAGCGCCGCCAATGGGCAAGTCCGGAGCACCTATGTGCAGGGATATTTCCGGGCGGACGGGACCTATGTTCCCGGCTACGTTCGCAGCAGCCCTCAATGATGGCGGGCCTATTCCAGGTTGTTTTACTGGCGGCGGGGATTCAGTCGGCGCTGCCAGTGCCCCAGCCCACGATTCACGACATGTACGTCTCGTGCTACCTGTACATGCGTCGCGACGCTGTTGACGACGGCAAACCCTATTCATTCCAGACATGCACCGGGGCCATCTTTACGGCAATACTCCTCGAAGGCCCCAAGCAAGGCGTTATTTGCCTTCCGAAAACCGCCGCAGTGGATGCTGACGTGCCAATGGCAATGGCCGGCGCCTACGTGGACTTCTACCAACACGGTGTCGATAGGCTGGCGGACACAGACTACGCGGGAGACGGCAAGACGGCATTTCTGGCGGCGCAGAGTATCGCTTTCCCCTGCCCTACATCCGCCTCGTCACCCACCTCACCCGCCCAATAACCCGCACTCGCTCCTCATCGACCAAGTACTCGCCATGTAACGGGTTGTCGGATTTGAGCCGGACCTGTGAAGGATCTGATCCTGGGACGCGCTCCAGCCGCTTGCAGACCAGCGCATCGCCGTCCCAAACAGCGAAGATGCCCGGGAGGCCGAGCCTTTGGTCGGACAGGTCGATCAAGACATAGTCGCCGCTCGCCAGCGTCGGGAGCATGGAGTCGCCGATGACTTCCTGTACCGTCGCCTGATTGGGCGCCACGCCGAGCCGGTCCACCACGAGGAAGCGCGGAAGCGGCCAATAGCGACGCGTCGTTTCACGATCTACCGCGAAGCCACCGCCCGCCGATAAGCGCACGTCGTACTCGGGGATTTCGACGGTCGCCGGCTCGTCGCTGTGGCTATCGATCTCGACAGGCTCCTCGGAGACCTCTCCCTCCCGGGGCTCGAAGAAGGAGCGAGACTTGCTGAAGATCTTCGCCAGCGCGTCCCGGTGAACATGCCAGCTCTTCAGGCCGCCGTTCTCCAGATCGGAGACGGTAGACTGCCCTACGCCGAGGCGCTTGCCCAGATCAATCTGGGTCATGCCGAGCCGCTTGCGCTCAAGCTTGAGCTTCTGACCGATCGTGAGTGATTCCATCCCGATTTTATGGCCCAGCTGCCATCGGTCCGCTTCCGATAAATCGGGCCTTGCGATTATCGCCCCGTCCGATATTATCGGGCCATGTCCGATACGAACGTCATCGATCATCTGACCGCCGCCGAGCGGTTCAAGACGCAGACCCGTCTCGCTGAGGCCGCGGGCGTCAAGCCGCACACCATCAGCGAGAAGCGGAAGGCGGGCAATCTGACCCATGAACAGATGCGGCGCATCCTACGCACCGCACCGTCCATGGGCGTGACCGTCACCCCGGATGATTTCTTCCCCGAGATCGAACGGGCCGCCTGACCATGGCGTCCGGGGCAAACTCCATTCGAACACAGGCCGCCTTCCCCCGGGCGAACCTGTCGGCGCGTCCGGC
>DBBK01000075.1 GCA_002292165.1 Brevundimonas sp. UBA986
GCGGCCAATGCACCCCCTGCCGCGAAGGCACGGGCTGGATGTGGCGCGTGATGGAACGGCTGCGCACCGGCGAGGCCGAACTGTCCGAAATCGACATGTTGCATCAGGTCACCAAACAGGTCGAAGGCCACACCATCTGCGCGCTCGGCGACGCAGCGGCCTGGCCGATCCAGGGCCTGATCAAGCATTTCCGGCCGGAAATCGAGCGCCGGATCAATGAGCGCGGCATGCCTGTGATGGAGGCGGCGGAGTGAGCGATGACCGCACAGACCTGATGCTGGAAATCCTGAAATCCATTCAGGGTGACATTTCCGCGATCAAGCGTGAACAGGCGTCGCAGGGCATTCGCCTTCACGCGATGGAGGATCACCAGCGCGGAATAATGACATCAATATACGGTATGCAATCCGATATTGCGGATCTGAAAATTCGGGTCGATCTGATCGAGAAGCGCCTTGGCCTTCAGGATACGGAACACTGATATGCCTAAAGTCAAAGTAGACGGCGTAGAACTGGAAGTCCCGGCCGGGGCGACCGTTCTTCAGGCTTGCGAGCAGGCCGGGAAGGAAATCCCTCGTTTCTGCTATCATGAGCGCCTTTCCATCGCGGGCAATTGCCGCATGTGCCTGGTCGAGGTGAAGCCCGGGCCACCCAAGCCGCAGGCGTCCTGCGCGCTGCCGGCCGCCGAGGGTCAGGAGATCTTCACCGACACGCCGATGGTCAAGAAGGCCCGCGAAGGCGTGATGGAGTTCCTGCTCATCAACCACCCGCTGGACTGCCCGATCTGCGACCAGGGCGGTGAATGCGACCTGCAGGACCAGTCGGTCGGCTACGGCCGCGACGGCTCGCGCTATTCCGAGAACAAGCGCGCCGTCGAAGAAAAGAACATGGGTCCGACGGTCAAGACCTTCATGACCCGGTGCATCCAGTGCACCCGCTGCGTCCGCTTCATCTCCGAGATCGCGGGCGTGCCGGACATCGGCATGATCTCGCGCGGCGAGGACGCCGAGATCACGACCTATCTGGAAAAGAACGTCGACTCGGAGCTGTCGGGCAACGTCAACGACCTGTGCCCGGTCGGCGCCCTGACCCACCGCCCGTGGCAGTACCACTACCGCCCGTGGGAGCTGAAGAAGACCGAGACCATCGACGTCATGGACGCCCTGGGCTCGAACATCCGCGCTGACTCCAAGGGCGCCGAGGTCATGCGTGTCCTGCCGCGCGTCAATGAGGGCATCAACGAGGAGTGGCTGTCCGACAAGAGCCGCTACGTCGTCGACGGTCTGCAGAAGCGCCGCCTGGACCGCCCCTACATCCGTGAGAACGGCAAGCTGCGCGCCGCGACCTGGGAAGAGGCCCTGAACGCCGTCGCCGCCAAGCTGAAGGCCGCCCCGGCCAACCGCATCGGCGCCATCGCCGGCGACCTGCAGGACGCCGAGGGCATGAAGGCGACGCTGGACCTGTTCCGCGCGCTCGGCTCGGCCAACACCGACTGCCGTCAGGACGGCTCGACCCTGGGCTACGGCCCGCGCGAGAGCTGGCTGTTCAACTCCAGCCTGATCGGCATCGAACAGGCGGACGCGGTTCTGCTGGTCGGCGTGAACCCGCGCACCGAGGCCCCGCTCCTGAACACCCGTCTGCGCAAGATCTGGCTCAGCGGTCAGGCGACCGTGGGCGTGATCGGCGAACAGGCCGACCTGACCTATCCCTACAGCTACCTCGGCGCCGGCACGCAAACGCTCGCCAAGATGCCGAAGGCCGCCCGCGACGCCCTGACCAACGCCCAGCGTCCGGCGATCATCGTCGGCTCGGCCGCCCTGAACGGCGACAACGGCGACGCCGTCCTGAACGCCGTCGGCGCCCTGGCCAAGAAGGTCGGCGTGGTCACGGCCGACTGGAACGGCTTCAACGTCCTGCACAACGCCGCCTCGCGCGTCGCCGGTCTGGACATGGGCTTCGTCCCGGCGGAAGGCGGCCTGACGGTCGCCGAAATGCTCAAGCCCGACGCGCTGGACGTCCTGTTCCTGCTGGGCGCCGACGAAGTGAACTCGACGGCCTCGAACGCCTTCCGCGTCTATCTGGGCAGCCACGGCGACAACGGGGCCCACGGCGCCGACGTCATCCTGCCGGGCGCCGCCTACACCGAGAAGTCGGGCCTGTACGTCAACACCGAGGGCCGTGTGCAGATGGCCGAACGGGTCGTCTTCCCCAAGGGCGACGCCAAGGAAGACTGGGCCATCGTTCGCGCCCTGTCGGCCAAGGTCGGTCAGACCCTGCCGTACGACACTCTCGACCAGTTGCGTTCGAAGCTGATCGCCGACGCCCCGAGCTTCGGCCGCATCGACGCCCTGCCGACCCCGGCGACTTTCGATCCCTCGGCTCTGGGCAAGAAGGGCGAACTCGGCGATACGGCCTTCGTCCCGGCCGTGGCCGATCCCTACCTCAACAATCCGATCGCGCGCGCCAGCGACACGATGGTCGAGCTGTCCGCCCTGCGGTCGGCCCCGGCCGCGGCGATGGCGGCGGAATAACCCATGGACCCGATGTCTTTCTGGACCACACCCCTCGGCTGGTTCCTGGCCACCACGGGCGCCGTGCTGCTCGTCACCGTCGCCGTGCTGATCGCCGTCGCCTTCCTGCTGCTCGCCGACCGCAAGATCTGGGCGGGCATCCAGATGCGCAAGGGCCCCAACGTCGTGGGTCCGTTCGGCCTGCTGCAGTCCTTCGCGGACATGATCAAGTTCGTCCTGAAGGAAGTGGTCGTCCCGGCCGGCGCCGACAAGGCGGTCTTCCTGCTGGCCCCGATCATCACCGTGATCACCGCCTTCATCACCTGGGCGGTCATGCCCTTCGCCCCGGGCTGGGTCATCTCCGACCTGAACGTCGGCATCCTGTACATCTTCGCCATCTCGTCGCTGGGCGTGTACGGCATCATCATGGGCGGCTGGGCTTCGAACTCGAAGTATCCGTTCCTCGGCTCGCTGCGTTCGGCGGCCCAGATGGTTTCCTATGAGGTCTCCATCGGTCTGGTGATCATCAACGTCATCCTGCTGGCCGGCACCATGAACCTGACCGGCATCGTCACCGCGCAGGACGGCTGGTTCTGGAACTGGTTCGCCTTCGGCGGCGGGGCAGGGACCTGGCCGACCATCGTGATCATGTTCCCGATGATGATCGTCTTCTTCGTCTCGGCCCTGGCCGAGACCAACCGCCCGCCGTTCGACCTTCCCGAGGCCGAGTCCGAGCTCGTGGCCGGCTATCAGGTCGAATACTCCTCGACCCCGTACCTGCTCTTCATGATGGGCGAGTACGTCAACATCATCTTCATGTGCGCCATGATCTCGCTGCTGTTCTTCGGCGGCTGGAACCCGGGCTTCGACGTCGAGCTGATCGGCCTCAGCCAATGGCCGGTGTGGATCGCCAACCTCTTCTACCTGCTGGTCTTCGCGGTGAAGATCGTCTTCTGGTTCTTCATGTTCGCCGTGGTGAAGGGCTTCGTGCCCCGCTACCGCTACGACCAGCTGATGCGCCTGGGCTGGAAGATCTTCCTGCCGACCTCGCTGGTCGCCGTCGTCGGCGTCTCGGCCTGGCGCGTCTTCGCGGTGGGGGCCTGATGCGCATGGCCGCCGCCATCCTTCTCGCCGCAGCGACGGGAGCGTGTACGTTCCCGCAGCCCTATGAGGCCGATCCGACCTCGGTCTACGGCTGGCAGCGCCGTCAGGACGAGATCCAGCGCCGTGAAGACGAGCGCCAGCGCCTGTGCGCCATCATGAACAAGGACAGCGATCGCTACAAACGCGACTGCACCCGTCCGGGAGACCCCATCCGATGATCGACCGCCTGATCCAGACCGCGAAGGGCGCGCTGCTCCTCGACGCCGTCGGCGCCGTCGGCCTGACCGTGCGCGAGATGTTCCGTCCCAAGATGACGGTCAACTACCCGTTCGAGCGCAACCCGCAGTCGCCCCGCTTCCGCGGCGAGCACGCCCTGCGTCGCTACGCCAACGGCGAAGAGCGCTGCATCGCCTGCAAGCTGTGCGAGGCCATCTGCCCCGCGCAGGCCATCACCATCGAGGCCGAACCGCGCGCCGACGGCAGCCGTCGCACGACCCGCTACGACATCGACATGGTCAAGTGCATCTACTGCGGCCTGTGCCAGGAGGCCTGCCC
>DBBK01000232.1:0-545 GCA_002292165.1 Brevundimonas sp. UBA986
TGTTGTTCGCGATGGCCACCATCACCATGGACGTGCTGGCGATGAGCGCTTACGGTCTAGGTGGCGCCGCCCTGGCCCGCCGCCTGTCGGAGCCCCGCTTCCGGCGCGCGTTCGGGATTTTCGTCGGCGTCCTGCTTTTGCTTGCCGCGGTGCTGATAGTTTCACGATTGTAATGGGTTAGCGGTCCGGAACGGATAGGCTGGCTGACCGTTGAGCAGAAAAGGCGGTCGAGCGGCCGCCATGGGAGTTCAGTGATGAAGACGCGTTTCCTCAAACCGGTTCTGCTGGCCGCCGCGGCCAGCCTGGCGCTCGCCGCCTGCGCCACCTCCACCCCATACCAGCCCGTCGGGACCGGCGGCGCGCGCGGCGGCTATGCCGAGCAGCGGCTGGAGAATGATCGCTTCCGCGTCAGCTTCGCGGGGAACTCCGTGACCTCCCGCGAACAGGTCGAGATGGGGCTGCTGCTGCGCTCGGCCGAGCTGACCAAGCAGAACGGCTTCGACTGGTTCGCCACGGTCAATCGCGCCACCGACCGCGACACCCGC
>DBBK01000232.1:589-66689 GCA_002292165.1 Brevundimonas sp. UBA986
GCTACGGCGGCTACTGGGGTCCGTCCTGGCGCTTCTACGGCAACGGCGGCTGGAGCCCCTGGGGCAGCCCGTGGGGCCGCGGTTGGGGCCCCGGCTTCAACGACTGGGACGTTCGCCAGATCGACCGCTATGAGGCCTCGTCCGAGATCGTCATGGGCCGCGGCGCCAAGCCCGCCGGCGATCCCAATGCCTTCGACGCCGGCGAGGTCATCGCCAACCTCGGCCCGCGCGTGACGCGGGCGGGGTCTTAAGGGCGCTAACGGCCGCGACGCGGTCGCGGCCTGCTTGAGCGCGAAAGGCCCGGGTCCGGGCCTCAAGTAGCGCGAAGCGCGGTAGGCCCGGCTAACAAACCCGCATCGGCGTCAGCCGATGCGGGGAGACTTCAGCCGGCGCTTGTTGGAGTGGCTGGCCGGGGCGGTTCCGAGGTCCTCGGGCAGTTCGCCCTTGAAGTAGAAGCGCTGCCAGGCCTCCTTGGCCGCGTCGGGATCGCCCGAGGCCAGGCGGGTGTTGAAGTCGGTGCGCTGGCGGTTCCAGGCCTCGAACTGGCCGTGCATGACAGGGTTGGATTCCAGCGTCCGGATCACCGGCTGGAAGGCCTCGACCTTCTTGTGCTCCAGCAGGGTGATGAAGCAGAAGGGCTCGCCCTTCTCGAACTTGACCCGGCCCGGCCTGGTGAAGATCCAGTTCATCGTGAAGGGGAAGGGCAACCAGTCGGTCTCGATCAGCCCGACCAGCGGCTGGATGCCGTCCTTCACATGGTTGGGGCTGCCCGAGCACTGCATCCCCCAGCCCGGCGGCGTGCGGAACAGATACTGGGGGTGCATGGTCAGGACCCCGCGCGAGAAGTGCGAGGTCACGAAATGGCTCAGCGTCGGCTGGGGCCGGTCGGGCGTGATCGTGATGTCCGACTGCTGAGGCCCGCCATTCCATTCGGCCGTGAAGCCGAAGGGGCAGAGGATCTCCCACCCCGTCGTATTGGCCATGTTCAGCGGCAGGCAGCGATAGGGATGCCGCGAGATGAAGGCGTCCATCCAGTTGCGGGATTGACGGCCGGGCACGAGGTCCGGCGGCGTCGCCGTCATCGGATAGCATTCCAGTTCCAAGGCCGGGCTCCGTTCTGTAAGCGGGACAGGCGCCATTCCTAGCCCGCCATCCGCCCCGATCTCAACCATGTCCGACACGACGTCTCCTGCGCCCGCCCCCGCGCCTGCATTCGACCGCGACCGGTTGCTGGACTGGATGGCCGACAACGATGTGGATCAGGTCACCCACGACCACCCGGCGGTGTTCCGCGTCGAGGAGGGGCTGGACCTCAAGGCCGACCTGCCGGGCGTCCACACCAAGAACCTGTTCCTGAAGGACAAGAAGGGGAGGCTGTGGCTGATTTCGGCGGCCCAGGACACGGTCATCGACCTGAAGCGGGTCAATGCCGCCATCGGGGCTCCCGCGGGGTCCGGGCGGCTGTCCTTCGGCAATGAGGGGCTGATGTATGAGACCCTGGGCGTGCGACCCGGTTCGGTGACGGCGCTGGCGCTGATCAACGACCTCGACCGGCGCGTGACCTTCGTGCTGGACCGCAAGCTGCACGAGGCGGCCATCGTCAACTTCCACCCCCTGATCAATACGGCGACCACGGCCCTGGATCAGGCGGCGTTCCGGCGGGTGATGAGCCTGCTGGGGCGTGAGCCGGTGGTGGTGGATTTCGAGGCCTTGTAACGAAAAAGGGGCGCATCCGGCGGATGCGCCCCTTGTCCTTACGGAGGTTGGAAGCGGTTAGCCCGCGACCTTGGCCGAAACGCGCCTGATCCAGCCGTAGAGGCCGAAGGCCAGGACGGCGAAGGCGACGACGCCCGCCAGCATGGCCGGCCAGGCCGAACCCTCGGGGATCAGGCCGAAGGGCGATTCCTTGCCCGTGCCGACGATGACCCCGGCCAGCAGGACCCCGAACAGGCTCTCGCCCACGATCAGGCCCGAGGCCAGCAGCACGCCCATGCGGCGGCCGACGTCGGCGTATTTCGTGCCGGCGATGGCCTTGTCATAGAACCAGCCCACGACGGCGCCGACCACCAGCATGGTGGTGACGGCGGCGGGCAGGTAGAAGCCGATGCCGACGGCCAGCGGCGGCAGCTTGATCTTGCCCCTGGTCGCCTTCTCGAGGACCGCGTCCAGGGCGATGATGATCGCGCCGATCACCGCGCCGACGCCGATCAGGTCCCAACGCAGCTCGCCCGAGATGACGCCCTTGGCGAGGGCCGAGATCAGCGTCGCCTGCGGGGCGGCCAGCGGGGCGTCGGCGATGCCCTTGGGTCCGCCCTCGAAGCCGAAGGCGCCGTTCAGCTGGCTCAGGATGAAGGGGATGACCAGAGCGCCGGCCACGACGCCGACGATCAACGCGACCTGCTGACGCCAGGGGGTGGCCTCGACCAGCTGGCCGGTCTTGAGGTCCTGCAGGTTGTCGTTGGCGATGACGGCGACGGCGAAGACGACCGCCGTGACCATCAGCGCGAAGGCGACGAAGGACGGATCGGCGGGCACGCCCGCGATGGCCATGACCACCAGCATCAGCAGGGAGGCGACGACGATGGCGATGATGCCGACGCCCGAGACCGGGCTGTTCGACGAGCCGATGAGGCCGGCCATGTATCCGCAGATCGCGGCGACGGCGAAGCCGATGACGATCACATAGACCAGGCCGCCGATGACCAGGATCGGGGCGCTGGCGGCCAGCGGGGTCCCTTGGGTGAACAGGGCCAGGACCGAGGCGATGCCGACGAGGGCAATGATCGACAGGCCGCCGACGATGCCGATCGGAATGTCCTGTTCGGTGCGGTCCAGCACCTCGCCCTCGGCGCGGCGACGCTGGGCGGCCAGCGCCGAGGTCAGGCCGCCGACCAGAGGTCCCATCAGCTTGATCAGGGTCCAGATGGCGGCCACGCCGATGACGCCGGCGCCCATGAAGCGGACCTCATTGCGCCAGACCTTGGAGGCCAGCTCCTCGGGCGGGGCCGAGGCGAGGGTGGCGGCCAGCGAATGGATGCCGAAATGCGAGCCGAGGAAGGCCACGAAGTCGGGCGAGGTCAGCAGCGGCACGGCGATGCACCAGGCCAGCAGCAGGCCGAACAGCTGGGCCAGACCCACGGTCAGGCCGATCAGGTGACCGGCGCCCAGCAGGGCGAACTGCATGCCGAAGCCGACGCCCGTGGCGCCGCCGCCGAGGAAGGCGGGAAGCTTGAGGAATTTGGCGGTCTCGCCGGCGAAGGCGCGGGCCGCGATCAGGAAGGCGAAGGCGGCCGAGACGATCGAGCCGACGATGACGACGCCGAGGCCCGCCTTGTTCTCGCGCACGGCCTCCTCGCTTTGATCGACGCCGGGCGAGCCGACCGTCAGCACCTCTGCGGCGGCGACGCCTTCGGGGTAGGGCAGGTTGGCGTTGACCACCAGGGCGCGGCGCAGGGGGATGGAGAAGGTGACGCCCAGCACGCCGCCGAGGACGCAGATGGCCACCGATTCCCAGAACGGAAAGTCCATCCACCAGCCGACCATGACCAGACCGGGCAGGACGAAGATGATGGAGCTCATGGCCCCGCCGACCGAGGCCACGGTCTGGACGGTCATGTTTTCCCAGATGGTCGAGCCCTTGAAGGCCCGCAGGATCGCCATGGAGATGACCGCCGCCGGGATGGCCGAGGCGAAGGTCAGGCCCACCTTCAGGCCCAGATAGGTGTTGGCGGCGGTGAAGATCACCGCCAGCACACAGCCCAGGATCAGGGCGCGGATGGTAAGTTCAACGCGCTTGAGGCGCGGCACTGCCGGGGTATCGGTCATAAGGTCCCTCTTTGAGGGCGGAGGTAAGCCGGAAACGCCTCCGCTGGCAACGGCAGGCGCCGCATGACGCCGGATCGCTTGACGAAAGGGTCTGTGCGGCGAACTGTCCCGCATCAGCTTCGGGAAAGATCGCCATGCGCCGCATCATCGTCACCAGCCTCATCGCCCTTGTTTGCGCGGCGGGCGCGGCCGGAGCCCAGACCACAGCCTCGCCTTCGGCGGCCGAGACCGTCGCGGCGCGCAAGGCGGCCTTCAACCTGTCGGCCGTGGCCTTCAGCACCATGAACGCGGCCGCCGCCTCGCCCACGCCGGACCCGCGCCAGCTGTCGTTCAGCGCCCAGGCGCTCGCGCGCTGGGCCCACGCCCTGCCGGGCCTCTTCCCCGCCGGGACCAGCGCCACGGACATGCCGGGCGAGACGACGGCCTCCCCGGCCATCTGGGCCAATCGCGCGGACTTCGAGGCCAAGGCCGCCGCCTATGCCGCCGCCGCCGATCGCTTGAGCGAACTGACCGAGGACCCCGAAGCCTTCAAGGCCCAGCTGGCGGTGGTCAGCGACACCTGCAAGTCGTGCCACCAGCCGTACCGGGTCCGTCCGGGCCACTAACGGGGGTCACTGAGGGATCAGGCGGTCGCGAAGGCCCCGGCCCGGTCCCTCTGCGCCGCCGCATAGGGGCAGGCGACCATGACCCGATGCAGGACCGCCAGCACCAGTCCGGTGATCGCCCAGGACAGCAGGATGTCCGACAGATAGTGGCCGCCGAACGCCAGCCGGTTCATCGACAGGGCGACCGCATAGGCGATCAGCGGGACCGCCGCCTTCGCCCGCCAGGCGCGCGGCAGCAGGATCAGGCCCGCGACCATCCAGGCCGCCGAGGCCGCCTCTCCGGACACGAAGGAGCAGTTGTGGGCGCAGGCCTCCGACAGGGTCCAGGCGGGGGTGAAGCCTGCCTCGCCGCCGAACAGATCGGTCTGGATCGGCCGGGCCCGGCCCCAGTTCCCCTTCAGCCAGGTGTTGACCACCAGTCCCGGCCCGAGCAGGAGGCCGATCAGCAGGAAGCCGCAGCGGCGCGCGCACAGGGTCCGCCGCTCGCTCTCGCCGAACAGCCGCATCCCCACCCCGGCCAGGGCGGCCAGCAGGATCAGGGCCATGACGTATGTCGAGCTCTTGCGCAGGGCCCTGAGCACCGGCTCCTGCGACAGGAAGAAGCCGTCGCCGGCGCGGTAGAAGAGGTCGCTGACCGCGAGGTCCACGCCCGGGAACAGGATGAAATAGGCCGACAGGCTGACGACGGCGATCAGGGCCAGGGTCGTCGGCTCGGACCAGCGGATGCGCACCCCGATGGCCAGCCTCAGCCGTTCGATCTCGTTGCGCGCTGCGCGGCGCATCGACGTGAACGACGGTGTCTTCCACGCTGCGGAGAAGGGCGCGCGCGCCCGCGTGTACTCGGCGTCCATCGTTCCCCCCGGATCGATATCCCCAACTCAAAGGATGATCGCAGTCTGGCGAGAATCGGCGTCGGCAAGGTCACGGCGGCGTGGCGGTTCCGCAGCGGTTTTCCGACGGTGATGTGAGGGTCGATCCGGTCGCGGATCGGTTCCGTCATACTTCGTCCGGTCGCCTGCGCGGCCCTTCTCTCCGGGGTCCCGACGGGTTAGGACGGGCCATGCCTGAACTTCCCGAGGTCGAGACGGTCCGACGCGGCCTGGAGCCCGTTCTGGTCGGCGCCCGCCTGACCCGGGTGCGTCAGAACCGCCCCGATCTGCGCTTTCCCTTCCCCGACCGCTTCGTCGAGCGGCTGGAGGGGGCGACCGTCACCGCCATCGACCGGCGCGCCAAATATCTGCTGGCCCGGCTGTCGACCGGCGAGACCTGGGTCACCCATCTGGGCATGACCGGCCGCTTCACCCTGGACGGGACCCAGATCGGCGAGTTCGAGGAGCCGGCCCCCATCGCGGGCAAGCACGAACATATGAGCTTCTGCGCGGTGCGCGACGGGCTCGCGACCCGTGTGGGCTTCGCCGACGCCCGCCGCTTCGGCTTTATGGGGCTGATCCCCACCGACGAGGCCGAGGCCCATCCCTGGTTCGCCGCCATGGGGCCCGAGCCGCTCGGCAACAGCTTCTCCGCCGCCCACCTGGCCGAGGTCTTCGCCGGCAAGACCCAGAACATCAAGGTGTCCCTGCTGGACCAGAGAAACGTCGCCGGTCTGGGCAATATCTATGTCTGCGAGGCGCTTTATCGCGCGCGGATTTCGCCCCTGATCGCGGCGGGCAAGGTCTCGCGGCCTCGGCTGGAGACGCTCGCGAGCGTGATCCGCGACGTCCTCAATGACGCCATCGCAGCGGGCGGCTCCACGCTGAAGGACTTCGCCAACGCCGAGGGCGGGCAGGGCTATTTCCAGCACCGCTTCGACGTCTACGGCCGCGAGGGCCAGCCCTGTCTGGGCGAAGGCTGCACGGGCGTCGTCAAACGCATCGTCCAGGCGGGACGGTCGACCTTCTATTGCCCGAGCTGCCAGAAGAAGTGAGAGCTTCGCTAAGTGGGGTGAGCTATTTATCCTCGCTCGAGTTCTGAATTTTTCTCGGACGAGGCGATTTATTCTCGCTCGAATTCTGTCTGATGGGATTTCTTCTCGCTTGCGGCGGCCTTGGTCCGTGTCACTCTGGTGGCGAAAGGACATCGGCATGACATCGAATATACGCCCTCGGGGCCGCCCTGTTGGCACGGGAAAAAAGGAGGACAGGAGGTTGCTTGAGCAGGTAGCAGATATGCTCACTGCGCACCCTGAAACGCGTCCCACAACCGCCATCAAACGACTACGACCCTATCCAAACGACGCCACTGTTCGTCGATTGCAGATAAAGTGGAAGGCTGATGGTCAAGCTCTGCTGCAGGAGGCCGCCGATCGTCGTCGTCGAGCTGCGGAATCAGTGAGAGCCGCAAGCAGGGAAGGCAAAGAAGCGTCTTCGAGGTCGGGGCTGGGAGCGGTCAGCGAAGCGGCACGAGGGATCAATCGGATGCATGACCGTATGCGGGCAATCCATGAATTGAACGAGAAGGTGAGCGCGTTGACTTCGCACACCAAGGCTTTGGAAGCGGCAACGGGAATAACAGCCATTCAAAGACTGCTGGATAACCCAACCATGAAAATGATTAGGGAGTTGGAGAACAGTCCTGTGATGAAGATGCAGCGGGAGATGGAGCGCCTTCAAAGGCTCCTGCCTCGGTATTGATTTGAATCATCGCCCTCAGCAGCACCGCATCATCCTCTTCCGCGGCATGAACACCGGCGGCGTGCGCGCGCCGGTGGGCGAGCAGCGGGCGATGGCGGAAGAGATGGGGCTGAAGAACCCGCGCACCCTTCAGGCCAGCGGCAATCTGGTCGTCGAGACCGGCATGGCGACGGCGGCGCTGGAAGACGCGATCGAAGCCGAAATGGCCCGCCGCTTCGACCTGAAGATCGCCGCCATGGCCCGCACGCCCGACCAGTGGGCGAAACTGATCGCCGCCAACCCCTTCCCCAAGGAGGCCGAGGCCCATCCCGTCAAGGTCGTGGCCATGGTCATGAAGGATGGGATCAAGCCGGGGGCTCTGGACGCCGTTCAGGCCCTGTGCCGCGACGGCGAGGACGTTCAGGCGGTGGAGGACGTCCTCTATTTCTGGTTCCCCAACGGTCAGGGGAGTTCGGAGATCTTCAAGAAGGCCACGCCGAAGATGCTGGGCATGGGCACGGGCCGGAACTGGAACACGGTGCTCAAGCTCGGCGAGATGGCGGGCTTATGAAATGATCTCGCAAGCTGCATGCCACAATGTCACCTGTGGCGGCCGTCCGCCGATGCTGGCGCATGTCAGAGCATTCATGGACTTCAGGCGGAGGTTGACCCCCTGAACGGAGAACTCTGCTCCTATCGCTAGCGGGCGATCAGTGAAAAGCTTCGGAAAAAGATAGGTTCTGGGATCAACCAAGTGGGCTCCGGGCCCAATCGTCCCAATGACGCTCCCGTGTTGCCAAATGCTGTTTGGATCCGGAGGCGGCTCTTTGAAAACTATGTGTCCAATGTGGCCAACGGTGTTCCCGTTGCCCATTTTGACGTTGATTGACCCAAGATCATTTTGATCACTATCGGTCATGGTAGTCGTTTCCGATCCGGCCAATTGAGTTCCCGTCGCGCATAGTGACGGAGATATTTGCTGGCGACTTCTTGGGGCGATTTCGACGCCAAGCGGCAATCACTACCCCGGCCACGAAAAGCGCTGCAGACAATATTAGACTGCCCCACCAGATTGACGTCGCGGCCTCCGGTCGGAGGGAAAGGTAGGCGCTCGCGGCTGCGCCTGCCGTAATACCCAATCCACCAACGACGATTCCCAGCCAAGTTTGCTTGTCCATTCACGATATATAACAGCGATAGGCTGTCGCTAAAATGGTCGCGTCGAAGTCCGAAAAATCGGACGTTATGTAAAAAATACTAGACTCAATGTCTGCTTCATGAGACATCGCTCCCGTCGCCGCATTGCGCGGTCGAGGAGGCTTCATGTCGTTTCGTGAAAAGCATCTGTGGGTCAGCATCGTTTCCAGCGTGGCGGTCTGGGGCTGGTATTTCTGGTTCGTGGCCAGTCGCCTGACGGCGGGCTGGCGGACGGACGATCATTTCACCGCGACGCTCAGCATGGCCTTCCTCGGCTGTCTGATCCTGGTGGTTCTGATCGAGGCGGCCCTGACCTTCATCGCCACGGCGATCACGCCCAGGGCCGAGCGCAGGATGAAGGACGAGCGCGAGATCCACGCCGCGCTCAAGGCCAGCCACATCGCCCTCATGGCCCTGATCGGCCTGATCTTCTGCGTCTCGGCCGCCGCCTGGCTGGCCGGGGTGGTGGACGACAATATGGTGGGTGGCCGCGCGGTCTTTTCGGTCAACGGCAATCTGATGGTCGCCCTGGCCAATGTCCTTCTGGCCTGTCTGGTCCTGACCGAGCTTGTGAGGGCCGGGGTCACCCTGATGCTGCTGCGGGGGCTGCGCTGATGACCGTTTCGGAGAAGAAGGCCTGGATCAGCCTGATCGTCAGCGCGGCGATCTGGAGCGGTTACGCCGGGCTGGTCGGTTGGCATGTGATGGCCGGAGACGACCTCGGCCGCTGGCCTGTGGCCCTGTTCGTCGAGGCGGTGATCCTGAGCCTCGCGGTCCAGTTCGGATTGTCCCTGTGGGCGCGGTGGCGCGCCCTGCCGTGGGAGACGGGGCTGGTCGATGAGCGTGAGCGGTTGATCGAGGGGCGGGCCGCGACGTTGGGCTACGGCGCCCTGATCGCCGTGGTCGTGGGCGTGGCCCTGGCCTGCGCCCTCGTCATCGGCGTCGGCCTGCCGGTGGGCGACTATCGGCTGGTTCCCGGCGGAGCCCTGAACCCGACGGTGGTCATGGCCGGCGGCCTGTTGCTGGCGATCGTTCTGGCCGAGATGCTGAAGTCGGCGACCGTGCTGGTCCTGCATCGGCGCGCCCTCTGATGGCCTCTCCGCCTCCCATCAAAAATCGCATCCGCGAGCTGCGTTTCCATGCGGGCGAGATGACCCAGGCGGCGCTGGCCGAGCGGATCGGCATGACCCGCCAGACCATCGTCGCCATCGAACAGGGCAAATACTCCCCCAGCCTCGAGGCCGCCTTCCGCATCGCCCAGGTCTTCGGCGTCCCGATCACCGAGGTGTTCGAGTGGGAGGGATGATCGTCATGATCCCTCTCCCAGAGGGAGAGGGAGGGGCCCGTCGCGTAGCGATGGGAGGGTGAGGGGTTCTGCCGTGGGCCGGTGAGGGCATAACCCCTCACCCTTTCGCGCAAGGACGCCGGCCAAAGCCGCCGTGCGCTCAAGCCCTCTCCCTCTGGGAGAGGGATCAAATTTTCGACCTCACACTCCGTTTCCCATCCCACCTGGATTTGCGGCCCGTTTTCGTCATTCGGTTCGGCGCCGTTCCGCGTGGGGTTAAACTCCGGGTCGAGGAGGGAACCGCCCCGGCCCAGCAGGGCTGAAACTTCGCATAACCTGGCAGGGTTCTGACGGGCCGAAATTCCAACCCTTTGAATTCGCGCGCGGCCGTCAGGGCGTTTGGCACGGTTTGGCACGGTTTGGCGCCCGTTTTCGCGGTGTCCGGCCAAGCCCGGTCCGGCGATTTCGCAAGCGGATCCGACAACGACGCGCCTTTGCTCTCGCCGCGCCCCTGTCTAAGACACCTCGACCCATTTTCGGAGCCTCCGATGTCCGACGCTTACGACAACATCCTGATCGAACGCCACGCCGACGGCTATGCGGTGGTGACCCTGAACCGGCCCGAGGCTTTGAACGCCCTGAATTCGGCCCTGTTCAAGGATCTGGCCGACTTCCTCGACGCGGTCGAGCGCGACGACAGCGTGCGCTGCCTGATCCTGACCGGCTCGGGCGAGAAGGCCTTCGCCGCCGGCGCCGACATCAAGGAGATGGCGGACCAGACCTATGCCCAGATGTACACGGGCAACTATTTCGCCCTCGGCCACGACCGCATCACCCGGTTCCGCAAGCCGATCATCGCGGCGGTCAACGGCTTCGCCCTGGGCGGCGGCTGCGAACTGGCCATGCTGTGCGACTTCATCATCGCCTCGGACAAGGCGAAGTTCGGCCAGCCGGAGATCAACCTCGGCGTCGCGCCGGGCATCGGCGGCTCGCAGCGGCTGACGCGTCTGGTCGGCAAGTCCAAGGCCATGGATATGGTTCTGACCGCCCGGATGATGGACGCCGCCGAAGCCGAACGGGCCGGACTGGCCTCGCGCGTCTTCCCCCATGCAGAACTGATGGACGAGGTCCGCAAGATCGCGGCCCGGATCGCGGCCCAGAGCCCGCTGGCCGTCATGGCCAACAAGGAGATGGTCAACGCCGCCCTCGAGACGACGCTGACGCAGGGGGTGCAGTTCGAGCGCCGCCTGTTCCACTCCCTGTTCGCCTTCGATGATCAGAAGGAGGGGATGGCCGCCTTCGTCGAGAAGCGGAAGCCGGAGTTCAAGGGCGCGTAAGGGGCCTCAGGTCCCCGGACGCGCCGGCATCGATCCGGCGCGGCAGCGCGAGGCGTCGCCGCGATCGCAGGCCGCCACGGTGGCGCGCCAGTCGGCCATGGCCTTCTGGTAGCGGTCTTCCTGCTCGGCGTTGTACTCGGCGCGGGACTGGGCGTTGATTTGAGTATCGATGGCCTGGCGTTCGATCTCGGCCTGACGGTCGGCGACGGCTTCCTTGTACTCGCTCTGGGACCGGGCATAGGCGGCCTGATTGGCCCGGTCGGTCTGGTCCGCCAGCTCGTCGCGGGCGGCGACTTCCGAGTTCAGCCGGGCGGTGATCGAGAGCTCGGCCGGGTTCTGTTCTGAATCCGGGGCCGGAGCGTTGGTCTCGCCCTTCAGCTCCAGGGCCGCGTCGGTCGAGGCGGCGGCCGAGGTCCGGGCCTGGGAGGCCGGAGTGGGGGCGGGCGCGCCCAGAAGGGTTGCGACGTTGTCGGCGGGCGCCGGGGTGGTGCTTTGCTGGGCGAAGGCGGGGCTTGCGAGCAAGGCGGCTATAGCGAGGGCGGCGGGCGAGATGGGTTTCATATCCTTGGTTCCTTCAGAACAGCCCCGGGCCTCGAAACGCGCCAGACCGGGAAAGGGCTCCAGACTCGTCCGGGGCCTTGTTGCGGAAGGGTGCGGACTCGCGTTGACCCCCGCCGCGGGTTCGGCTATAGCCGCGCCTCTTCAGATTTCCGCGCCGTGGACACTGTGCTCCGCGGCGTTTTCCGTCTCATAGGTTTACCGATGGCCAACAACGCCGGCGCCCGTAAGGCGATCCGCAAGATCGCCGCCCGCACCGAAGTCAACAAGGCGCGCCGCTCGCGTGTGCGCACTTATGTCCGTAAGGTCGAGGAAGCTATCGAAGCNNCACCTTCCTGCGCAAGTTCCAGGAAGCCGTCGCCGCGGGCGACGCCGGCGCCGCCAAGGACGCCTTCATCACCGCCCAGTCCGAGCTGATGCGCGCCGTCACCAAGGGCGTGGTTCACAAGAACACCGGCTCGCGCAAGGTCAGCCGTCTGGCTGCCCAGCTGAAGAAGATGTCGGCCGCCTGATTAAGGGTTCGACGCCCGTTAAACGGGTGGTCTAACTTTAGGCCGACACTCTACGGCGAAGCTTGCGGCAAGGATGGATACGGAGCGGATTTTTCCGAACCGTCATTGTAAAATCCTGTAAAATCAACGGCGAGGCAGCTTTCGTTGCCTCGCCGTTTGCACGTCTGTCGCTAAGTGTTCACAGGAGAATTGATGCTCGCCTGTGGGGTGAAATCCGCATTTCCCCAAGCCGGGTTTGGATTTAGCGGAGTCAAACAATTTAAGTACGAATCGACGTTCGAATCAGCGTTGACCCTCCCGCCGCCGAGCGTAAGTTTTGGGTTCTAGCGCACTTCCATCCCCACACGGATGAAGACGGCGGGAACGAGGTTCCAGTCGGCGAGAGACGTCAAACCGAGAGGCCGTACCCGGCCCGTTGAAGCGCACGCTTCGCGGGGCAGGATCCTGCGTCCCTGAATTTGCCGGCCTCCAGTGTGGGATGCGGTGCGTGACCGGCGTCAGAAGGACGTCGGCTTCTGATGACTTTTTTATGGCGGGTGGCTTTACGATGGGGGGCTTGGCAGTGACGAGCATGACGGACCCGGATCGGATCTGGACGGAGGCGGCGGGCCGTCTGCGCGCGGAAATCGGCGAAGGTCCCTTCAGCTCGTATATCGCGCCGTCGGCCGTGCGCATGGACGGCGCCGGCCAGCTGATCCTCGTCACCCCCACCGCCTATGCGCGCGACTGGGTGCGCAAGAACGCCCTGCGCCGCATGAACGAGCTGTGGCTGGGCCTGGACGGCCTGTCGCGCCGCCTGGAGGTCCGTTGCCGCGCCGAGGTGGGCTCGCCCGCCCCCGCCGTCGCCGCCGTTCAGGCTCCCGCTGACACCGCTGTCGTTCCCATGCCCACCGTGGCCCCCGTCGCCGACGGCGCCCGCGCCGTGCGAGCCGCCGGCCTGCAGGAGCGCCTGACATTCGACAGCTTCGTGGAAGGGCAGGGCAACGCCTTCGCCCTGGCCATCGCCAAACAGGTGGCCAGCTGGGCCGACGGTCACTTCAACCCGGTCTTCTTCTGCGGCCCCTACGGCTACGGCAAGACCCACCTGCTCAACGCCATCGCCTGGGAGGCCCAGCGCCTCAAGCCCGAGGCCAAGGTGGTCTATCTGACCGCCGAACGCTTCCTGTCGACCTTCGTGCGCGCCATGCAGGACCGGTCGACGGCGGCCTTCAAGGAGAGCCTGCGCTCGGCCGACATGCTGCTGCTGGACGACGTCCAGTTCGTCGGCGGCAAGGCCTCGACCCAGGAAGAACTGCTCTCGACCCTCACCGCCCTGATCGAGGACGGCAAGCGCATCGTCCTGTCGGCCGACCGCGCCCCGACCGCCCTCAGCGAAGTCGAGCCGCGCCTGCGCAGCCACCTGGCCGCCGGCCTGACCTGCCCGGTCGAGCCCGCCGACCGCGCCCTGAAGATGGCCGTCGCCCGCAACCGCCTGGCCGCCTTTGCCAGGATGGGCGTGGTCCAGGGCGAGGCCTCCAGCGAGGTTCTGGAACAGCTGGTCGACCGCACCCCGGGTTCGGTCCGCGAGCTGGAAGGCGCCGTCAACACCCTGGCCGCCGCCGCTGGAATGCGCCTGTCGAGCCTGGGCGTCGACGAGGCCGCCGGCCTGCTGGGTTCGGCTCTTCGCGGCGGACCCGAGCGCCGCATCACCGTCGACGAGATCCAGAAGACCGTCGCCGAACATTTCAACATGAAGCAGGCCGATCTGCTCAGCGAACGCCGGACCCGCGCCATCGCCCGTCCGCGCCAGATCGCCATGTATCTGTGCAAGCAGCACACGACCCGTTCCTATCCGGACATCGGCCGTCGCTTCGGCGGACGCGATCACACCACGGTCCTGCACGGCGTGCGCAAGATCGAGGAGCTGCTGCCCGCCGATGACCAGATCGCCCGGGATGTTGAGGCTCTGACGCGGAAGCTGCGCGGCTGACGCGAGGATGTCTCCTCCCCATCGCGCAGCGAAGGGGAGGTGGCGCGGCGCGCCTTCGCGCCGTAACGGAGGGGTTCTAAACCGCTTTCCCGATGTCCGTGGGACATCCAGGCCCCCTCCACCGCTTTGCGGTCCCCCTCCCCATNNATCTTCGATGGGGAGGAGACGTTTGACCCCGTTGCCCCGCCGCGCCAATCCGCTAGTGTCACGGGCCAATCTGTAAGGCGACGCCGCGATTCCGCGTCGCGACCGGGCGATAAGACGATATGCAGCTGACCATCGAACGATCCGCGCTCCTGAAGGCCCTCGGGCATGTGCAGAGCGTGGTCGAGCGCCGCAACACCATTCCGATCCTGTCCAACGTCCTGCTCAGCGCCGGGCGCGACAGCCTGTCGTTCGCCGCGACCGACCTGGATATGGAGATGATCGACCGGGCTGACGCCGTGGTCCAGGTCGAGGGCCAGATCACCGCCCCGGCCCACACCCTGTTCGAGATCGTGCGCAAACTGCCCGACGGCGCCGAGGTCTCCCTGACCTACAACGGCGACGATCCGCGTCTGACGGTCTCGGCCGGCCGCTCGCGCTTCAACCTGCCGGTCCTGCCGGCGGGCGACTTCCCCGTCATGTCGACCGACGCCTCGGGCGCCCGGTTCAGCCTGATGAAGGAAGATCTGGCCCGTCTGATCGACAAGACCCGGTTCGCCGTCTCGACGGAGGAGACGCGCTACTATCTGAACGGCCTCTACCTGCACACGGTGGCCGACAACGGCATTCCGCTGCTGCGCGCCGTGGCCACCGACGGCCACCGTCTGGCCCTGGCCGAAACCCCGGCCCCCGAGGGCGCCGCGGGCGGTCCGGGCGTGATCGTGCCGAGGAAGACCGTCGATCAGGTCCGTCGCCTGCTGGACGACGGAGCCGGTCCGGTCGAGGTTCAGGTCTCGCCCCAGAAGATCCGCTTCGAGTTCGGTCAGGCCTCCCTGACCTCCAAGGTCATCGACGGCGCCTTCCCCGACTATATGCGCGTCATCCCCAAGGGGAACGACAAGCAGGCCGACATCGACAACGCCATGTTCTCCAAGGCCGTCGATCGCGTGGCCACCATCTCGGCCGAGAAGAGCCGGTCGGTGAAGCTGGCGTTCGAGCTGGACCGCGTCACCCTGACGGTGCGCAACATGGAGGCCGGGCAGGGCGTCGAGGAGGTCGAGATCGGCTATTCCGAAGAGCCCTTCGAGATCGGCTTCAACGCCCGCTATCTGCTGGACGTCGCCGGCCAGATCACCGGCGAGAACGCCACCTTCATGTTCGCCGACCCGGCGTCGCCCACGCTGGTCCTCGATCCGGGCGATCCGGGCGTTCAGTATGTGCTGATGCCGCTGCGTGTCTGACGACGAAGGCGTCGCGCTTCTGGTCATCCGCACGGCGCGTTGGCGGACCCTTGCGAGCGTGGCGACATCCGTGATCGGCGTCGTCGTGATCTTCGGCGTCCTTGGCTGGGTCGCCAGCATTGTCGGTTTTCAGAGAAGCCTGACCATGATGGCGGCTGATCCGTTCAGCGCTGTCGTCACGGGTTTCATATCGCTGCTGGCTCTCGCGCTCGTAGGGCATTCCGTCTATCGGCATTTTCGCAGCGATACCCTGACGCTGAGCGACAAGGGTTTCCGGATTCGGATGCCGGAGCGGGCGCGGTTTGTCCGTTGGTCCGACGTGAAGCGGTTCCGCGTCGAACGCCCGAAGGACGGTATGTATTCCGTGGTCGGGTGGGACCACCATGATGACGCTCTCGGCGGCAACCCGGTCTGGCAGAACCCCAATCTGGAAGACGTTCGGAAGACGACATTGGACGCCGAAATCGGATGCGACTGGGAGGGAGGAGCCGAGGCCGTCTGCGTCACGCTGGAGCAATGGCGCGAGCGTTACGGCGGCTCATGACGCGGGACCTGACCCGGCGAGGGGACGCCCCGTGATCACCGCCCTCACCCTCACCGACTTCCGCTCCTATGCGAGCGCGACCCTGCCCGTGGGGGCGGGGCCGGTGGTGCTGCATGGGCCGAACGGGGCGGGCAAGACCAATCTGCTGGAGGCGCTGAGCCTGTTCACGCCCGGGCGCGGTCTGCGCGGGGCGACGGCGGTGGAGATGGGGCGGCGCGAGCCGGGCGAGGCCGGCGGCCGGGCCTGGGCCGTGGCCCTGACCCTCGACGCGGGCGACGGTGACGAGATCAAACTCGGGACCGGGGTCCAGTCGGCGGGAGCGGCGCGGCGCATCGTGCGCATCGACGGAGAGACGGCGCCGCCGGGGCGGCTGCTCGACTATCTGCGTCCCGTCTGGGCGACGCCCGAACAGGACCGGCTGTTCTCCGACGCCCGGGCCGAGCGGCTGAAATTCTTCGACCGGCTGGTCTTCGCCGCCGACCCCGCCCATGCGGCGACCGTCTCGGCCTATGAGAAGGCCCTGCGCGAGCGACTGCGGCTGCTGACCGACGGGGCGGAAGGACGCGAAGCCGATCCGCTGTGGCTCGATGCGCTGGAGTTGCGGCTGGCCGAGAGCGGGGCGCGGGCGGCGATGGCCCGTGCGAGCGCCCTGGAGGCCCTTCAGGCCGGCATCGACGCCCGCGGCGACCGTCCCTTCCCCCAGGCCGATCTGGGCCTCTCCGGCGAAGCCGAGGGGCTGGCCGTGAGCGGCGCCGACGAATCCGCCATCGCCGCCGTGATCCGCGAGGGCATGGTCCGCTCGCGCGGCCGCGACGCCGCCGCCGGGCGGTCGTTGTACGGCCCGCATCGCTCCGACCTTACCGCCCTGCACCGCGAGAAGAACCGCCCCGCCGCCGAGGGGTCGTCGGGCGAGCAGAAGGCGCTGGTCCTGAACCTGATCCTCGCCCAGATCGTGCGGCTCAAATCGGAGGGGGGAGCGTCTCCCGTCCTGTTACTGGATGAAGCCCCCGCCCACCTCGACGCGAACCGCCGGGCCGCCCTGTTCGACGAGATCGTCGCCCTCGAACTGCAGGCCTTCATGACCGGCACCGAGGCCGCCCTGTTCGAGGATCTGAAGGGCCGCGCGCGGTTCGTCCGGGTCGAGGGCGGCGCCCTTTTGGCCGAGGGCTGAACCCTCCGCTTTCCCTCGCTTTTCGTGGGGGTTTTCCTATATAAACGACAGATCGAATCCGCCTGAATCGGCGGGTCTCTGAAAGCTCTTTCCTGCGGGCCGGATGGCCGTTCGCCATCCCTGAAGCCGCCCGCGTCTCCGGACGATTGAATGACCGACCAGAACGAAAACGCCCGTAACGAAGATACGGCCGCAGAAGCCGCCTACGGCGCGGAATCCATCAAGGTTCTCAAGGGGCTGGACGCCGTCCGCAAACGGCCCGGCATGTATATCGGCGACACCGACGACGGCTCCGGTCTGCACCACATGGTCTATGAGGTCGTCGACAACGCCATCGACGAGGCCCTGGCCGGCCACGCCGATCTGGTCGAGGTCATCCTGAACGCCGACGGCTCGGTCACCGTCACCGACAACGGCCGCGGCATCCCGGTCGACATCCACGCCGAGGAAGGCGTCTCGGCGGCCGAGGTCATCATGACCCAGCTGCACGCCGGCGGTAAGTTCGACCAGAACTCCTACAAGGTCTCCGGCGGTCTGCACGGCGTCGGCGTCTCGGTCGTGAACGCCCTGTCGGACTGGCTGAAGCTGGTCATCTTCCGCAACGGCAAACGCCACGAGATGAAGTTCGAGCGCGGCGACACGGTCGAGAGCCTGAAGGTCACCGGCGACGCCCCCCTACGCGAGGACGGCCCAAAGGCGGGGCAAGTCCTGTCGGGCACCCAGGTCACCTTCTATCCGTCGGTGACGACGTTCAGCCACATCGACTTCGACCTGAAGACGCTGGAGCACCGGCTGCGCGAACTGGCCTTCCTGAACTCGGGCGTGGTCATCAAGCTGCAGGATCATCGCGGCGCCGAGCCGATCGACATCCTGCTGCACTACGAGGGCGGCGTCGAAGCCTTCGTGCGCCACCTCGACAAGTCCAAGACCCCGCTGATGAAGGACGTGATCGTCATCAAGGGCAAGAAGGACAATATCGAGATCGACATGGCCCTGTGGTGGAATGACTCCTACCACGAGACGATGTTGTGCTTCACCAACAACATCCCCCAGCGCGACGGCGGCACCCACCTGTCGGCCTTCCGCACCAGCCTGACGCGGGTCATGGGCGCCTATATGGAAAGCTCGGGCGCGCTCAAGAAGGAGAAGGTCGCGCCGTCGGGCGAGGACGCCCGCGAGGGCCTGACCTGCGTTCTGTCGGTGAAGGTGCCGGATCCGAAATTCTCGTCGCAAACCAAGGACAAGCTGGTCTCGTCCGAGGTGCGCCCGGCCGTCGAGGGCCTGTGCACCGAGGGCCTGTCGCAATGGTTCGAGGAGCACCCGGTCGAGGCCAAGGCCATCGTCTCCAAGATCATCGAGGCGGCGTCGGCTCGTGAGGCGGCGCGCAAGGCCCGTGACCTGACCCGGCGCAAGTCGGCGCTGGATATCTCCAGCCTGCCCGGCAAGCTGGCCGACTGCCAGGAACGCGATCCGGCCAAGTCCGAACTGTTCATCGTCGAGGGCGATTCCGCCGGTGGCTCGGCCAAACAGGCCCGCAACCGCGAGAACCAGGCCGTCCTGCCCCTGCGCGGCAAGATCCTGAACGTCGAGCGCGCCCGCTTCGACCGGATGCTGTCTTCGGAGCTGATCGGCACGCTGATCCTGGCGCTGGGCACGGGCATCGGCCGCGACGACTTCGACGCCGACAAGTTGCGCTATCACAAGATCATCCTGATGGCCGACGCCGACGTCGACGGCGCCCACATCCGCACCCTGCTGCTGACCTTCTTCTATCGTCAGATGCCGGAGCTGATCGAGCGCGGGCACGTCTATATCGCCCAGCCGCCGCTCTATAAGGTCTCCAAGGGCAAGCAGTCGCGCTACCTTAAGGACCAGGCCGACATGGACGCCTACCTCATCGAGGAAGGCTGTTCGGAGGCCGAGCTGGATCTGGCCGGCGGCGAACGCCGCACCGGTCAGGACCTGCAGTCGCTGGTGCGTGAAGCCAAGGCCTTCAAGGCCCTGGTCGACCGCCTGTCGCAGCGCGCCCCGGCCTTCGCGGTCGAGCAATCGGCCCTGGCCGGCCTGTTCGCGGAAGACCATGGCGATCCGGCCGCCGCCGCCAGCCGTCTGAACCTCTACGCCGAAGAAGGCGACGGCGACTGGTCGGGCGAGCCGGGCGTGCAGGGCGCCGTGGTGTTCAACCGCATCCGCCGCGCGGTCTCCGAGACGATCGTGTTGGAAGAGGCCCTGCTGCGCTCGCTGGACGCCCGCCGTCTGGCCGAACGGGCCCATGCCTTCGACGGCGTGTTCGACAAGCCGGCCGTCTATCGCCGCAAGGACAAGTCCACGACCATCCGCGGGCCCATCGACCTGCTGAACGCCGTGCTCGACGCGGGCAAGAAGGGTCTGGCCATCCAGCGCTACAAGGGTCTGGGCGAGATGAACCCGGAACAGCTGTGGGAGACCACGCTGGACGCCAACGCCCGCACCCTGCTGAAGGTCTCGGTCGAGCACCAGGAAGACGCCGACGACCTGTTCGCCAAGCTGATGGGCGATGTGGTCGAACCGCGCCGCGAATTCATCCAGGCCAACGCCCTGGACGCGGCGGTCGACGTCTGATCCGTTTGAAGGACGATCCGCAGGCGGCGCCGGCGGATCGTCTTTTCAGTCGGTTCTAGTGCCGTCCGGCGTCGACGAAGGCCTTGATCGACGGCCAGGTCTTGGAGGCGCGATCGCCGTCACAGACGATCTGGGCCAGGTAGCCGTCACGGCTTTCCGCCGTGAAGGGGCCCCAGTCCTCGCCGGTGTCGTAGCGGTCGGTCTGGGCGCCGTCGGCGCCGTATTCGGTCGTGACCACGGTGCGCGACTGCTTGGCGGCGCAACGCATCTCGACGTCATCGACGGCGTAGCTGAGGTCGCCCGCCGGACTGTCCAGCGGCACGCGCGCGACCTTGACGCGGGTCACGTCGCCGGTCGTGGCGAAGGCGTTGGCGTCGGTCATGTAGATCTTGACC
Source organism: Brevundimonas sp. UBA986 (assembly GCA_002292165.1). Lineage (GTDB taxonomy): Bacteria > Pseudomonadota > Alphaproteobacteria > Caulobacterales > Caulobacteraceae > Brevundimonas. The sequence continues at coordinate 20,583 of DBBK01000232.1, forward strand.
GCGCTGCGCGAGAACGGGTTCCAGTCCTCCGCCGCGGCGTTCAACGTTTCGACCTGGGCGGCCGGAGCCGCGGTCTGGGCCAAGGCGCCGCCGGCGGCCGTCAGCACCGCCGTCACCGCCGCGATTTTCAGAATCGTCTTCATCTGGTGTTTCCCCATCTTCCCCCTGATGGGCCGGACTATCCTCCCGGTACGGGAGAGTTGGCAAGCGGTCCGAACGGCAATGCCACGGCGGGATGAACGACTTCGGCCATGTTCGCGCGTTAGGTCAGGATATGGCTCGACTTCTTCTACTTCTCCTTGTTTTTCTGGCCGGACCGGCGCTGGCCCAGAGCCCCGTCACCGCCGATTTCCAGTCCGACCGGATCGTGGTCGAGACGCGGGGGCAGGGGCCGGATGTGATCCTGATCCCCGGCCTGGCCTCCACCGGCGAGGTCTGGCGGCGCACAGCGGACCGGCTGGACGACCGCTATCGGGTGCATATCATCTCCCTGCGCGGCTTCGGCCAGATCCCGGCCGGGGCCAACGCCCAGGGCGCGGTTATCGGCCCGGTGGCCACTGAAATCCGCCGCTATATCGCCGTCGAACGCCTGAACCGTCCGGCCGTGATCGGCCATTCGATGGGCGGGCTGATCGCTCTGCGCATGGCGGCCGACGCCCCCGGTCAGATCGGCCGGGTCATGGTGGTGGATGCGGCGCCCTTCTTTCCGTCCCTTATCAGCGCCGGCGCCACGGTCGGGGATGTCGAACCCCTGGCCCGGATCGCCTATCAGGCCCTGATGTTCCTCGGCGACGAGGCCCTGAGGCAGCAGGCGGGGGCCCTGGGCGGCCAGCTGGGCGGGGCGTCGGACAGTCTGTTCAACTCCATGGGCTGGCAGGGCGGCGACCGGGCGATGCTGGCCCAGAGCCTGTATGAGGTCATGACCACCGACCTGCGCCACCGCCTGCCGGACATCACCGCGCCGGTGACGGTCGTCTACGGCTGGAGCCCCGACGACGCCTCGCCGCGCGCCCACGTCGACGGCCTGTTCCGCGCCGGCTACGCCAACCTGCGGACCCCCGCGACCTTCGAGCGGATCGAGGGGGCCGAGCATATGGTCATGCTGGACCGACCGACGGCCTTCTATGCGGCCCTGGACCGGTTTCTGAACTAGCTGCTGGACGGCTGTCACGCTTGTCGGGCAGTCTCGCCCCGGTTGCGTCGAAGAGAGCCGGGGGGCGAAGTCATGAAGATCGGTCTGAGGGGGCTTGCGCCCGTCTGTCTCGCGCTTGGCCTGGTTCTGCAGGCGGGGTGCGCAGCCCTGGTCACTCCGGCGGACCCGAACAGACCTCTGCGCATGGCCCTGACTGATCCGGTCGACGATCTGACCCGCCGCGCCGATCGCGGTGAGGGCGAGGCCCAGTACGCCCTGTCCTTCCTGAAGAAATACGGCCTGCGCGGCATGGAGGTCGATCGCGAGGGGGTGGATGTCCTGCGCGCCGGGGCCGCGCGCGGCGGGACGATGCCGATCACCCAGTACATTCCCGGGATCAACGGCGCGCCGGGCCGCGTCAACATGATCTATGTCACCATGCCCGGCATCAGCCCGCAGCGTGCGCGGGTGATGGATGTCTGCGGCCTGAGCCTGCTGACCGGTCTGGCCCAGTATGGCGCCGTCGCCTGTGGCTCGCCCGAGGCCTATGCCGCCCTGCTTCCGGTCGTGGCGGATATCGTTCCCCGGGATGGTCTGATCCCCAGCCCCTTCGACGAAGACCAGCCGATCGACCCGGTCACGGTCGTCCGGTGCGAGGCCATCGGCCCGCTGTGGAATGACGCCGCCCGCCGTTTCGGCGCCGGGGACATGGACGGGGCAGTGGCGGCGTCGGACCGGATCATCGCCCTGTGCGGCGACGACAAGCTGTCGTGGCATCCCCGGATCATGCGCGCCTTGATCGCGAACACCCGGGGCAAGCCGGATGAGGCGCTGGCGTTGATCGCCCCGGTGCCTCGGCCGGCCCCGGCGCCGATCGGAGGCTATGTGAGCTTCGTCGCCCAGCAGGCCCTGTTGGCCAAGGGGGACTGGGCTGGATACGGGGCGGAGCGCGACCGGCTGATGCAGGCCTCGGAAATGGCCCTGCGCGCGGAGCCCTGGACCCGGGCCGTAGGCGAGCCGGTGGAAGGCGCGGGAAGCAGGTTCCAGATCTTCGACAGGCCTCTTGCGATGGGCGACAGTCTCAGGGCCGTCCGGGTCGCCTTGCTGGTTTCGGCAGGGGAGCGGAATATGGCCCGGGCCTTCTATCTGACCACGTCGGCTGATCTGACGGACCCGACGAAGTCCCAGTATTTCCTTGATGAATACCGCTGTGACGGACGGTCGACGTTGAAGTATTTCGGCGCCCTGCCGACGCCGCCCGGCGTGGAGGAGATGCGGGACCTGATCGCCCAGCGGCTGTCGGGCGCCCTGACAGAGACGTCGGGCAGCAGCTTCCTTCGCGGACCCAATGCCTGCCAGTTCCCGGTCCAGGTGGCGCCGGGGCTGGGCGACGACATGGCGGCCTTCAACGCCTCGGTCGGCGAGGGCTGATCAGGCGGCGGCCCTGAGCGCTTCCAGCAGGCCCTTGCCGTACCGATCCAGCTTGGACTGGCCGACGCCGGAGACGGCGCCGAGCGCGTCGAGCGAGCCGGGCTCGACGATGGCGATCTCGAGCAGGGTCTTGTCCTGGAAGATGACATAGGGCGGGACGTGCTGTTCGGCGGCGCGGTCGCGGCGCCAGGCGCGCAGGGTCTCGAAGCGGGCGCGGACGTCGGCGTCGAGGGCCTCGACGGCGGCGTTGCGGTCGTTGCGCGCGCGGCGGGGCTCGGACCGGCCGGTGAGGGAGGCGGCGGGGACGCGGCGCACCTCGATGGCGCGCTCGCCGCGATAGACGGCGCGGACGGCCTCGGGATCGCCCAGACCGACCAGCGGCTTGCCGTCGTTGGGGTCTTCCAGCAGCAGGCCCTCGAACAGCAGATGGTCGACGATGTCGCGCCAGCCGTTCTGCGACACGTCCTGACCGATGCCCCAGGTGGAGAGGTCGCTCTCCCACGGCTGGACGTCTTTCGTCTTGCCGAGCAGGTGGTCGATGACGCGGTTGCGGCCAAAGCGCCCGCCGAGACGCTGGACGGCGGCCAGCGCCTTCTGGGCCTGAACGGTGGCGTCATAGAGGGCGGGCGGGTCGGTACAGATGTCGCAGACGCCGCAGATCCCGGCGTCGGTCTCGCCGAAATAGCGACGCACGGCCTGGGGCCGGCAGATCGCCCCGTCCAGCATGGCGAACAGACGGCGCGCCTTGCCCACCTGCACCGCCTTGACCTCTTCGGGCATGGGGCGGCTGTCGAGGCGGCGCAGGTTCCAGGCGATGTCGGAAGGGCCGTAGAGGGTGATGCCCTCGGCCGGTTCGCCGTCGCGTCCCGCCCGGCCGATCTCCTGCCAATAGGCCTCCAGCGATCCGGGCGGATCGGCGTGGATGACGAAGCGGACGTCGGCCTTGTCCACCCCCATCCCGAAGGCGATGGTCGCGACCATGACGGCGCCTTCCTCGGCGAGGAAGCGGGCCAGGCGGCGGTCGCGGTCGTCCGTGCCCATGCCTGCGTGATAGGCGATGGCGTTGGTTCCGGCGTCCCTCAGGGCCTGGGCGACGCGGTCGCAGCCGTCGCGCGAGCCGCAGTAGACGACGCCCGACTTGCCGCGCCGCTGACGCACCAGATCGATGACGGCGGCGTCGGTCCGGGCGCGCGAGGCGTTCTCCTTGCGCACCGCCGAGAGCTGCAGGTTCGGGCGGGCGAAGCTATCGACAAAGACCTCGGCCGCGTCGAGGCGAAGCGAGCGGACGATGTCCTCGCGCGTGCGGGCGTCGGCGGTGGCGGTGACGGCGATCCTCGGCACGCCCGGGAAGAGTTCGGCCAGCCTGCCCAGGGTCCGGTAGTCGGGACGGAAGTCGTGGCCCCATTGAGAGACGCAGTGGGCCTCGTCGATGGCGATCAGGCTGAGCGGAAGCTCGTGCAGGCGGTCGATCAGATGCGGCTGGGCCAGACCTTCGGGCGAAACATAGAGCAGGTCCAGCTCGCCCGCGCGGGCGGCGCGCCAGATGGCCGAGCGGTCGTCCATGGAGACGCCGGAATCGAGCCGGGCGGCGGCGACGCCCTGCTGCTTCAGCGCCTCGACCTGATCGGTCATCAGGGCGATCAGCGGGGAGACGACGAGGCCGAGACCGGGGCGCAGGATGGCCGGGATCTGGTAGCAGACCGACTTGCCGCCGCCGGTCGGCAGGACGGCAAGAACGTCGCGTCCGGCCAGGGCCTCGGCGACGACGTCAGCCTGAAGACCGCGGAAGTCGGGGTGGCCCCAGACGCGGTGCAGCAGCTCACGCGCGTCATCCATTCCTGCTGCTGCAGGTTGGGCGAGAGTGGCGGATTCGGCGGGCATCGGGCGCTTGTGCCCGATCCGTTCCGGGGTGTCACGACGCGATGGGAGCTCAGGCGGTCTCGAAGGTCACGATCTGGCGAACGACCTGACCGGCGTGCAGACGGTCGAAGCCTTCGTTGATCTGATCCAGCGGAATCCTGCCGCTCATCAGCCGGTCCACAGGCAGGCGGCCCTGACGGTAAAGAGCGACGTAGCGGGGGATGTCGCGGCTGGGCACGCAGGTCCCGATGTAGGAGCCCTTGAGCGTCCGTTCCTCGCCGACCAGCGAGACGACATTGACGGGCAGGGCGGCGTCGGGCGGCGGCAGGCCGGCGGTGACGGTGGTCCCGCCGCGCCGGGTCATGCGCCAGGCGGCGTCCAGGGCCCGGACCGAGCCGGCCATCTCGAACACGAAGTCGGCGCCGCCGTTGGTCAGCTTGCGCACCTGTTCGACGGCGTCCGGATCGGCGGCGTTGACGGTCTGGACGGGACCGAGGGTACGGGCCAGGGCCAGCTTGTCTTCCGACAGATCGACAGCGACGACCGGCGAAGCGCCCGAGGCCAGGGCGCCGAGGACGCTGGCGAGGCCGACGCCGCCGAGGCCGACGACGACGGCGCTCTGGCCCNNGCCGTGTTCACCACCGCTCCGACGCCGGTCAGGACCGCGCAGCCGAACAGGGCGGCCTCGTCCAGCGGCAGTTCGGGATCGACCTTGACCAGCGAACGGCGCGACACGACCGCACGGTCGGCGAAGGCGGAGCAGCCGAGGTGGTGGTTCAGGGCCTCGCCGTCGTGATGGATGCGCTTGCCGCCCGAGAGCAGCTCACCCTTGCCGTTGGCGACGGCGCCGGGTTCGCACAGGGCCGGGCGGCCCTCGGCGCAGGGGTTGCAGTGGCCGCAGGACGGCATGAAGACCATGACCACATGGTCGCCGACGGCGAGGTCGGTGATCCCGTCGCCGAGCGCCTCCACCACCCCTGCGGCCTCGTGACCCAGGGCCATGGGCAGGGGGCGGGGGCGGTCGCCGTTGATCACGCTGAGGTCCGAATGGCACAGGCCCGCGGCCTTGATCGCCACCAGAACCTCGCCGGGGCCGGGCGGGTCCAGGGTGACCGTCTCCACCGCCAGAGGACGACTGTCGGCATAGGGACGGGCGGCGCCCATGGATCGCAGGACGGCGGCTCTGGTGGTGATCGTCATTGGCGGCCTCGTGATCGATGACACATCGATAGGCGCTTGACGCAGCGTCGGCCAAGCCCGAGCGTCGTTCCGCGAGCAGCTCCGCCGGACGGACATCCCCGGATTCGTTCCGAAGGCGGCAAGAAACCCCTGCGCTCATGCAGCCGACGACCGTGTCGGCGGCGTTAGCGCCAAAAAATGAGGACGAGGAACCGCCATGCCGATCCGGGACGAAGGCCCCCTGGCCGATCGCGCCACCTACAAGGCCTTCCACATGGTTTCGACCCGCTGGGCCGACAACGACCAGTACGGCCACATCAACAACGCCAAATTCTACGAGTTCGTGGACTCGGCGGTGAACGCCCACCTGATCATCGCCGACGCCCTGACCGAATCGATCGGCCTGGTGGTCGACAGCGGCTGCCGATACACCTCGTCCCTGGCCTTCCCCGATGTGATCGAGGTCGGGATCAAGGTCGATCACGTCGGCACCTCCAGCGTGAAATACGGATTCGCCGTCTTCCGCCGTGGGGTCAGCGTCCCGGCCGCCATCGGCCATTTCGTTCATGTCTACGTCGACTCCGAGACGCGCCGGCCGAAGCCGCTGCCGGCAAAGCTGCGCGCTGTGGTCGAGAACCTGAAGGCCGACTGAGGCCGCTTCCGGCCCGTATTGCCGAAGGTTCACTTGCCTGAAGACGCTACGCCTGTAGCGTCTGTCTGACCCCGCGCCTCTGCGGGGGCGGAGGCGTTCGAATGCGGCATCTGATCCTGGGTCTGGCGGCTGCGGCCGTCTCTTCCGCCTTGGGAGCGCCTTCCGCGCTCGCGGCGCCCGAGACCTGGCTGCTGTCGGTCGATCGGTGGGGCAATGCGGAGCATGCAGCCCTGACGCTGGAAGCCTCGGGCCATGTCCTGACAGGTCGGCTGGACGACTGGACGATCAGCGGGCGCACGGACGGCGAGCGGCTGACCTTCACCGCCACGGACGGCGACGGCGACGTCCGCCGCTTCGAGGCGACGGTACGGAACGGCGTCCTGACCGGTACGGCCGACTATGAGGATACCTCCAACACCGGCGCACGGGTGCGCCACGCCGTCACGGGGCTGAGACTGGTCTTGCCCGATGGGCCGCCGACGCGCCGGACCTATGATCCGCAGACCTTCTCCAACACCTTCACGGCCGATCTCGCGCCGGCGATGGTGATCCAGCCGGGCGACGTTGTGGCGACGCGGACGATCGATTCCGGCGGGGTCGACGCACAGGGGCGGACCGTCGCCCTCTACGGCAACCCCCAGACCGGACCCTTCTTCGTCGCGGGAGCCGAGGCCGGCGATGTGCTGGCGATCCATATCCGCAAGCTGTCGCTGAACCGCGACTGGGCCGACAGCCTGGACGGCTTCTCCGGCCGGGCGCTGTCGCAAGGGCTGGCGAGGGTCCCGGATCTGGGCGCGCGGGTGCGCTGGCGGCTCGATCGGGCGGCGGGGACGGCGCGGCTGGACAATCCGCCGGAGGGGCTGAAGGACTATGTCGTGCCGGTGCGGCCCATGTTGGGCGGGCTGGGCGTGGCGCCCGACTTCGGCTTTCCGGCCCAGTCGGCGGGCGATACCGGACGGCACGGCGGCAATATGGACCTGAATGCGATCGGGGAGGGGGCGACGGTCTATCTGCCGGTGTTCCAGCCCGGCGCCATGCTGTTCCTCGGCGACGGCCATGCGCTTCAGGGCGACGGCGAGACGACCCAGTGGGCGCTGGAGACCTCGCTGGACGTCGAGTTCAGCGTCGAGATTCTGCCCTCACGCCCCCTGTCCGCGCCGCGCGTCGAGACGGCCGACCGGATCACCGTGCTGGGCCAGGCGCCGTCGCTGGACGAGGCCGTTCGCGCGGCGACCGGCGGCATGGTCCAGTGGCTGCAGCAGGACTACGGCCTGACGGTCTCGGAGGCCTCGATGATCCTCGGTACGGCGGCCGAATACCGCGTCGCGACCCTGGCCGGGCGCAATGCCGGGCTGAGTCTCAGTCTCGACAAGGGGCGGCTGGCGGGGCTGAAGCGGGTTCAGTCCTCGTCGAGGTAGCGCGCCAGAAGCACGGCGCCGACCGTGGTGACGACGCCCAGGGCGAAGGCGGCGACGATGGAGCCGGTGGCCACGGCGGTCGAGACGGTGACAGGGCGCGCCTCGTACCATTCGACGATGTCGGCCTCGTCCAGATCGTCGTCTTCGTAACCGGCGGCTTCGGCGGCGTAATCGGGTCCGGTCATGGAGAACTCTTCTCTCTTGGTGCGCTAACGCTCGCAACGCGGTTGCTCGCTGCTTGAGCGCGGTTTTACCCCGGCGCAAGCCGTGGTGCGTTGGTGATGCCTAAATCCGTCGCCGACTTGGCGGTTCCGTCTTTCGCGTGCAACGGGCGCCTGTCGTGACAGTCGGTCGCGCATCGGCTAGAGGCGGCGGCTCCACCGCGTGGCGCTCAAGCAGAGCGGCCGCGTCGCGAACGATAGCGCCCACTACCAAGAGACCTTCTATGGCCGGCCATTCCAAGTTCAAGAACATCATGCACCGCAAGGGTCGCGCCGACGCGGTGCGCTCCAAGCTGTTCTCCAAGCTGTCGCGCGACATTACCGTGGCGGCCAAGAACGGCATGCCCGATCCGGCCCTGAACCCGCGCCTGCGTCTGGCGATCAATAACGCCAAGGCCGAGAGCCTGCCCAAGGACGTGATCGCCCGCGCGATCAACAAGGCCGCCGGCGGCGACGTCGATACGATGGAAGAGGTCCGCTACGAGGGCCGTGGCCCCGGCGGCGTCGGCATCATCGTCGAGGCCCTGACCGACAACCGCAACCGCGCGGCCTCCAACATCGGCGCGGCCTTCAAGAAGAACGGCGGCGCGCTGAGCGAGATGAACTCGGTCGCCTTCATGTGGGACAAGGTCGGCCAGATCATCTACAAGGCCGAGGCCGGCACTGAAGACGCCGTCATGGAGGCCGCCATCGAGGCCGGCGCCCAGGACGTCGAGAGCGATCTGGTCAAGCCCGACATCTATGAGGACGCGCCGGGCCACACCATCTGGACCGCCTTCGAGGACCTGAACGACGTCGCCGAGGCCATGTCCAAGGTGCTGGGCGACCCCAAGTCCACCGCCATCGTCTGGAAGCCCCAGTCGGAGGTGCCGGTCTCGGGCGAGCAGGTCGGGACCCTGCTGAAACTCCTCGACGCCCTGGACGCCGAGGACGACGTCTCCTCCGTCTATTCCAACGAGGACATCTCGGACGAAGACCTGGCGAAATACGCCGGGTGACGACGCCGGCGGGGTCGATGGGGCGGGTTGTCCCGTTTGCGAGCGGGTTGTCCCCAGACGCACGGAGTCGCCCGTATCGACTCGCCGGGAGCCGGAAGTTAACGTTTGGTTGAAGGGGCGCCGGGGGTCCGATTCGTTTGAAGGTCTTGTCAGGAGGCCGCCTCCCGAGGGTTGTCCACCAATCGGAGTGCAGACGATGCTGTCCAGGATCGACCGGGTTCTGTCGCGAAACGGCAAGGGCGAACGCGCCAACGCGGCCGGCCAGGCCGAAACCGTCGTCGGCCAGGACGCCGCGGGGGTCATCGGCGAACGGTTCGAGACCATTCAGGACAGCCTCGACCAACTTTCGGACATGGCCCAGAAGTTCGGGACCTTCGAGAGCCTGCTGGTCCAGCTGCGTGATCCACTGGAAGCCGAGTTCCGCTCGCGCCGCGACAACCACGTCGAACTGATCAATCTGCGCGTCGCCCACGGCGAGGCCGCCGAGCGTCTGGAAGCCGCCAGCGCCGAGGCCCGCAAGCTGGCGGCCGCCCTCGGCGAGGCCGAAGGCAAGGTCGAGGACCTGACCGCCCGCAACGGCGAACAGTCCGCCTCGCTTCAGGAAGCCCGTATCGAGACCGACCGCCTGCGCAGCGACCTGTCGCTGGCGACCTCGAAGGTCGATGCGCTGGAGATCGCTGAACGCGCCGCGACCCAGCGCATCCGCGAGCTGGAACAGGATCAGGATTCGCTGCGCAGCCAGTTGAAGCAGGCCGAGACGCAACGCACCGAATCCGAGAACGGCCGCGCCCAGACCCAGCGTGACCACGCCCTGGTGCTGGAAGAGAACACCGTCCTGCGCCGCCGCATGGAAGAGGTTTCGGCCGAGGTCGCATCGCTGGCCCGCTCGTCTGCCGCCAGCGAAGGCCTGCTGGCCACCGAACGCGCCCGCGCGGCGTCGGAGCAGAGCGAGACGGCCCGCAACATGCGGGTGCTGGAAAACCAGACCGAGACGGCCCGGGCGGAGATCGCCTCCCTGTCGGCGCGTCTGGACACGGCGACGGCGCGCGCCAACGGGCTGGAGGTCCTGAACACCGAACAGGCCTCACGCCTGAGCGAGCTGCAGGCCGGGTCGCACGGCGCCGAGCGCAAGGGCGAGCAGCTGCAGATCAGCCTGGACCGCGCCCTGGAGCGCATCCGCGGTCTGGAAAGTGAGGTCGAGGAAACCCGCCAGCGTCTGGCCGGGATGGAGGTCGCGCGTCTGGCGGCCGTCGACCGCGCCGAGACCCTGACCAAGGCCGCCTCGACCCACGACAAGGCGATCGCCCGCGCCGAGGACCGGATGCTGAAGATCCAGGCCAAGCTGGCGGCGGTGCAGGAAGATCACCACACCAAGGCCGAGGGCTGGCTGCAGCAGATCACGTCGCTGCGCGCCGATGTCGAGGGCGCCCGCGCCGAGGCCGCCATGTCGGCGGCGGCTCTGGATGCGGCGCGTCGCGAACGCGGCGGCCGTCCAGCCCCGACCGAAAGCCACGGCTCGGTTCAGTCGCTCGTCGGCTGAAGCCGGCCTTCGGGCGGCCCGCGACGGGTCAAGCGGAACCGTGATGTCGCGGCCGGGTTAAAGCCGGGCTCTGAAGCAGCGACTTGGCGCAAGGACACCGCCCATGGACATCACCCAGCTGATCCTCGACGACCACGCCGAGCAACGGCGGCTGTTCGCCATCCTGGAACAGATCGACCCGAAGGACGTCGACGCCCTGACGAAGGTCTGGGGCCGGCTGTCGGCGTTTCTGGATGTCCATGCCGAGGCCGAGGAACGGTTCTTCTATCCCGAGCTTCTGAAGCGCGGCGAAGGGGCCAATGACGCCGAGGACGGCACGGTCGAGGGCGAGACCGAGGACGCCATCGAGGATCACAACAAGCTGCGCGACGCGGTCAAGGCGGCCAACAAGCTGACGATCGGCACGGCCGAATGGATCGAGGCGGTCGGCAAGGCCAATATCGTCAACTCCAAGCATATGGGCGAGGAGGAGCGGCAGGGCCTGACCGACTTCCGCCGCAACGCCCCGATCACCAAACGCCACGAACTGGCCGTCCAGTTCGCCGCCTTCGAGGCCGACCACCTGATGGGGATCAAGCCCGTCAACAAGGACCCCGAGGCCTATGTCGAGAAGCACGGCTGAGCCGCGCCTCTCCTGCTCCTGCCCGGACTACTCCTGAACCGCATAGAGCTTGATCAGCTCGAACAGAAAGTCCCGGCCCTCGTAGAGGGAGCGGACGCGCAGCCGCTCGTTCAGGCCGTGGACGCCGTTGCCGTCCGGATCGGTGAACATGCCGGTGACGCCATAGGTCGGAATGCCCGCCGCATTGGTGAAACGGCCGTCGGTGGCGCCCGTCGACAGGGTCGGGACGACCGGAACCCCGGGCCACAGCTTCGCCGCCGCCGCCTTGATCGGATCGAGGATGGCGGGCGTCAGGGGCGGGGCCGGCGAGGTCGGGCTGGGCTCGCCGATGGTCTTGATGGTGATGGCCGGATTGGCGAGGGCCGAGGCGATCTCTCCTTGGGTCTCCGCGATCGAATGGCCGGGCAGGATGCGACAGTTGACGTTGACCGTGACCTTCTGCGGCTGGGCGTTCGGGGCATGGCCGCCGTTGATCAGGGTCGGGATGCAGGTCGTGCGCATCATGGCGTTCCACACCGGATTGGCGGCGCCGAGACGGGCGGCGGCCGCCGCATCGGGCGTGTCATGGGCGGTCAAGGCGCGCAGGTCGGCGGCGCTGGCGGGCGTCGTCTCGGCGATGGCCGAGAAATAGGNNGGGTGACCGGCGACAGCTCCAGCGGGAAGTCGTGCTGCACCAGCCGGTCCAGCGCCGCGCCCATGGCCCCGATGGCGTTGTCTTTCCTGGGCCGGGCCGAGTGGCCGCCGGGGTTGGTCAGCTCCAGCGTATAGTCCTGATAGACCTTCTCACCCGCCTGGACGTTCAGGGCGATGCGGTTGGCGTTGGCGTCCAGCTGACCGCCCGCGCCCTCGTTCAGGGCGAAGCCGGCCTGGAGCATCTCGGGGTGGTGCTCCAGCAGCCACTGGACGCCGTTCCAGTTGTCGTTGGTTTCCTCGCCGCAGGTCAGGGCCAGCTTGATGGTGCGGCGGGGCTGGAAGCCCTGCTGTTTCAGCCGGATCAGGCTGTCGACCCAGACCGAGGCCTCGGCCTTGTCGTCCGAAGCGCCGCGCGCATAGAAGAAGCCGTTCTCCTCGACGAGGACGAAGGGATCGCGCTCCCAGTCGGCGCGACGCGCCTCGACCACATCGATATGGGCCAGAAGCAGCATGGCGGGCGCCGAGGCGTCCGTGCCGGGCAGCGCGGCGATCAGGGAGCCGAACTTCGGCTGGTCCTCGGGGATGACGACGCGGGCGTCGGCTTCGGAATAGCCGGCGGCGACCATGCGCGCGGCCATCCGCTGGGCAGCCAGGGTGCAGCTGCCTTCGGACAGGGTGGTGTTGGTCTCGACCAGCTCCTTGTAGAGGCCGCGGAACTCGACCTGGTCGGGGCGAAGGGTTGAGCCTTGGGGCGTGTCGGCCTTGGCGATGGTCACGGCGGAGACGACGATGAGCAGGGCGGCGAGGCCGAACATCGTCAGGATGATCCGGCTGGTGCGCAGCTTCTTCATCTCCTCATAGGCGGCGTCGTCGAGCCAGAAGGTGTTAGGCGCGGCCTCGATCACAGCATTGCGCCGGACCAGACGCCGAAGGGCGCCGCGCTGGATCAGGCGGCCCTCGGCCAGAGCGACGGCCGTTTCGGGCGAGGTCGCATTGGCGTTGCGAAGCGTCTGAACGATGCGCTTCTCGGCCCGCACGGACGCTGCCGCCACTGCTCCGCCCATCCCTGCAGTCATGATCCCCGTCTCCCTGTTTCCCGGGGACAGTAGCGCGTCCGCAGGGGAGCGCCAGCACTGGTCCCGTCATCTGGTCATTGTCTGTCAACCAAGTTCCGGGCATGAACGGAACGAATGACGAACGCGATGATTCAGAACGGACCCGTCCGCATCCTCGGACTTGACCCCGGCCTGCGCCGGACGGGGTGGGGGGTGATCGTGTCCGAGGGCGCGCGGCTGCGCTGGATCGCCCATGGGGTCGTGGCGCCGGACGAGCGCGCGCCTTTCGCCGAACGGCTGTTGCACCTGCTCGAGGCTGTCGGCGAAATCTGCGTCGCCCACGCGTGCGAGGAGGCGGCGATCGAGGAGGTGTTCGTCAACGTCAATCCGTCCTCGACCCTGAAGCTGGGTCACGCCCGGGCGGCGGTCATGCTGGCCCCGGCGCGCTGCGGCCTGCCGGTCGCGGAATATTCGCCCAATCTGATCAAGAAGGCGGTGGTCGGCGCAGGCCATGCCGACAAGGGCCAGATCGCCTTCATGGTGAAGCGGCTGATGCCGGCGTCCGGCGAGGTGAAGGCCGATGCGGCCGATGCGCTCGCCGTCGCCATCACCCATGCGCAGCTGAGGAAGCGGGCCCTGCTGGAAAGCCAGCGAGGCGCGGCATGATCGGTCGTCTGAGAGGCGTTCTGGCCGAGGTCGAGGAAGGGCACTGCCTGATCGACTGCGCGGGCGTGGGTTATGTGGTGGCCTGTGGATCGCGGACCCTGGGCCGGTTGCCGGCGCCCGGCGATGAGGCGACCCTGCATGTCCATTCGCAGTGGAGCGAGGACGCGGGGCCGCGTCTGTACGGTTTCCTGACCCGCGATGAGCGGCGCGCCTTCACCACCATGCTGGCCATCCAGGGCGTGGGGCCCAAGGCGGCCCTGTCGGTGCTGGACGTCCTGCCGCCGGGCGAACTGGCGAGCGCGGTGGCGCGCGACGACAAGGCGGCGATCGGCCGGGCCAATGGCGTGGGACCCAAGCTGGCCTTGCGCATCGTCACCGAGCTGAAGGGCAAGCCGCTGGGCGACGTCTCCTTCACTCCGACGGCGCCGGGCGTCCACGCCGAGGTCGCGCCGCCGACGCCCAGCATCGCCGGCGAGGCCGTCTCGGCCCTGCTGGGTCTGGGCATCGCCGAGGTCAACGCCCGCCGCGCCGTCGATCAGGCCCTGATCCGTCTGGGCGAGGACGCTGATCTGTCGGCGGTGATCCGGGCCGGACTACAGGAACTCGGCCGATGACCGACGATCGCATCATCTCGCCCCAGCCGGCGCCCGGCGAGGCCTATGACCGGGCGCTGAGGCCGCAGTCGCTGGCCGAGTTCGTCGGCCAGTCCCAGGCCAAGGGCAATCTGAAGGTCTTCATCGATGCGGCCCGCGCGCGCGGCGAGGCGCTCGATCACGTCCTGCTGTTCGGCCCGCCGGGTCTGGGCAAGACGACCCTGGCCCAGATCGTGTCGAAGGAGCTGGGCGTCGGTTTCCGCGCCACCTCGGGACCGATCCTGGCCAAGGCCGGGGATCTGGCCGCCATCCTGACCAATCTCGAACCGCGCGACGTCCTGTTCATCGACGAGATCCACCGGCTGGCCCCGCAGGTGGAGGAAATCCTCTATCCGGCGATGGAGGACCATGTGCTGGACCTGATCATCGGCGAGGGGCCGTCGGCGCGTTCGGTGCGGATCGACCTGGCGCCCTTTACGCTGGTCGGGGCGACGACGCGGGCCGGGCTGCTGGCGACGCCGCTGCGCGACCGGTTCGGCATTCCGCTGAGGCTGGAGTTCTACACCCCCGACGAACTGGTGCGGGTCATCACCGGGGCGGCGCGGAAGATGGGGGTCGCCATCGACGACGAGGGGGCGCGCGAGATCGGGTCTCGGTCGCGGGGCACGCCGCGCGTCGCCGGCCGCCTGCTGCGCCGGGTGCGCGACTTCGCCGAGGCGGAGGGGGCGAAGACGGTGACGAAACTGGTCGCGGCGCGGGCTCTGGCGCGGCTGGAAATCGACGAGGCGGGGCTGGATTCCAACGACCGCCGCTTCCTCAAGGCCCTGATCGAGAACTACGGCGGGGGGCCGGTCGGGATGGACACCCTGGCCGCCGCCATCGCCGAGGCGCGCGACGCCGTCGAAGACGTGATCGAACCCTATCTGCTGCAGCAGGGCTTCATCCAGCGCACCCCGCGCGGCCGCATGGCCTGCGCCCGGGCCTATAGCCACCTCGGCCTGACCGAACCGCCGAAGCCGCCGGTCGTCGGGCCGGGCGATCTGTTCGAGTGAAGATGAAGTGGCTTGAACGCGCTGGGACCGTCGGCGCGGTGGTCGCGCAGGCCGCTGTCACGGCCATCATCAGCCTGATCGCCATCCGGTTGGCGGGCGGCCCGGGTTCGGCTCTCATCGTTCAGGCGGGCGCGCTCGCCGTCGGCGCCCTGATCGCCGTGGGGCTGGCCTTCAATTCGTGGCGGCCGGGTCCGAAGGGAGCGGCGGTGCTGATCGGCGTCTGTCTGGCCCTCCTGTTTGCGACCCTGGGGGACGCCGGTCCCGGCGTGCATCGCTGGATCGCGGCGGGACCGATCGTGTTGCAGCCCGCCTCCATCGTCTTGCCGTTCGTGGTCTGGGCCCTGACGGTCGCGCGGACCAACTGGTGGGCGGGCGCCCTGACCGGAGCGTTCGCGCTCGTGCTGGCGATCCAGCCGGATGCGGCGTCCGCGACAGCCCTCCTGCTGGCGCTGGTGGCGCTGGCCGTGGTGCGGGGCAGGGTGGCGGCGCCCGACGTAACCGCTCTTCTGATGGCTCTGGCGGCGGCGGTCTGGAGCTGGACCCGCGCCGATCCCTTGCCAGCGATCGCCCATGTTGAACGGGTCGTGCCCGAGGCCTTCGCCGCCAATCCGGCCGTCGGGATGGCCGCGGGCTCGCTGCTGATCCTCCTGTCACTGCCGTTCGTGGTGAGGGCCTTCGCGGGCGGAGAGCGCGCCGTGGCCGCCGGTCTGGCGGGCCTGTGGATCGGGTTGGTGGCCGGCAATCTGTTCGGCAACTATCCGGCGCCCGTGGTCGGCTACGGCGCCTCTCTCGTGGTCGGCTGGCTGGTCTCGCTGGGGCTGGTCCTGTCGCGGCCCCGACCCGCGCCCGCGCCGCAGTGGGCGATCCATCCGCGAGAGCGGTAGCGGACGCTTCCCCTCGGCGACGAACCCCTGCATTCTGGCGGGGTCGGAGGGGCGAATGGCGCGCAAGCTGTCGGTTCAGAAGGTGATCGGAGGTCTGGGCGTCGTCGTGATCGCGCTCGGCGCCCTGAGCATGTGGGCGATCTCGCAAGGCGCGCGGCCGGGCTTCGCCCAGGAGCCGGCGTCCGAACGGGTCCTGCGTCAGGCGCGCGAACAGCTGGGACCCAAGGCGGAAATCCGTCTGATCGAGGCGGGCGAGGGGCGGGTCGTCTGCGGCTATCTGGCGGCCGGTCACTCCGCGCCTGCGACCGGATTTGTGTCACGCCCCAACCGCCTGCTGCTGAGCAACGATCCGCTCAAGGGCGAGTTCGACCAGATGGTCGCCCAGGACTGCCCCGAGTTCCCCGCGCCGCCGCCGAACCCGATCCTTCGATGAACCCCGACGCCCCCACCGCCGGCCGCTTCGACGGCCGGGACCACCTGCTGCCGGTCCGGGTCTATTACGAGGACACCGACTTCACCGGTCTGGTCTATCACGCCAACTATGTCCGCTATTTCGAGCGGGGGCGGTCTGACTTCATGCGGCTGACGGCCAAGGGCCATGCGGAGCTGCTCGACGACGCCGAACCCATGGCCTTCGTCGTCGCCGAGATGAATATCCGATATCTGAAGCCCGCGCGGATCGACGACGCCCTGGTGGTGCGCACCACCTATGACGCGGTGAAGGGGCCTCGGCTGATCATCTCCCAGAGTGTCGAGCGGGACGGGGAGGTGCTGTGCCGCGCCGAGGTGACGGCGGTCTGCATCCATCTGGACGGTCGCCCCCGGCGGCCGACGAAGGCCCTGATCGAGAGCGTCACGCCCTGGCTCAAGGGCTGAACCCGGCGCACTCCGTCGCGGATATATGGAAGCTGTTCTCACGCACCGGTGAGGGGAGCGTTAGTGACCTTGTCACGTCTGGCCGCTAGAGCCGGACAAGCGCCACACTATGGTCACGCCGGCCCGCACGATAGGCCGGACGCCATTGCCTCCAAGGACCCGCTCGCCGATGACAGTTCCCGCCGCCGCCGAAGCCGGAATGCTGAACCCCGTCTCCCTCTTCCTGCACGCGGATATCGTGGTGCAGCTGATCATGGTCGGGCTGGCGGTCGCCTCGGTCTGGTCCTGGGCCGTGATCATCGACAAGGCCTTCCGCTTCACCGCCCTGAACAATCAGGCCGACACCTTCGAGAAGGCGCTGAGTTCGGGCCGGTCGCTGGAGGATGTCGCCGCTGAGGCCGGACCCCAGCCGAACCATGCCCTGCCGCGCATGCTGGTGACCGCCCTGTCCGACTGGCGCGAGACCCGGGCGCGCGGGGTGCTGACCGAGCAGCAGGGCAATCTGCTCATCAGCCGTATCGACCGCTCGCTGGATTCGATCATCGCCCGCGAGGGTCAGCGCGTCGAGAACGGCCTGGGCGTGCTGTCGGTGGTCGCCACCGCCTCGCCCTTCATCGGCCTGTTCGGGACCGTCTGGGGCATCATGAACGCCTTCGGCAGCATCCAGCACGCCGGCAACACCAATCTGGCCACCGTCGCCGGTCCGATCTCGGAAGCCCTGTTCGCCACGGCCATGGGTCTGGCCGCGGCCATCCCGGCCTATATCGGCTACAACAAATTCTCGATCGACGCGGGCAAGTTCGCGGGCCGTCTGGAAAGCTTCGCCGACGATCTGCAGGCCGCCGTGGCCCGCCGTCTGGGCGTGCCGAGCGCCCCGCCTCCCCCGCCTCCGCCGCCGTCCGAATTCTCCATCCGCCGGGCCGACTGACATGGCCATGGGCGGAGGGGCCGGACAGGGCCACGTAAGAGGACGCCGCCGCGCCAAGAAGCGGCCGCTGAGTGAGATCAACGTGACGCCCCTGGTGGACGTCATGCTGGTGCTGCTGATCATCTTCATGGTGTCGGCGCCCCTGCTGGCGCCCGTCGGCGTGCCGGTCGAACTGCCCAAGACCGAGGCCAGCGCCGCGCCGACCGACAAGACGCCGATCACGGTGTCGATCGACCGCAACGGCGCCATCTACATCGACAAGGACGAGACGCCCTACGAGCAGCTGTCCAGCCGTCTGGTCGACGCCGCGAACGGCGCCGACAAGTCGGAAAAGCCCATCTTCGTGCGCGCCGACGGCCGGGCTCCCTATCAGGCGGTGGCGCGGGTCATGGCGCGCCTGTCGGCCTCGGGCTTCACCAAGCTGAACCTGATCACCGACCCCGAGACGGTTCCCGCGGGCTGACGTGAGAAGGCCCAGCCCCGCCATTCTGGGATCGGTCGCGCTGCACGTCGGCGTGCTGGCGCTCGCCCTGATCAGTTGGCCGAAGAAGGAATTGCCGCCGGTTCCGAACTCGGTGCCGGTGTCGATCATGTCGTCCGAGGTCATCGACGCCGCGGCGCCCGACAATCCCTCCGAGGAACTGGTCACCGAAGACGGCGCCAGCGCCCCGACCGAGGCCGTGGAAGCGCCGCCGGCTCCGACGCCCGCCCCGACCCCGCCGCCGACGCCCGCGCCGCCGACGCCGCGCATCCCGCCCAAGGTGACCCCGCCGGCCCCGACGCCGCGTCCGCAGCCGACCCGGCCGACCCCGCCGGTCACCCGTCCCACGCCGCCACGCCCCAATACGCGTCCGCCCGCCGCGACACCGCGTCGCAACGAGCCTTCGCTGGACCTCAGCGCCCTGCAGCAGGGGCCGCGCCGTCCGAACACCAACCCGGGCCGTCCCTCGACGGGGCAGCAGGGGACGGGCGCGGCGCCCCAGGCGTCGGGACCGCAGCTCAGCGCGCTTGCCGGCCAGATCCGGCCGAACTGGAACGTTCGCGTGGTCTGCGATCTGCCCGGCGGCGACGACATCGTGATCCGTGTTCGGGTCCGTATCGACGCGTCCGGTCGGATCCAGGGGACGCCCGTCGTGGAAGGATCGCGCAGCGATGCGGCCTGGCGCGCGGCCTCGGATAGTTTGCTGCAGGCTCTGCGGGCGACGTCGCCATTCGACGTCCCGGCCGGCTTCGCGGCCCAGGAAGTGCCGTTCCGCTTCGAGACCGCGCGCCAGTGCCGCAACCTCTGAGCCGCCAAATGGTTGAGAGCGCGGTTCAAGCTTCGCCAAACGGTCGCCCCATTCACGGGCAAGCTGGCCGTGGGGGCGACGGTTGCGCTAGATCAGGCGCGCCGCAAGGTAAACGAGGGAGCCGTCGATGCGTCTGAAAACTCTTCTGGCCACGGTCGCCGCGGTGGCGATGTCGGCCCCGATGCTGACGCAGGCCCAGGTGCCCGGCCAGGCGCCCACGGCCGCGCCGCAGCAGACGCAGGACGTCGTCGTTGACGAGGGCGTTCTGAAGCCCTTCCAGATCGCCATCGCCCCGTTCAGCGGTCCGAACGGTTCGGAGCTGTCCGGCGTCCTGACGGGCGACCTGACCCGCTCGGGCTATTTCGAGGCGATCAGCCCGCGCAGCTTCATCGAGACCGGGCTGACGCTGGCGAACGCCCCCAACTTCCCGCAGTGGACCCAGATCGGCGCCCAGGCGGTGCTGTACGGCTCGGTGACCCCGCGCCCGGACAACCGCAACGACTACGGCTTCCGCCTGTACGACCCCTATCGCCAGTGCCAGCTGGTTTCCTACCAGTTCACCGCCACGCCCGAGCAGTGGCGCCGGGTCGCGCACAAGATCGCCGACGTCGTCTATCAGCGCATGACCGGCGAGAGCGGCTTCTTCGACACCCGCATCATCTATGTCGCCGAGAGCGGCACCGAGCTGAACCGCCTGTCGCGCCTCGCGATCGTCGATCAGGACGGCTACAATCCCGTCTTCCTGACCGGGGGCGAGGAGATCATCCTGACGCCGCGCTTCTCGTCCAACCCGGACGAGATCACCTATATGGCGCTGGGCAAGGACTACAGCCGCATCTACCTCTACAACCTGTCGACCGGCCGCCGTGAAAGCCTCGGCGAGTTCGACGGTCAGGCCCTGGCGCCGCGCTATTCGCCGGACGGGTCCAAGGTGGCCTTCTCGATCATTCGCGGCGGCAACACCGACGTCTATGTGATGGATCTGCGCAGCCGCCAGCTCAGCCGCCTGACCTCGGATCCCGGCATCGACACCTCGCCCTCGTTCAGCCCGGACGCGCGCCAGATCGTGTTCAACTCGGACCGGTCGGGCACCCCGCGCCTCTACATCATGAACGCCGACGGCTCGGGCCAGCGGCCGATCTCGCGCGGCGGCGGCAGCTATACCGCCCCGTCCTGGAGCCCGCGCGGCGACCTTATCGCCTTCACCAAGTCCTCGGGCGGCCGCTTCTCGATCGGGGTCATGAACACCGACGGCTCGGGCGAGCGCAGCCTGTCGTCCAGCTATTTCGAGGAAGGTCCCTCCTGGGCCCCCAACGGCCGCTACATCATGTTCTCGCGCCAGACCCGGGGCGGAAACACCAATCTGTGGATGGTCGACCTGTCGGGCCGGGTCATCGCCCAGTCGGGCTATCAGGGCCGGGGTTCCGACCCCGCCTGGTCGCCCCTGCTGGACGCCGCCCCTGCGAACCTCGGCCGTAGTCAGGGTCCGGACAGCTGCCCGTCCTGAGCCTGCGTCGATCTGCACGACCTCCGTCAGGTGAAATCAGTTCACGAGCGGAGCCGAAGACCTCAACTGTGCGTTACCCGAAACGAAGCGCCACCATTTCGCCACCCGCCCCGCTAAAGGCAAAGCTTGAAGCGCCGATCCGGCGTCCGAGGGCAAAACCAAGGAGACGTCCCGCGATGACGACCATGTCCAACCTGATGAAGCTGACCGCCGTCGGCCTCGTGATGGCCTCGATGGCCGCCTGTACGCCCAAGCGCGCCGTCGAGACCGCTGTCCCGAACCAGCCTTCGGGTCCGAGCACCAACCCCGTCTATCCGGGCCAGGGTGGGACTGTCGGCGGCTCGAACATGAACGCCGCCCGCCCGGGTTCGGAGCAGGACTTCGTCGTCAACGTCGGCGACCGCGTCTATTTCGATCTGGATTCCTATCAGGTCAGCCCGGAGGCCTATCCGCGTCTGGACGCCCAGGCCCAGTGGCTGATCCGCTATCCGCAGATCATGGTGCGCATCGAGGGCAACGCCGACGAACGCGGCACCCGCGAATACAACCTGGCCCTCGGCGCCCGCCGCGCCGAATCGGTGCGCAACTATCTGGTCCAGCGCGGCGTGCCGGCCGGCCGCATCGACACCATCAGCTTCGGCAAGGAGCGCCCGATCGCTCAAGGCTCGAGCGAGGAGTCCTGGGCCCGCAACCGCAACGGCCACACCGCGATCGTCTCCGGCGGGATGTAATCCCCCGAGCGCGACGACTTCGGGGGCGCTCGCGATGCGGGCGCCCCTTTTCGTTCCCGGCCCTTCAGGGCGCGGCCTTGCGAAGGCCCCGAAACGATGAAACTGCTAGAGCCATGATCAAGCCCCTGCATCGCAATCTCCTGCTGGCCACCGTGGGCCTGTGCGTCGTCGGCGGCGGCATCGCCGTGTCCCAGACCCAGCCCCTGGCCCCGGTCGAATGGGACAATCGCCGTCTCGACACCCTGGACCGCAATGTGCGCCGTCTCGAACGCGCCTTGACCCAGAGGAACGCCGTCGGCCAGCCGGTTCTGGTCGAGCCGGATCCCGAGGTCGTGGCCCTGCAGGGGCAGGTCGGGGAGATGGATCGCCGGCTTCAGGATCTGGAATCCTCGCTGCAGCGGATCACCCGAGACGGCGAGCAGACGGCCTTCAAGTTGGACGAGGCCAGCCGCGACAATACCGCCCTGCGCAACCGGCTGAACGACGCCGACACCCGTATCAAGGCGCTGGAAGATCAGGCAAAGGCCGCTGCCGCAGCCGCCGCCCAAGCCGCCGCCGCCGAGGAGGCGACCAAATCGCCGACCGGAAGCGCCGCCGGGGATCTGACCGCCGCCCGGGCCCTGACCGATGCGGCCGCGCAAGCCCAGGCCTATGAGGTGCTGATCGCCAACTGGCCGTCGACTCCCCAGTCGGCCGAGGCCGGCTATCGTCTCGGCGATCTGCGTCGCGCGGGCGACGACATGAACGGGGCGGTTCAGGCCTATGCCGGCGCCCTGAACGGCTGGCCGACCACGCCCTGGGCCGGGGAGACGACGCTGAAGCTGGCGCGGGCGCTGGCGGCGACCAACCGCAATCCGCAGGCCTGTGCGGCCCTGGGCGAGTTCAACCGGCGCTACGCCGCGGCGGCCTCGGCGCAGTTGAAGACCATCGCCGGCCAGATCCGCACCCAGGCGCGCTGCACCTGATCGCCATGGCCGGGCCGGATACCGGGCGCGATGTCGGTCTGACGGCGCGGGTTCAGGCCCGGCTCGACGCCCGCCTGATGCGCGAGGCCGATCATCCCGTCGTACTCGGCCTTTCCGGCGGCGGGGATTCCCTCACCCTGCTGGAAATCGTCGCCGACTGGGCGCGCGCCCATGGCCGGCGTCTGCTTGTCGTCACCGTCGATCACGGCCTGAACCCGGCCTGCCCCGACTGGGGCCGCTTCTGCGCCGAGGCCTGCGCGCGGCTGGGCGTCGACTGGCGCGAACGGTGTTGGGAGGGCGAAAAGCCCGCGAGCGGGCTGACTGCGGCGGCCCGGACGGCGCGGCATCGGTTGCTGGCGGAGGCGGCGCGTGAGGTGGGCGCCCGGGTCGTCCTTCTGGCCCACACCGCCGACGATATCGCCGAGGCCGACTGGATGCGGGCGCGTCCGGTCGAGGACGGGGGCTCGACGCTCGGCCTTCTGCGCGACTGGTCGCCGTCGCCCGTCTGGCCCGAGGGGCGCGGCCTGATGCTGTTCCGGCCCATTCTGGGGGAGCGGCGAGAGGTTCTGCGGGCGTTCCTGAAGGGCAGGGGGCTGGACTGGATCGAGGATCCCGCCAACGCAGATCCCCGTTTTGGCCGCAGCCGGGCGCGGAGCGCGCTTTCCCTTCTCCCTGAGGGAGAAGGTGGCCCGGCGGAGTCGGGTCGGGTGAGGGATTCCGGCAGTGAAGTTTTGTCTGGCGTCGTCGACAACGAAACCCTTCACCCTCCCCACGCCTTCAGCGTCGAGCCCCTCCCTTTCCCTCTGGGAGAGGGGTTTCAGGTCGGGAGAGCGGTCGGATCGTCGGTGCTCGCCGCCACCCTTCTGTCCGCGTCCGGAGGGTCCAGTCCGCCTCGCCGTGATCGCATCGGACGTCTGATCGAACGGCTCAGGACAGGCGAAGACTTCAGCGCGACCCTCGCCGGGGCCCGGGTCGACGCGCGTGGCGCCGAGGTCGTCGTCGGGCGGGAGCCGGGGGAGTTTCGCCGCCGGACGCCGGATGATGCGCCGCTGACGCCGGGACAGGCCGCTGTCTGGGACGGGCGATACGAGATCGTGATCGCGGAACCGGGATGGACGGCCACCGCCGCCGCCGGACGACTGAACCGGCTCACCGACGCCGACCGGGCGATCATGGCGACGGCTCCGGCCTGGGCGCGCGCGGCCCTGCCCGTATTGATCCGGGACGATGGCGCTGGCCCGGTTCTGGCATGGCGAAAGGCCGAGGTACGGGCCCTGGCGCCGCGACGTCTGGCGCTTTTTCCGGGAGCGGCTATGCCGAATTCGGGGGGCGAAACGACGCAGGAGGCCGACCTCTTTCGAACGATCCATGGCGAAACGCCGCCCGCTGACCTATTTTCACACAAAGACCACCATTGCGGCCCAGGCTGAGGCCTTGCCGAAGGACCGAGAACAACAATGAACCTGCGTAACCTGGCGATCTGGGGCGTGATCCTGTTGGGTCTGGTGGCGATCTACGCCGCCATGAGCCAGAACGGCGGCCCCCTGGCCACCGCCAAGACCGGAGCGGCCGCCGCCCAGCGGCAAGAGGTCATCACCTATTCCAGGCTGGTGAGCGAGATCGAGGCCCGCAACGTCAAGGGTGTGGTCGTCAAGGGCGACCAGATCTCGGGCGAGCTGC
The DNA here is from genome assembly GCA_002292165.1 of Brevundimonas sp. UBA986. Lineage (GTDB taxonomy): Bacteria > Pseudomonadota > Alphaproteobacteria > Caulobacterales > Caulobacteraceae > Brevundimonas. Next base: position 44,495 of record DBBK01000232.1, read on the forward strand.
GCAACGCCACTCGCTTCAGCGTCACCACCCCGCTGCAGAATGAGCAGCTGATCGAGGCCATCCGTCAGTCGGGCGCCCAGGTCGACGTCAAGACCACCCGCCAGTCGATCTGGATGAGCGCCCTTCTGGGTCTGCTGCCGATCCTGCTGCTGGTCGGCGTCTGGGTCTTCTTCATGCGCCAGATGCAGGGCGGGGCGCGCGGGGCCATGGGCTTCGGCAAGTCCAAGGCCAAGCTCCTGACCGAGCACAAGGGCCGCAAGACCTTCGACGACGTCGCCGGCGTGGACGAGGCCAAGGAAGAGCTGCAGGAGGTCGTCGACTTCCTGAAGGATCCGGGCAAGTTCCAGCGTCTGGGCGGCAAGATCCCCAAGGGCGCCCTGCTGGTGGGCCCTCCCGGTACGGGTAAGACCCTGCTGGCCCGCGCCGTCGCGGGCGAGGCGGGCGTGCCCTTCTTCTCCATCTCCGGCTCGGACTTCGTCGAGATGTTCGTCGGCGTCGGCGCCAGCCGCGTGCGCGACATGTTCGAACAAGCGAAGAAAAATGCTCCGTGCATCATCTTCATCGACGAGATCGATGCGGTCGGTCGTCACCGCGGTGCCGGTCTGGGCGGCGGCAATGACGAGCGCGAGCAGACCCTGAACCAGCTGCTGGTCGAGATGGACGGTTTCGAGGCCAATGAAGGCATCATCCTGATCGCCGCGACCAACCGTCCCGACGTTCTGGACCCGGCCCTGCTGCGTCCCGGCCGCTTCGACCGTCAGGTCGTGGTGCCCAACCCCGATGTGAACGGCCGCGAGAAGATCCTGCGCGTGCACATGAAGGACGTGCCCCTGGCCGCCGACGTCAACGTCAAGACCCTGGCGCGCGGCACCCCGGGCTTCTCGGGCGCCGATCTGGCCAATCTGGTCAACGAGGCCGCCCTGATGGCCGCCCGCAAGGACCGTCGCATGGTCACCCATCGCGACTTCGAGGACGCCAAGGACAAGGTCATGATGGGCGCCGAGCGCAAATCCATGGCCATGAACGAGGAAGAGAAGAAGCTGACCGCCTATCACGAGGGCGGGCACGCCATCGTGGCCATGAACGTCAAGATGGCCGACCCGGTGCACAAGGCGACCATCGTCCCTCGCGGTCAGGCCCTGGGCATGGTCATGCAGCTGCCGGAAGGCGACCGCTATTCGATGAAGTACCAGCAGATGGTTGATCGCATCGCCATCATGGCCGGCGGCCGCGTCGCCGAGGAGATCATCTTCGGCAAGGAGAACATCACCTCCGGCGCCTCGTCCGACATCACCCAGGCGACCAAGCTGGCCCGCCGCATGGTGACCCAGTGGGGCTTCTCCGACATCCTGGGCACCGTGGCCTATGGCGAGAACGAGCAGGAGGTCTTCCTCGGTCACTCGGTCGCGCGCAGCCAGAACATTTCGGAAGAGACCGCCCGGATCATCGATTCCGAGGTCAAGCGTCTGGTCACCGAAGGCTGGAACGAGGCCCGCCAGATTTTGACCGACAAGGCCGCCGATCTGGAGACCCTGGCCCAGGCCCTGCTCGAGTACGAGACCCTGTCGGGTCAGGAGATCAAGGACCTGCTGGAGAAGGGCGCCGCGCCGAATCGCGACGAGAACAACTTCCCCAACTCCGGCCCCTCGGTCTCCGTGCCGGTGACCCCCGTCGCCGACGGCGGCGTCACGGTCGACGTCCCGACCGTCCACTAGGCCTTCCAGAACCCGCCGCGGGCTTTCGCTCCGGCGGGTTCTTTTTGATGAACATGTTTGCATTATAAACAAGTCTATGAGATACGGCCTCATCCGAAACGGGAGGGGTCGCCATGTCGGCATCCGAAATCGATCGTTCCGAGCGCCTTCACGGCCTCGATGCGCTGCGGGGCGGGGCCCTGCTTCTGGGCGTGGTGCTCCACGCCTCCATGTCCTTCATGCCGGCGCCGATCTGGATCGTCTCTGACGATCAGCAGTCGATCGGGGCCGGGGTGCTGTTCTTCGCCATCCACATCTTCCGCATGGCGACCTTCTTCCTGCTGGCGGGCCTGTTCGCCCATATGATGCTGGGCCGGCGCGGCGTCGGCGGCTTCTTCAAGGACCGCTTCATCCGCATCGGCGGGCCTCTGGGCGTCTTCTGGACCCCGGTGATGGCGGCGATCATCGCCGTGCTGATCTGGAATGCGATCCGTCAGGCCGCCGGCGCCCCGATGGGCCCGCCGCCCCCGCCGCCGACCTACACCTGGCTGACGATCCCCCTGACCCATCTGTGGTTCCTGTGGGTGCTGATGCTGCTCTATGTCGCTGTCCTGATCCTGCGCGCGCCCTTTGCGATGCTGGACCGTAGCGGCGGCTGGGGCCGGACGGTCGACGGCCTGATGAGCGGACTGGCCACGCCCTGGGGCGCCGTCCTCCTCGCCGCGCCTCTGGCCGCCGCCCTGTGGGTCGAGCCGAACTGGGTCCCCTTCTTCGGCATCCCCACGCCCGATCATGGGCTGGTCCCGAACCTGTCCGCCTCCGTGGGCTTCGGTACGGTCTTCGGCTTCGGCTTCCTGCTGGACCGTCGCCGCGACCTGCTGGCGAAGCTGGAGGGCTGGGCGCCGGTGAACCTGATCCTCGCCGTCGTCGCGGGAACGGCTCTGCTTCTGCTGGCCGGCGGACCCGAGCCGTCCATCGTCCCCGTGACTGATCCGGCGACCAAGGCCATGGCCGCGGGCGCGCTGGGCATCGCCACCTTCGCCTCGGCCTTTGCGGCGGTGGGTCTGGCGCTGAAGCTCTTCTCCGGCCACAGCGCCCTGCGCCGCTACCTCGCCGACGCCTCCTACTGGATCTACATCGTCCACCTGCCGCTGGTCATGGTCGGACAGGTGCTGGTCCAGGACTGGGCCATGGTCTGGCCGGTCAAGCTGGCGGTCGTGGTCGCGGGCGTTCTGGCGGTCTCGGTGGCAAGCTATGAGCTCCTGATCCGCCACAGCTTCATGGGCCGCTGGCTCAACGGACGGCGCGTGCCCTGGCGGCACAAGCCGGACGCCGAACTCGCACCGGCCGAATAGCCCCGCCGAATAACTTGCCAACCCCGGCCGGCGCGTCCATCCGATGGAGGCGCCGGCCGCATCAGGAATCGCCCTCATGACCGACAAGTCCACGCCCGAAGCCGATCTGGCCTTCCTGCGCTCCGTCGTGACCGGCGGAGGCCCGGGCGGGCATCTGACGCTCGGCGTCGCCTATCTGGCCGGCGGGCTGCTGTATGGCGCCCAGTGCCTGTTCCACATCGGCCAGATCGCCGGCTGGATCCGCTGGCCGGACCTCGCCAATCTGGCGGTGGTCGTCGCGGTGCCCGTGGCCTTCTTCGTCATCCTGACCTGGGCCATTCTCGAGGACCGTAAGGTCCCCAAGCCGGGTCCGATGGTCACCCGCACCCTGAACGCGGCCTTCAGCGCCACGGGCATGGCCAATCTGGCGATCATCATCGTCTTCGGCGTCGGGTCCGCGCGCGATCATGACTTCGCCGTGTGGCTCTACTACGCGGCGGTGATCTTCGCCCTGCAGTCGGCGGCCTGGTTCGTCGCCTTTACCCTGAAGCGGACGCCGTGGATGTTGGCGGTCTCCATCGGCGGTTGGCTGACGGCGGTGGCGCTGGGCCTGACGGTGCGTCAGGCTCCGATCTATCTCGGCATCTGCACGGTCGCCCTGTTCCTGCTGTTCGCCCTGCCCGGATGGGTCATGCTGCGCGGCGCTCTCAATGCCCGCAAAGCCGCCTGAACCATGGGGCTGAACGATCTCGGACGGATCGACGAGGTCATCCACGGCCGCATGCGGCTGGGGATCATGGTCTATCTGGCTGACGCCGAGGTCGCCGACTTCACCGAGCTGAAGACAGTTCTGGAGGCGACCCAGGGCAATCTTTCCGTCCATATCAAGAAGCTGGAGGAGGCCGGCTATGTCGCCGTCGCCAAGAGCTTCGTGAACAACAAGCCCCTGACCCGGGTCTCCATCACCGACGAGGGCCGCAAGGCGTTCGCCGCCTATCTGGAGGCGCTGGGCGGGCTGATTGGCGGGCGCGGCTGATGGCGCCCGTCGTCGTCGATCCAAAGCATGTCCACGCCTTCGCGGACGAAGCCGCCTTCGAGGCCTGGCTGGCGAAGAACCACGACCGCGAGACCGAGGTCTGGATCCGCATCTACAAGGTCAAGTCGGGAGTGGCCTCGATCACCGTCAAGGAGGCGATCGATGTCTGCCTCTGCTGGGGCTGGATCGACGGGATCAAGAAGAGCTTCGACGAGGCCAGCTTCCTGCAGCGCTACACCCCGCGCGGAAAGAAGAGCGTCTGGAGCCAGGTCAATGTCGACAACGTCGCGCGCCTGACCGAGGCCGGTCGGATGACGGGTCACGGCCAGACGCACATTGAGGCGGCCAAGGCCGATGGCCGCTGGGACGCCGCCTATCGCATCAAGGGCTCGACCCTCCCGGACGACTTCGTGGCGGCGGCCAATGCCGTCCCTGAGGCGAGGGCGACGCTGGAAACCCTCAGCGCCCAGAACCGCTTCGCCCTGATCTTCCGACTTCAGGCTCTCAAGACCGAGGCGGGACGACAGAAGGCCATCGCCCGGTTCGTCGAGATGCTGGCGCGGGGTGAGACGATCTATCCGCAAGGGACGCCCAAATGAACCGCGTTCAGGTCATGGGCATCGTCAATGTCACCCCGGACAGCTTCTCGGACGGCGGGCGGCTGGCGACGGTGGAAGCGGCGGTGGCCCACGGGCTGTCGCTGGTCGAACAGGGCGCTGATGTCCTCGATATTGGCGGGGAGAGCACCCGGCCGGGCGCTGAGCCGGTCAATGTCGCCGAGGAGATCGCCCGCACCCTGCCGGTGATCGCGGGCGTCCGCGCACAGTGGGCGGGGCCGATCAGTATCGACACCCTGAAGCCCGAGGTGGCGCGCGCCGCCGTCGGCGCCGGAGCGACGATCTGGAACGACGTCTCGGCCCTCAGCTTTTCGCCCGACAGTCTGGCGACGGCGGCGGCCCTGCGCTGCGACGTGGTCCTGATGCATATGCAGGGCGAGCCGCGCACCATGCAGGCGGCGCCCGTCTATAATGACGTGGTCGCCGAGGTCGTCGGCTATCTGGCCGCGCGCGCGACGGCGGCGGTCAAGGCCGGGGTGGCCCGCGAGAAGATATGGCTGGATCCCGGCATCGGCTTTGGCAAGACCACGGCCCACAACCTGACCCTGACGGCGCGGCTGGAGGCGCTCGTCGATCTGGGCTTCCCCGTCCTCTACGCCGCCAGCCGCAAGCGGACGATCCTCGGCGTCGACGAGACCGCAACCGATCCCGCCGACCGGCTGGGCGGGTCGCTGGCCCTGATGCTGGAGGGGGCGCGGCGCGGGGCGAAGATGGTCCGCGTCCACGATGTGCGCGAGACGGTTCAGGCCCTGAAGCTGTGGGCGGCGGTCAGCTCGGCAGCCCCTAGGCCAGATTGATCTGCCACGAGACCCCGAACCGGTCCTGCACCCAGGCGAACCGCTTCGAGAAGCCGTAGTTTCCGGCCGGCATCATCGTCTTGCCGCTCTCGCCCAGCGCCGTGGCCAGGGCGTCGACCTCGGCCTCGGTCTCTACCGTCAGGAAGGTCGAGGTCGAGGGGGTGAAGGTGAAGTCGTGCACGGGCGGCGAGTCGTTGGCCATGATCTCCAGCCCGGCGATCGACAGTCGGGCCATGGCGACCTTGCCGTCCGGGCCCTTGTGCAGGGCGGACACGACGGCGCCCGGAATGACCTCTGCGTAGAAGGTCAGGGCCTCCTCACAATCGCCCTGGAACATCAGGAAGGGGGCGGCGGCGGTGATCATGGGTCAGCTCCGGAGGGTGGCGTCGGCGACGGCGGACAGGTTGTCGAGGATCATGGACCAGCCGGCGGCGCTGCGCTCGGCATAGGCGGCCCAGGCGGGAGCGAGGTCATGGCTCAGGACGACGACGCAGCCGTCTCCCTCGGGCGTGAAGGTCACGGTCACCCGGGTCGGCTCTTCCGGCGCTTCATCGACCCAGAAGTCGAAGACGATGCGAGTGGGGCGTTCGATCTCGACGAACCGGCCGAAATGCCGCGCCAGATCATCTCCCCGCCGTTCGAAGATGGCGAAGGCGCCGCCGACGACGGGGTCATAGTCGGTCTTCTCCATCACGCCAGCGGGCGTATGGAACAGCCACAGGCCGACCCGCGCCGGATCGAGGAAGGCGTCGAAGACCCGCTCGGGCGGATGGCGGAAGCGCTTCTCGACGCGGACTTCGACGGGATCGTTCATTCGCGCCAGCCTTCCGCATGATGGTCGGGATGGCGGTCGACGACGAAGCGGGGCTCGATCCCGTGCTCCAGCCAGATCTTGGCGCCGGCCAACACCAGGGCGAAGCCGCCGGTGGAATCCAGCGCCTTCGCCACGCCGTCGGCGTCATCGCTGAAGCCCCGGTTTTCGATCGTGACCCAGGTGTGATCGCCGCGCGCTTCGAACCACCATTCGACCTCGGTCGGGGCGGCGCGGGTGTCCCAGTCGATGAGGATGCGGCGGTCCGGCTCGACGGCTTTCACGACCACCTCGGTCGAGGCGCCGTACATGGCCCAGGTCCAGTCGACGATGGCGCCGGGGTCCAGCGCGCCGGTGCTGTCGGTGAACCAGAAGCGGGTCGTCACCGCCGGGTCGGCGAAGGCCCGAAACACCTCCGCCACCGGCCGGCGGATCAGCATCCCGGCGCTGGCGACGGGCGCGGTCACGCCGTCCGCCAGTCGTTCGAGTAGGGCCGTTCCTCGCCCGCGTTCGGGTTTTCGATACGCTCGGCATAGGCGTCGCGCAGGGCGAACCAGCGGTCCCAGCTCCACGGATGGCGCACGCCTTTGACGGCGTCCTCCAGCCCTTCCATATGATGCTGCCAGCCGGCGAGGACGTTCTTGCGCCCGCTCTCCCAGGTCGAGGGCACGCGGTGGGCGAGGATCAGGTGGGTGCCGTCGCCGTCGGGCTCCAGCCGCCAGGAGACGACCGAGTCGGGATTGCTGCCGAAGGTGTGCTCGAACAGGGTGTAGGGGCGCACGGTCAGGACCTCGTTCGACTGGCGGCGCTTCTCCGGGACGTCGGGCATGAAGTCATTGTCGGGCTGGCGGAAGTTCAACTCCATCCTGCCGCCCGGGACCGTGTCGATCTCCGCCTCGGCCAGCCAGCAGGCGAGGCCCTCCGGCGTGGTCAGGGCCTTCCAGACGCGCTCGGGCGAATGCCGCAGGCGGCGTTCGAAGCCGATGATCCAGCCGTCGCCGTCCTCGCGGATCGTGCCGGCGTCCGGGCCGGGCAGGGTCTGTGTCAGGGTGTCAGTCATTGCGGAAACTCCTTGTCCAGATGCGCTTCAAGGGCGTCGAGCTTGTCGCTCCAGAAGCGGCGATAGGGGGCGAGCCAGGCGTCCAGCTCGGCCAGGGGGGCGGGGTTCAGGCGATAGAGGCGGCGGTTGGCGTCCTTGCGGACCGTCACCAGCCCGGCGGCGCGCAGCACGCCGAGGTGCTTCGACACCGCCGGCTGGCTGATCGGCAGGGCGGCGACGAAGTCCCCGGCGGGGCGTTCGCCGTCGCGCAACAGACCCATGATGGCCATGCGGTTCGGTTCGGACAGGGCGAGGAGGGCGTCATGCATGTGAATAACTAATCAGCTATATAGCCATAATGCAATATATGATTTTCTTGCCCTTGGTCGGGGGCTGACGCATCAGGACGGCATGACCGCCGAATCCTCCCAGATGCCTTCCGAGAAGCCCGGCCGCGTCCTGATCATCGCCGGCTCGGACTCGGGCGGCGGGGCCGGGATCCAGGCCGACATCAAGGCCGTGACCATGCTGGGCGCCTATGCGGCGACCGCCATCACGGCCATCACGGTTCAGAATACGCTGGGCGTGACAGGGGTGTTCCCCCTGCCGCTCGACCTCATCGAACAGCAGGCGCGGGCCGTGCTGGACGACATCGGCGCAGACGCCATCAAGACCGGCATGCTGGGCACGGCCGAGACGGTCGAGCGCGTCGCCGCCATCCTGGATACGTCCGACGCCGCCGTGGTCGTCGATCCGGTCATGGTGGCCAAGGGTGGAGCCTCGCTGCTGGCCAATGATGCGGTCGAGGCGGTCAAACGGCTGATGGTCCCGCGCGCGACCCTGCTCACCCCCAACGCCCCCGAGGCCGAGGCCCTGACCGGGCTGACGGTTTCCGATCTGGACGGCCAGCGCCGCGCCGGCGAGGCCCTGCTGGCCATGGGCGCGAAGGCGGTGCTGATGAAGGGTGGCCATGTCGACGGGCCGACGGTGATCGACCTCCTGATGACCCCGTCCGGCGAGACCCTGCTGGAGGGGCCGCGCATCGACACGACCAGCACCCATGGCACCGGCTGCACCCTGGCCAGCGCCTGCGCGGCGGGTCTGGCGAAAGGTTTGCCGCTGGAGGTCGCGGTCGCCGAGGCCTGGGCCTATGTCGCCGAGGCTATCCGCCGCGCGCCGGGACTGGGCCACGGCCACGGCCCCCTGGATCATGGCTGGCCGGTGAGGGGACGATGAGCGATCTGGAACAACGGCTGATCGAGATCGTCCGGAACTATCCAGACCTTATGCACGTCATGACCGCCGTGAGGTCTCTTGACCTGCCCGACTGGCTGATCTTTTCCGGCTCGGTCTATCAGAGCGTCTGGAATGCACAGACAGGTCGTGAGCCGGGCTATGGCGTCAACGATTTCGACCTCGGCTATTTTGACACGGACACCAGCTGGGACGCCGAGGACGTGGTGATCAAGCGCGTCGCCGCCGCCTTTGACGAGCCGCTGCGCAGTCGGGTCGAGGCCCGCAACCAGTGCCGGGTGCCGATCTGGTTCAGGTCCAAGTTCGGCGAGGACTACGATTCGATCGCCTGCACCGCCGAAGCCCTGCCGCGCTTCGTCGCTCCGGCCTTCGCGGTCGGTGTCCGGCTGGAGGCGGATGACAGCATCACCATCGTCGCCCCGTTCGGTCTGGAGGACGCCTTCGACCTGGTCGTGCGTCCCAACCCGGATCGGCCCCTCGCCAAGGACTGGGCGAAGATCGCCACCAAGATTAAGACGCGCTGGCCCGAGGTGTCGGTGGCTGAGGTCCAGGTGGCCCTTACCGCGTCCTGACTTTTCGCGTATCGTTGTTCCCTGTCGTATGCGAGGGGGGAAGACGCGATGACGATGACGGCCGCGCCGGTGGCGGTGAAGGAGCGGTTCGGCTCCATGGATGTGCTGCGGGGCGTCGCGGTCTGCGGCATCCTGCTGATGAACATCCCCTTCATGGGCATGCTGGGCGACTCGGGGCGACCGCCGCTGCCCGCCGCGCCCAACCTGGACTGGATCGCCTTCACGATCCAGGACGTCGTCTTCTCCGGGTCGATGCGGGGGATGTTCACCCTGCTCTTCGGGGCCGGGATGCTGATCATGCTGCGCCGCGCGGACGAGCCGGGCGGCGAGAATGCGATCTCGGCCTATCTGACGCGCTGCTTCGCCCTGATCCTGCTGGGGGTAGCCAACTTCGCGATCTTCCTGTGGCCCGGCGAGATTCTGTTCGCCTATGGCGTGGTCGGTCTGGCCCTGCTCCTGTTCAGGAAAGCGCCGCCCCGGCTGCTGCTGACGGCGGCGGCGGCCTCGCTGGTGGTCCTGACCCTGAGCTTCGCCATCCCGGTGATCGACCGGGCCGCCGCCCTGCGCGACGCCCCCGCCGCGGCTGCCGCCAAGGCCGAGGGCAAGACCCTGACGGACGATCAGAAGGCCGCGTTGAAGATGCAGGCGCGGGGCGCCGAGGTCATGCGACCGCCCGCCGCCAAGCTGGAGAAGGAGCGCCAACAGCGCACCAGCTTCCCTGGGGTCGTGGTCTGGAGCACCAAATTCTGGGCCCAGTTCAATCTCAGCCGCAACGGTATCTTCGGCCTGCTGGAAAGCCTCGGCTTCATGCTGATCGGCATGGCCCTGTTCCAGAAGGGCTATCTGACCGGCCAGAAGCCGCTCAAGGTCTATGTCGGGCTGATGGTGGGGGGTTACGGCCTGGGTCTGGCCATACGGGGTGTTCAGGCCTTCTGCGCCTGGACGACGGCCTATGAGCTGAACCCGTACCAGATGCTCTGGGGCGCCTTTCTGTACGAGGTCGGGCGACTGCCGATGACGATCGGGCTGCTGGGTCTGGTCATGACCCTCTATCAGGTGGACGCCTTCGGCAGACTGGCCGACGGCATCAAGGCTATCGGCCGCATGGCCCTGACCAACTATGTCGGCCAGTCAGTGATCACGGCGATCCTGTTCTACGCCTTCGGCCTGCTCGGAAAGTTCGGCTTCGCCCAGCTGATGGGGATCGCCGCCCTGATCTGGATCGCCCAGGGGATCTTCAGCGTCCTGTGGCTCAGGGTCTTCGAGATGGGACCGCTGGAATGGCTGCTGCGCATGCTGACCTATGGTCAGAAGACTCCCATTCCCCGGGTCACGCCGGCCCCGGCGGCGGTCCCGGCGCCGGCGGAATAGGGCTTCGGGTTTTCAGTCTGCCACCGCTGGTCTAGGCAACGACCATGCGCCAGTGGACCATCGACGCCTTCGCCGACCGACCCTTCATGGGCAATCCGGCCTGTGTGGTCGAGCCGTTCGACGTCTGGCCCGCCGACGGCTGGATGCAGGCCCTGGCCATGGAGAACAACCAGTCGGAGACGGCCTTCCTGCGCCGGACGGCCGATCCGTCCCGTTTCGACCTGCGCTGGTTCACCCCGGCGATGGAGGTCGATCTGTGCGGCCATGCCACCCTGGCCTCCGGCGCGGCCCTGATGACGGAGATCCACCCCGAACTGACCGCTGTCAGCTTTGACACCCGGTCAGGCCGCCTGATCGTCCGCAAGGCGGCCAAGGGCTTCGAAATGGATCTGCCGGCCGATCCGCCTCGCCGCACCGGTCCGGTCGAGGGGCTGGCCCAGGCTCTGGGGGTCGAACCGGTCGAGGTCTGGGCGGGCCGTTATCTGGTGGCGCTCCTGCCGGATGCGGCGGCGGTGCGGGCCTGTGCACCCGACTTCAAGGCTTTGAGCGGCTTACAGGGCGAGGCCGGGGAGGGTGGTCAGGTGATTGTCGCGGCCCTGTCAGGTACGGGTCTGTCGGATCAGGATGACGTCGATGTCGTCGACCGCTTCTTCGGCCCCGGCTGCGGTATCGACGAGGACCCGGCGACGGGATCGGCCCACTGCATCCTCGCGCCTCTCTACGCCGACCGGCTGGAGCGTTCTGTGGTCAGCTTCCGGCAGATCTATCCGGGCCGGGGCGCGCGCTTCGAGACCGAGGTCGCAGGCGGTCGGGTCCTGATCCGGGGGCGGGCGGTGACCGTGATCGAGAGCCGGCTGCGGCTGCAGCCCTGACTGAACAGCGAAAGGGCGCGACCCTTTCGGATCGCGCCCTCTGTTTTCAGACCGGATGGTCCGGATTAGCCGCGACGCCAGTTAGCCCCGGCGATTGTCGCGGTCGTTGCGCTCGTAGCGGATCTGGGCCGACAGGCGGTCGAAACGGCGATCCAGATCGGCGCGTTCCCAGGCGCTCAGACCGCCGCGGCGGTAGTTCGCCTCAAGACGGACAAGGCCGTTGAACTCGGCGCGCAGCCGACCGGCTTCACGGCGGCTCAGCGAACCGTCGCGCAGACCCCGATCGATGCGGCGGTCCAGATTGACCTGACGCTGGTTGATCGACTGCCAGCTGCCGTAGCCGGTGGAGACGACGGGCGGGCGGTTCGGGCCGTGGTTCGGGCCGTAAGGGCCATGATAGGACTGGGCGGCGGCGGGGATGGCGGCGGCCGACGTCGCGGCCAGAACCAGGGCGGGGACAATCATCTTCTTGAACATCGGATCACTCCTCGGTGTTTCTGTTCGTCGGGGGCCGGGTGGCCAGCGATGACTGCAGATAACCACCCCCCGGCTGAGCCCGACCTGAACAGGCCGCGTCAGGTTCGGTTCATGTGCGTGACAAATGCGCAAGACTGACATTGGTGGGATGTGCGAACCCCTTCGACATCCCGACAAACCGCCTTACAGTGCCGTTCAGGCCTCGTTCAGGGCCAGTGACGCATAAACACCTCCATCATGACCCGCGCTCTCGCCATCACCCTGGCTTTTCTTGTCGCCGCCGCGCCCTTCAGCGCCGCGTCCGCGCAGGATCGTGGCAATCGCGGAGACGACCGTGGCCCGCGTCAGGAACAGTCCCGTGATCAGGGCCGGGAAGGCCGTCAGATCAGCGAGGCCCAGGCCCAGTCCATCGCCCAGTCCCGCGCGCGCGGCGCCCGCTTCGTCGGCTCGCGCGGCCTGCAGGGCGGCTCCTATGTCTTCGTTTTCGACGACAATGGGCGGATCTTCCAGATCTCGGTCTCGGCCAGCGGAAATTGAACCCAGGTTTCGGGAGCTTCTGAATGCGTATTCTTCTGGTCGAGGACGACGTCGATCTGTCGCGTCAGCTGAAACAGGCGCTGGGCGACGCCGGCTATGCGGTCGATCACGCCGCTGACGGCGAGGAAGCCCACTTCCTCGGCGACACCGAACCCTATGACGTCGTGGTGCTGGACCTCGGCCTGCCCAAGATCGACGGCGTCTCGGTGCTGGAGCGCTGGCGTCGCGACGGCAAGACCACGCCGGTGCTGATCCTGACAGCGCGAGGCGCCTGGTCGGACAAGGTCTCGGGCTTCGACGCGGGCGCCGACGACTATCTGACCAAACCTTTCCACACCGAGGAACTGCTGGCCCGTCTGCGCGCCCTGTTGCGGCGCTCGGCGGGCATCGCCTCGGCGACCCTGTCGTGCGGCGGCCTGCGTCTCGACCCGCGCGCGGCCCGGGCCACGGTCAACGGCGAGCCCCTGCGCCTGACTTCGCTGGAATACCGGCTGCTGCATTACATGATGATGCATCAAGGCCGGGTCATCAGCCGGACGGAGCTGGTCGAGCACCTCTACGACCAGGACTTCGACCGCGATTCCAACACCATCGAGGTCTTCATCGGCCGGGTGCGCAAGAAGGTCGGGCCTGACCGCATCGAGACCGTGCGCGGCCTCGGTTACCGTCTGACGCCCCTGCCCGGCGAATCCGAAGCGGCGTGAGCGAAACTCCGCTCAGCGAAGCCGCGTCCGAGCCGGCCAAGCCGTCTGGTCCTGCAGATTGGGGGCGCTGGTTCGGGCGGCCCGGCCGCAGCCTCACCCGGCGCCTGATCCTTCTCGCCTGCGGCTGGATCGCCCTGGCCCTGATCCTGACCGGCGGCGTCCTGACCAGCCAATATCAGGAAAGCGCGCTTCGGCGGCTCGGCTTCATGCTGGGCGACACCATCGACGAGGTGGTGCTGGCCACCACCGCCACCCCGGACGGCGGCGTCCATGTCGACGAGATCAAGGACGCCCCGACGCTGCGCGGCCTGTCCGGCAAATACTGGATGATCGCCGAATACGACGAACAGGGCGGCTTGCGCGTCATCGAGCGGTCGCCGTCGCTGGCGGGCGAGACCCTGTTCATCGATCCCGAACTGCCCAGGCGGTTGAAGTCCGAGTTCGGCATCCTGATTACCTACAACGACCTCGTCGGGGTGCTCAGGCCCGCGCACAGCCAGCCCTTACGCGTCGCCGCCAGCCTGAAATCCATCCCCGACCGGTCGGCGCCCCTCGTCTTCATGGCGGGCATCGACCGGTCCGACATCGATCTCGATACGCGTCAGTTCGCGACCTTTACCTGGACGGCCCTGTTGATCCTCGGCCTAGGCCTGGTGGTCGCCGTCTTCCTGCAGGTTCAGATCGGCCTGCGCCCCCTGTTCGGGCTGAGGAACGAGATCATCAATGTCCGCAAGGGCAAGGCGGCGCGGATCGAGCGCGCCTATCCACTGGAAATCGCCCCCCTGGCCGAGCAGGTGAACCGGCTGCTGGACCATAATCAGGAGGTGGTTGAGCGTCAGCGCACCCACGTCGGCAACCTGGCTCACGCCTTGAAGACCCCGCTGTCGGTCATGCTGGCCGAGGCCTCGGACCCGCAGAGCGACCGGGACAAGATGGCCGATCTGGTCCGCCGCCAGACCGAGGTGATGAAGGGTCAGGTCGACCATCACCTGCGCCGCGCCCGCGCCGCCGCTCGCGCCGCCCACGGCCTGGGCGAACGCACGCCTGTTGGGGAGGTGATCGACGAACTGGCGGTGATGCTGGAGCGGGTCTTCCAGTCCAAGGACGTGGAGATCGACTGGCGCGCGCCTGACGAACTCGGCTTCCTCGGCGAGCGGCAGGACCTGCAAGAGATTCTGGGCAATCTGATCGAGAACGCCTGCAAATGGTGCAAGCGTCGGGTCCGGGTCTCGGCCGGCTCCAGCGGCCTCGGCCAGATGATCGTGGTGGTCGAGGACGACGGCCCCGGGCTGCCCGAGGACCAGCGCGAAACGGCCATGAAACGCGGCCAGCGCATGGACGAGGACGCGCCCGGATCGGGCCTCGGCCTGTCGATCGTCGACGACCTGACGCGCGCCTACGGCGGCCGTCTAACCCTGGCGGCCAGCGACATGGGGGGGCTGAAGGCCATCCTTGAGTTGCCGGCGGCCGAGGCCTAACCCGTTAAGGTTCCTACGTAATCCGTTAACCCTGCGCTCGTATTCTGGACGCTGACAGGCGTTTACGTGGGGTAGAGTCTGAATGGCCGAACTGTCGGTCGCTCATCGTATGGCCCTGGCCCAGGTGGTCGAGGGGGTTCCGGATCGCACGCTGCGTCAGCTGTCGCTCGCCGTCTCGGGCATGCCCGGCGACAAGGCGCGTGCGCTGGAAGCCATGCTGGCGGCCGAGAGCATCGACCGCGTGCGTCGCGCCCGCGGCTTCGCCGCCCTGACCCCCCTGTTCCGACCCCGCGCCGACGGTATCGAGGCCATGACTTTCCCGCCCGGCGTCCTGCCGCGGCTCTGGAAAATCGCCTCCAGCCGCGAACCCAATCTCCTGCCGCTTCTGGATGATGACGACGAGCGCGAGATCGCCCGCACCACCGCCGTCTGCGTCCGCCTGTACGCCGCCGCCGCCGCCGCCGTGCGTGATCGCCCCGCCGAGGTCTGGCCGGCCGCTCTCGGCGATCCGGCGAAGCGGGAAACGGGGCTTGAGGATCTGGCCCATTGCTGCGATTTCGGCGGCCTGGTCTATCGCGCCCTGCCGTCGCTGAAGGCTTGGGTCGGCCGCCCGAACGGAGATCAGGTCGCCGAGCTCAGGCTTCTGGTTCGCGACGCCTCCGAGATGCTGCCCGACGGCGCGGAGCGGCTGATGGACATTCTGTTCGCCCATCTGGCCGACGCCTCCCTCGTTCTCCGGCTGATGATTCACGCCTCGACCAGCGCCTCGCGCGGCAATCTGCTGTCGGAAAGCGAGCTGGCTGTCTTCATCGACCGGCTGGTGGCGGGTCTTGAAGGGCGCTGCGCCCGCATCGTCGCCTTCCGCATCGGCGACGGCCCCGAGGGTCTGAAGGACGATCTGGAATGGTGCGCGGAGGTCTTCAAGGAGATCGAGGCGACCGTCCACCTCGACCGCGAAGGCGACTGGGGCAAGCGGCTGCGCGAGGTTCGTGTCCGCATCGGCAAGCGGCTGGGCGAACTGCTCAGCGGGGTGACAAAGCTGGTCGACAAGGCCACGCCGATGCACAAGGTCCAGACCTCGGGCCGGATGACTCGCAAGGCGCCGCACCTCGAACTGCCGCTCGACGCCGCGACGGTGCAGTCGGCGAAGGACGCCCTGAAGATGGTCGGCCTTGTACGCAGCTTCGCCGGCGCGTTCGGCTGCGAGTCCCAGCGTCTGGCCCTGGTGCAAAGCCTGACGGTTCATCTCAGCAGCTATGCCGACCTGATCATCGAGGACGTCAACTCCGGTGACGCCCCGGACGAGACCCAGGCCATCGACCGCGCCGCCATGATGGCCGACCTGCTGGAGCAGATCGACGCCTTGACCGAGGCGCGCGCCATCCGTCGTCGCACCGCCGTGGCGGGCGGCCCGGCCCCGATGAAACTGTCAGCCTGAGCTCTGGAGGAGAGGTCTCGCCGCCGCTTCCGGGATCGGCTAGAGCGGGTCCATGACGGCCTTCTGGATCATGACCGCACTGGCGACCGCGATGGCGGCGCTGCTGGTGCTGACCGGCGCGCGGCGTGGCGTCGACGCCGTGGTCGATGTCGAGCCGGACGCCGCCGCGCGAGAGCTGGCCGAGCTGGATCGGCTGAAGGCGCGTGGGCTGCTGACCGAGGAGGCCTGGGCGGCCGCGCGGGCCGAGGCCGGTCGCCGCCTGCTGGCCGACCGCACCGGGCCGATGGCGTTGCGCGCCCACCCCGCCGACCGGCGCCGGGTTCTGGGCGGGGTCGTGCTGACGGCGGTGGTGGCGCTCGGCCTCTACTGGGGCATAGGCAAGCCCGGCTACGGCGACCAGACCTATGATCGCCGCGTCGACGCCTGGGGCGCCTCGGCTGAGCCGCTGGAGGCTGAACAGGTGGCGGCGGTCCTGACCCGCGAGGCGAGGCTGCGCCCCGACGACCGCCAGATCCTGACCATGCTGGGCGCGGCCCGGTTCGCCGCCGATGACCCCGTGGGCGCGGCCTCGGCCTTCCGCCGGGCGCTGGCGATGAATCCCGACGATCCCCGCACCTGGGCGCGGCTGGGCGAGAGCCTGGTCCGGTCGCAGGACGGGGCCGTCGGCGCCGACGCCGAGGCCGCCTTCCGGGAAGCGTTGAAGCGCGATCCCGGTCAGTTGGGCGCCCTGTACTTCCTCGGCGACGCGGCCCTGACGCGCGGCGACCGGGCCGGCGCCCTGACCCTGTGGACGCCACTGATCAAGACGCTGGATCCCGCCGATCCGCGCCGCGTGGAACTTGAGAAGCGGCTGGCGAGCGCGGCCCGATGACCTCTTTCAGCCGCTGTCGCGCCCCGCTATACGGCCGCCAGTTTTCCTCCGCGCGCGGACCCTTCCGGACATGAGCTGGCTTCCCCGATCGCCGAAGGCGCGCCGTCGCCTGTGGGTCGTGGCGGCCGTGGCGCCGATACTCGCCCTCGCCGTCGGCCTGTCGCTGTGGGCCATGAACGACAGCGTGACCTTCTTCTTCACGCCTTCGGAAGTGACCGTCGAAAAGGCCCCGGCTGGACGCGACATCCGTCTGGGCGGTCTGGTCGAGGCGGGCAGCGTCCAGCGCCACGGCGCCGACGTCAGCTTCGCCGTCACCGACAACATGGCCTCAACCCGGGTGATCTATCACGGCGACCTGCCCGACCTGTTCCGCGAAGGGCAGGGGATCGTGGCGCAAGGCGCCTTCCAGCCCGACCGCACTTTCGTCGCCCATCAGGTCCTGGCCAAGCACGACGAAAAATACATGCCGCGCGAAGTGGCCGACAAGCTGAAGGCCAAGGGCGAATGGCGTCCTGAGCCCTCGAAGGCTTCCGCCGGAAACGCCGCCCCCGGAAACGTCACCCTGTGATCAGCGAATTCGGCGCCTACGCCCTGATCCTGGCCCTCGCGCTCGCGGTGCTGCAGACCGTCATGTCGGCGCTGGGGCGTATCCGGCGTTCGCCCGTTCTGGCCGGGGCGGCGCAGGGGGCGGCGATCGCTTCGGCCTGTGCGGTGGCGCTCGCCTTCGCGGCCCTGATCTTCGCCTTCGTGACCAGTGACTTCTCCGTCGCCAACGTCGCCAACAACAGCCACACCGACAAGCCGATGCTCTACAAGGTCGCCGGGGCCTGGGGCAGTCACGAGGGCTCGCTGGTCCTCTGGTGTCTGGTCATGACCGGCTTCGGCGCGGCCCTGGCGAGAGCGAGCGGCCTGCCGTTCGGGCTCAAGACCTCGGCGGTGGGGGTGCAGGGCGCGTTGGGAAGCCTCTTCCTCGCCTTCGCCGTCCTCACCTCCAATCCCTTCGCCCGGCTGGACCCGGCGCCGTTCCAGGGCGCGTCCCTGAACCCCCTGCTTCAGGACCCGGCGCTCGCCTTCCATCCGCCGCTGCTCTACGCGGGCTATGTCGGCTTCTCGGTGACCTTTTCGCTGGCCGTGGCGGCCCTGATCGAGGGCCGCGTCGATCCCGCCTGGGGGCGCTGGGTCCGGCCTTGGGCCCTGGCGTCCTGGGTGCTCCTGACCATCGGCATCACCCTCGGCTCCTTCTGGGCCTATTACGAACTCGGCTGGGGCGGCTGGTGGTTCTGGGACCCGGTCGAGAACGCCAGCTTCATGCCCTGGCTGGCGGGCGCGGCCCTGTTGCACTCGGCGGTGGTGACCGAGCGGCGCGGAGCCCTGGCGGGCTGGACCGTCTTCCTCGCCCTGTTGGCCTTCACCTTCTCCATGCTGGGCGCCTTCCTCGTGCGCTCCGGCGTGCTGACCAGCGTTCACGCCTTCGCCGTCGATCCGGAGCGCGGGCTGATGCTGCTGGGCATCCTCGGCGTCACGGCGGGCGCGGCCTTCGCCCTGTTCGCCTGGCGGGCGCCGAAGCTGACGGGCGGCGGCCTGTTCGCGCCCGTCAGTCGCGAGGGCGCGCTTGTGCTCAACAACCTCTTCCTGACCGCGGCGGCGGCGACGGTGCTGCTCGGCACCCTCTATCCCCTGATCCTGCAGGCGGCGACCGGGGCGACCATCTCGGTCGGCCCGCCCTATTTCGCCCTGACCTTCACCCCCCTGATGGTGGTCGCCTTCCTGATCCTGCCCGCCGGGCCGCTGCTGGGGTGGAAGCGCGGCGATCTGAAAGGGGTAGGCCAGAGGCTGGCGGTCGCGGCGGGCCTGTCCCTCGTCTGCGCCCTTCTGGGCTGGATGGCCTTCGAACCGCACAAGGCTATGGCGGCCGGCGGCATCGCCATCGGCGCCTGGCTGATCCTCGGAGCCCTGGCCGAGGTGGCCGAGCGCGTCCGGCTGTTCCGGGTTCCTCTGGCGGAAGTCGGACGCCGGGCCAGGGCCCTGCCGCTGGGCGCCTGGGGCATGACCCTGGCCCACGCCGGGCTCGGCCTGTTCGTGCTCGGCGCCGTGGTCGAGACCGGCTTCAAGGTCGAGGCCGCCGCGCCGCTCGGCCTCGACGGGAGCGTGACCGCAGGCCGCTATTCCGTCCGGCTGGACGACGTCCGTATCGTCGAAGGCCCCAACTATCTGGCCGAGCAGGGCCATCTGACCGTCACCCCGACCGATGGTGGTCCTGAGCGGACCGTCATAGCCGAGCGCCGCTTCTTCCCCGCTGGCGGCCAGACCACGACCGAGGTCGGCCTCGATTTCCGCGGGCTGGACGATGTCTATGTCGTGCTCGGCGAGCGCAGATCGACGCCTCAGGCCGCGCGGGCCTGGACGGTCAGAGTTTACTGGAACCCCTGGGCGCGGCTGATTTTCCTCGGGCCTCTGGTGATGGCGATCGGCGGGGTTCTGTCCCTGCTGGACCGCCGCCTCCGGATCGGAGTGGCCGGGCGCAAAAAGGCCGCGGAGAGCGCCGCGTGAGAACCGCCGCGATCGCCCTGGTTTTCGCACTTCTCGCCGCGCCTGCGATAGCCGAACCCGCCGCCGCGCCCGACCAGCCGCTATCGTCTCCGACGCAGGAGGCGCGGGCCCAGCGGCTGTTTCAGGACATCCGCTGCGTGGTCTGCCAGCACGAATCCATCGCCGACAGCCCGGCCGGCATCGCCGCCGACATGCGCCGCCTCGTGCGGGAGGAGATCGCCTCGGGCGCCACGGACGAATCGATCCGCGAGGATCTGGTCCGCCGCTGGGGTGACTACATCCTGTTCAAGCCGCCAGTGAAGGCTGCGACCTGGCTGCTGTGGTTCGGCCCGCTCGCTCTGGTGCTGCTGGTCGGCGGCGTCTTCATCGCCCGGTCTCGCCGGCAAAGGCCCGACGCCGCGCCGCTTTCGCCCGATGAGGAGCGCCGGTTGAACGATCTTCTCCGTGGCGGCGAGGTTCGCCCCGATCCTGACGCAACTTCGTCCCACGACTGACGTGCGCGGGGAACAATCGTTCCGACGCCCCGGGTTTGGCTTCTGCCCGACCGGGTCTATATCTCAACGCGAAACGGCCTCCAGACGAGGCCGAAAGAGGATCGCAAGACGACGATGCTGAAGCGGAAAGAGTTCATTCTGGGGGCTGCGGCCGGCCTGATCGTTGCGGCGGGCGCCACCGCCGGCGGCGTCATTTCATGGCCAGGCGCCCATGCCGAGGCCCGTCCGGGTCAACTGGTGGCCTCCGCCGGCGCGGGCCTGGCCTTCGCCCCGCCGCAGGGCGCGCCGCTCAGCTTCGCCGACATCGTCCAGCAGGTCGCCCCGGCCGTGGTCCAGATCGAGGTCGAGACCCCGGTCGAGCGCCCGCAAGGCATTCAGGGCTTCCAGATCCCGGGCCTGCCCGGCCTGGTCATCCCGAGCCCCGGCCAGCAGCAGGAAGAGCCTGACGCCGAGCCGCAACTGGCCCAGGGCGCCGGCTCCGGCTTCTTCATCTCGCGTGACGGCTATATCGTCACCAACAACCACGTCGTGGCCAACGCCAAGTCGATCAAGGTCAAGATGACCGACGGCCGGACCCTGGACGCCACCCTGGTCGGCCGCGACGAAAACACCGACCTGGCCGTGATCAAGGTCCAGGGCGACGACTTCAAATTCGTCAGCTTCGAGGAACAGGCCGATCCGCGCGTCGGCGACTGGGTCGTCGCCGTCGGCAACCCGTTCGGCCTCGGGGGCACCGCCACGGCCGGCATCGTCTCGGCCCGGGGCCGCGACCTGCAGGACCGCTCCAGCGCCTATGTCGACTATCTGCAGATCGACGCCGCCATCAACCGGGGCAACTCGGGCGGCCCGACCTTCGACATCTATGGCCGCGTCATCGGGGTGAACTCGGCGATCTTCTCGCCCACCGGCGGCTCGGTCGGCATCGGTTTCGCCATCCCGGCCTCGACCGCCAAGAGCATCACCGACCAGCTGATGCGCGGCGGAAACATCGAGCGCGGCTATCTGGGCGTGTCGATGAAGACCATGAGCGACGACGAGCGCGCCGCCCTGGGTCTGCCGGAAGGCGTCAAGGGCGCCCTGATCAACAGCGTGACCCCGGATGGTCCCGCCGAGAAGGGCGGCATCCGCGCCGAGGATGTCATCGTCGCTGTGAACGGCCAGGCGGTCGAGACCGGCAACGCCCTGACCCGCGCCGTCGCCAACGCCCGCGTCGGCGACGAACTCCGCGTCGAACTGATGCGTGACGGACGCCGCCAGACGGTCACGGTGCGGGCCGCGAAACGCCCGTCCGAGGCCGAACTCTATCCGACCGACGAGGAAGGCAACGCCAATCCGTCGCCGGCGGTCCCCGCCGTTCCGTCGGGCCTGACGGTCGAAGGCCTGTCGGTCTCGCCCCTGACGGCGGCGCTCAAGAGCCGCTACAGCATCGCTAATGACGTCTCGGGGGTCGTGGTCACCCAGGTGGCCCGCGGCTCCAAGGCGGCGCAGGGCGGCCTGCCGGTCGGCACGGTGATCAGCCGCGCCTTCAGCCGTCCGGTCAACACGCCGCAGGAACTCAAGGCCGCCATCGACGCGGCCCGCGCCGCCGGCCGCCCCAGCGTGCTGTTGCAGGTCACGGCTCAGGGCACCACGGCCCTGATCGCCCTGGAACTGTCCAAGAGTGAATAAGCCTTAACTGACAGGATCGTCACGGATGCGCTAACGTCCGTGACGATTCTGAATTCAGGAGGGGTCAATGCGTGTTCTGGTGGTCGAGGACGACGCCGAGGCGGCGACGGCGATGGTCCGTGGCCTGAGCGAGGCCGGGCACGAGGTGTCGCACGCCATCGACGGGGCCTACGGCCTGCTCGAGGCCCAGCGCGGCGGTTACGACGTCTATGTCGTGGATCGGATGATGCCGCGCCTCGACGGCATCGGCATGGTCGAGACCCTGCGCAAGGACGGCGACCAGACCCCGGTCCTGTTCCTGTCGGCGCTCGGCGAGGTCGAGGACCGGATCACGGGCCTCAAGGCCGGCGGCGACGACTATCTGGTCAAGCCCTACGCCTTCGCCGAGCTGATCGCGCGGGTCGAGGCCCTGGCCCGCCGTCGCGAGACGGGCGGGGTGCAGACCGTGCTCAAGGTCGGCGACCTGGAGATGAACCTGATCGCCCGCACCGTGCATCGCGGCGCCGCCGAGATCGACCTGCAGCCGCGCGAGTTCCAGCTGCTGGAGTTCCTGATGCGCCACGCCGGCCAGTCGGTGACGC
>DBBK01000057.1:0-12107 GCA_002292165.1 Brevundimonas sp. UBA986
CGGCAAGCCGGTGCTGACCTTCCTGGAATCGATCTCGGCCGCCTTCTTCAAGCTGGTGGCCATCCTGATGAAGGCGGCGCCGATCGGGGCCTTCGGGGCCTTCGCCTTCACCATCGGGGCCTACGGCATCGGCTCGATCGCCAACCTCGCGGCTCTGGTCGCCACCTTCTACCTGACCGCCATCCTGTTCGTGGTCGGGGTGCTGGGTCTGGTCGGGATCGCCAATGGATTCAACGTCCTCAAGCTGATCCGCTATCTGAAGGAGGAGCTGCTGCTGGTGCTGGGCACCTCCTCATCCGAGGCCGCGCTGCCCAGCCTGCTGGAGAAGATGGAGCGGGCCGGGGCCGCCAAGTCGGTGGTCGGTCTGGTCGTGCCGACGGGCTATTCGTTCAATCTGGACGGCACCAACATCTATATGACGATGGCGGCCCTGTTCATCGCCCAGGCCCTGGGCATCCACCTCAGCCTGGAGCAGCAGATCCTGCTGCTGCTGGTCGCCATGCTGTCGTCCAAGGGCGCGGCGGGCATCACCGGGGCCGGCTTCATCACGCTCGCCGCGACGCTCGCGGTGGTCCCCTCGGTGCCGATCGCGGGCATGGCCCTGATCCTCGGCGTCGACCGCTTCATGAGCGAATGCCGGGCCCTGACCAACTTCATCGGCAATGCCGTGGCCACCCTCGTCGTGGCCCGCTGGGAGAACCAGCTCGACCGCGACGCCCTGAAACGGGCCCTGGACGGACAGCCCAAACCCCTTGCCGCACAACCCGATCCCGCCGCAGGGCCGGGGGACGATGCGGTCATTACCGCCGACTAACCCACAGACAAGACAACAAAAAACGACACGAGGGAGGACAACAATGATCAAGATCAAGACCGCCATGCTGGCGACCACCGCCGCCACGGCCCTTATCGCCCTGGCTGGAAACGCCATGGCCCAGACGGCGCCCGCCGCGCCGCAACAGCCCGCGCCGCAGCCGGCCCCGGCCGCCTCGCCCGCGACCCAGGCCATCGTTGATCAGGCCCAGCAGGAGGGCGAGCCCGCCGCCAACGTCGATGACGTCGTGGTCGTCGGCTCCCAGATCCGCGGCGCCTCGATCACGACCGCCCTGCCGGTCGCGGTCCTGGGGCAGGAGCAGATCGCCGCCACCGGCGCCGTCACCGGCGACGACCTGCTGCGCACCATCCCGCAGATGGGCGACGTCCTGTTCAGCGCGGCCAACAACGCCCAGACCTCGAACGCGGCGCGCGGCGACGTCAACTCGGTCAATCTGCGCTCGCTCGGCGTCGGCAACACCCTGGTCCTGCTGAACGGCCGCCGCATCGTCTCCCACCCGACCAGCCAGGGCACGTCCGACACCGGCACCGTCCCCGTGCTCAGCTACAACTCCAACGCCATCCCGGTCTCGGGGCTGGAGCGTCTGGAGGTCCTGCTGGACGGCGCGGCCGCCATCTACGGCGCCGACGCCGTGGCGGGGGTGGTCAACACCGTCACCCAGGACGACTTCGACGGCCTGAAGTTCACCACCCAGTACGGCGGCGCCGAGAGCACCCATATGCGCGAGCTCAGCATCGGGCTGTTCGCGGGCAAGGACTTCGAGCGCGGCAACGTCTCGGCCTTCATCGACTACACCGACCGCACCGCGCTGGAGGCGTCTGACCAGCAGTTCACTCGTTCGGACAACCTGCGCTTCCTGTTCGAGAACTATCCCGACTTCGCCTCCAGCCTGACGCCGGACGCCCGCAACACGCGCGGTCCCTGGGCCAACCTGGCGGTCGTGAACGGTCCGGGAACCATCCGCCGCGGGACCACGGCCATCACCACGGCGGCCGGCGCCTTCCACATCCAGCCGACGACCATCACCGGCTGCGCCACGGCGACGGCCAACGGCCTGTGCATCGGCACCGGCGCGCTCAGCTTCAACGGCGTCCAGCGCGACCTGCGTTTCGACACCGCGACGGGCACGACCATCACGCCCGATGTCCAGCGGCTGAACCTGTTCTTCACCGGCCACTACGACCTCAACGACAACGTCACCGCCTTCGGTGAGCTGGGCTGGTATCAGGCCCAGACCCAGCGTGTTCAGCCGCCGCTGATCAACCTGAACACCCTGACCATCCCGGCCAGCAACTACTGGAACCCGTTCGGCCCGGTGACCTTCGCCAACGGCCAGACCAACCCCAATCGCCTGTCGGGCCTGACCAATGTGCCGGTCACCGGTCTGAACCTGACCCTGAACCAGTACCGCTTCGTCGATGCGGGTATGCAGAAGGTCAGCGTCGACAACTACCAGGCCCGCGCCCTGGCCGGTCTGCGCGGCGAGTTCCGCGGCTTCGACTGGGAGAGCGCGATCACCTATTCGGAAGCCGAGGCCACCGATAGTTCGACCGCGGTCAACGCCACCAAGCTCCAGGCCCAACTGGCCCTGTCGACGCCGGACGCCTACAACCCGTTCAACGGCGGCTGCCTGGACAACACCAGCGTCGGCGACTGTACGCCCAGCTCACAGGCCGCCATCGACGCCATCACCTTCGACCTGAAGCGGGTGTCCAAGACGACCCTCGCCATGATCGACTTCAAGGTGTCCAGGGCCGATCTGTTCAGCCTGTGGGCCGGCGACGTCGGCATGGCCTTCGGCCTCGAGGCGCGCAAGGAGACCCAGAACGACGACCGCGATCCCAACGTCGACGGCACCAACGTCTTCGTCGACTCGGTCACCGGCGCGACCAACCTGTCCAACGTCATCTCGGTCAGTCCGAACCCGGACACTCACGGCGAGCGCACCGTCTCGGCCGCCTATATCGAGTTCGCCGTGCCGGTCGTGTCGCCGGAGATGAACATCCCGTTCGTCCGTAGCCTGGATCTGCAGATCGCCGGCCGCGCCGAGCACTATTCGGACTTCGGCAGCGTGGCCAAGCCGAAGATCGCCGCCGCCTGGGACATCTTCGACGGCCTGCGCATCCGCGGCTCCTATTCGGAAGGCTTCCGCGCCCCGAACCTGGAACAGACCAACGCCACCACCTACGGCCGTCTGGCGACCAACAACGACTACATCCGCTGTGAGGCCGACCTGCGCGCCGGCCGGATCGCCACCTTCGGCGCCTGCGCCCGCTCGATCGGCTATTCCCTGCTGGTCTCGGGCAACCCGGACCTGAAGCCGGAAGAGAGCACCAACTCGTCCTACGGCGTGGTCTTCCAGCCGCGCTTCCTGCCCGAGAGCCTGGGCGACTGGACCTTCACCGTCGACAAGTGGCGCATCCAGCAGGAGAAGATCGTCGGCCTGTTCGGCGGTTCCGCCGCGACCGTCCAGGACTATCTGGATCGCGTCAGCGGCTCGTCCAACCCGCTGGTGACCCGCGCCGCGCCCAACGCCGATGACATCGCCCTGTTCGCCGGCACCGGCATCGCCCCGGTCGGCCAGATCATCTCGGTCTCGGACCGGTTCGTGAACCTGCTGCCGCAGGACGTCCAGGGCATCGACTTCGGCATCGTCTGGCGCCTGCGCGACACCCCGGTGGGCGACTTCCGCGTCAATATCAACGCGGCCAAGCTGACCAAGTTCAGCCGGGAGCCGGGCCCGCAGATCGACGCCCTGTACGCCGCCCGCGCCGCCGGAACGATCAACGCCGCCACGCCCCTGCCGGACTCCTCGAGCCTGGTGGCCCAGAACGGCCGGCCGGAGTGGAAGGTGTCGGGCACGGTCACCTGGGCCAACGGTCCGTGGCAGGTCGGGGTCTTCACCCAGTACATCAGCGCGGTCGACGACACCCTGCTGATCGGCGCCAGCGGCACGCCGTGGGAGGTCGAGAGCCGCCTGACCGGCAACCTGTACGGCCAGTACGAGTTCGAGGACCGCTTCGGCATCGCCAACAACACCAAGCTGCGGGCGGGTGTGCGCAACATCACCAACCAGGCGCCGCCGCTCTCGTCGGCCGGCTATCTGGGCTCGCTCTACCAGCCCTACGGCCGCTACTGGTACATGAGCGTCACCAAGACGTTCTGATCCTTCTCCCCCGAAGCGCCCTCGTTGAGGGTTCTTCTCCTGCCGGGGCGACGTTTCGACGTCGCCCCGGACCTTGTCTTCTGAAGTGAGCCTCTCATGCGTTCCTGGGTCGCCGCCGGTCGTTCCGTCCTTGCCGTTCTGGCGCTGGGAGGAGGGCTTGCCGCCTGCGTGACCCCTGGACAGATGCCGCCCACGCCCCCGAGCGCGGTCCCGCTCCAGACCGCCGAGGTCTCGCCCATCCCCGCCGACGCGACCTGTCCGCAGGGCATCCCGGCCGACGCCAAATGCTACACCGGCCGATCGGAGGAGGGGGCCTTCTACTGGATCGCCATCCCGGCGAACTGGAACAACGTCCTCGTGGTTCACAGCCACGGCGGGCCGCGCACCACGACGCCCAACATCGACGACGAGATCGACGACCTGCAGCGGTTCTCGGTCATGGTCCGCGAAGGCTACGCCTGGGCCGGCTCGACCTATCGCCGCGGCGGCTATGGCGTGCGGATGGCCGCCGAGGACACCGACATCCTGCGCCGCATCTTCTGGAGCCGCTTCGGCAAGCCGCGCCGGACCATCGTCCACGGCCAGTCCTGGGGCGGCAATGTCGCGGCCAAGGTCTCCGAGCTCTACGCCGTCGACGGCAATGGTCAGCGCAACTACGATGGCGTCCTGCTGTCGGCCGGGCTCGTCGCCGGGGGCACGCGCGGCTATGTGTTCCGCTCGGACCTGAGGGCCGTCTACCAGTTCTATTGCCGGAACCATCCGCGTCCGGACGAGGTCCAGTATCCGGTCTGGCAGGGTCTGCCGCGTGATGGCCGCATGACCCGCGCCGACGTGGCCGCCCGGGTCGAGCAATGCACCGGGGTCGGCAAGCCCGCCGCCGAGCGCACGCCTGAGCAGGTCCGCAACCTGAAGAACATCCTGGGCGTCATCGGCATCCGCGAGGACGAGCTGGTCTCGCACCTGGTCTGGGCCACCAACCTGTTCCAGGACATGGTCTGGAAGCGGCTGGACGGTCACAACCCCTTCTCGAACGAAGGCCGGGTCTACTCAGGCTCGGACGACGACGCGGCCCTGAACGCGGGCGTCGAGCGGTTCGCCGCCGACCCGGAAGGCGTGGCGCGTCTGGCCTACGATGCTGACCTGAGCGGCCAGATCATGCTGCCGACGCTGAGCATCCACGCCAAGAACGACCCGACGGTCTTCGTCGGCGTCGACGCCATCTATCGCGACATCGTCGCGGCGGCCGGACGCTCGGACCTGCTGGTCCAGACCTTCACGAACGAGGACACCCACTCCAAGCTCTCGACGCCCGAGTACGCCGGGATGCTGGACGCCCTGATGGCCTGGGTCGACAAGGGCGAGAAGCCGACGCCCGCCACGGTCGCCGCGGCCTGCGAGACCCATGCGGCGGCCTATGACGAGCCCTGCAAGTTCGACGTCGGGTTCACGCCGACCGCCGCGAGCCGTTAGCTCCAGCTGTAGCTGGTCTTGGTCTGGGTGTAGAACTCGACCGCCGCGAAGCCCTGTTCGCGGGCGCCGTAGCTGGACGACTTCGTGCCGCCGAACGGGACGTGATAGTCGACGCCCGCCGTCGGCAGATTGACCATGGTCATGCCCGCCTTCGCCCGGCGCTGGAAGTCGCGGGCGTGCTTGAGGCTGGTGGTCACGATGCCCGCCGCGAGGCCGAACTCGGTCGTGTTGGCGACGTTGAGCGCCTCCTCATAGTCCTTGACGCGGATGGTCGAGGCGACCGGTCCGAAGACCTCCTCGGAGTTGATGCGCATCGACGGATCGGTGTCGGCGATCAGGGTCGGTTGCACGTACCAGCCCGGGTTCTCGAGGCTCAGGCGCTCGCCGCCGGTGACGATGCGGCCGCCGTTCTGACGGGCGATGTCGATGTACTTGTAGGAGGTCTCCATCTGGGCCTCGGAGACCGCCGGGCCCATCTGGGTGTTGGGGTCGAGCGCATCGCCGACGCGCAGGGCCGCGACCTTCTCGGCCAGCAGGGCGACGAACTTGTCGTGGATGGCGTCGGTGACGATCAGGCGGCTGGAGGCCGTGCAGCGTTGGCCGGTGGCGTAGTAGGAGCCGTCCAGCGCGATCATGACCGCGCGCTCCAGATCGGCGTCGTCCAGCACGATCAGCGGGTTCTTGCCGCCCATCTCCAGCTGGACGCGGGCCTGACGCGCGACGGCGCCCGCCGCGACGCCCGCGCCCACGCCTTGCGAGCCCGTGAAGGAGACGCCGTCCACGTCGGGGTGGTCGACGATGGCCTGACCCACGCCGCCGCGGCCGATGACGAGGTTGAACACGCCCTTGGGCAGGCCGGCCTCGACCAGGATGTCAGCGAGGGCGCTGGCCGTCGCGGGGGTCGGGCCGGCGGGCTTCATCACCACGGTGTTGCCGAAGGCGAGGGCAGGGGCGGCCTTCCACGCCGGGATGGCGATCGGGAAGTTCCAGGGGGTGATCAGGCCATAGACGCCGACGGCCTGACGATAGGTCTGGATCTCCACACCCGGGCGGACGCTGTAGAGGTTCTGGCCGTGGCGACGCAGGGCCTCGCCGGCGAAGTACTTGAGGATGCGACCCGCGCGGACCGTCTCGCCGATGCCCTCGGGAAGGGTCTTGCCCTCTTCGCGGGACAGGAGGCGACCCAGCTGTTCGCGGCGCTCCATGACCAGCGTGCCCGCACGATCCAGCACATCGGCGCGGACCTCGGGGCTGGCCTCGGACCACGACGGGAAGGCGGCCTTCGCCGCGGCGACGGCGGCGTCGACCTCGGCCTGACCGCCGTCCGGCGTGTTGGCGACGATGTCGTTGGTGTTGGACGGGTTGTGGCTCTCGCCCGGCCGGGCCGTGTCCACGCGTTCGCCATCGATCAGGTGGGAGAGCTGGATCGTGTCGGTCATGGCGGGTGTCCCTGAAGCTGTCTGTCGCGGCTATATGGGTGGCGGTGTAGTCCGCCGACAGGCCGCCGCCGACACCGAATGGAGCATCGATCCAGAGCCCCGGCGCATCGATCGGCGCTCGCGGACCCCCGTTCCGGGTCGATCAAGCCAAAACCCGCATCGGTCGATAGCCGCTTTGGCTTAGACCCGCATCGACCGGGCCAGTACCGTTCTCATCAGGGCGCGATCACAGCGCCGGGCGGCAAGGGCCGCTTCAGTGAGGAACTCTATGTCCAGGATGACCCCCGCGGAGATGGCCGCGACGATCGGCGGCGGCCTGCTGTCCTTCCCCGTCACCCACTTCGACGCCGCCCACCAGTTCGTCGAGAAGGACTACCGCGAGCACTGCGCCTGGATGCTCCAGTACGAGCTGGCCGGCCTGTTCGCCGCCGGCGGCACGGGCGAGTTCTTCTCCCTGACCCCCGAAGAGGTCGGCAAGGTGGTCAAGGCCGCGGTCGACGAGACCGCCGGCAAGACCCCCGTCATCGCGGGCTGCGGCTATGGCACGGCCATCGCGGTCGAGCTGGCGAAGTCGGCCGAGGCCAACGGCGCCGACGGCGTCCTGCTGCTGCCCAACTACCTGATGGTTCCCGGCCAGGAAGGCCTCGCCGCCCATGTCGAGGCGGTCTGCAAGGCCACGAAGTTGGGCGTCATCGTCTACAACCGCGACAACGCCGTGCTTCAGCCCGAGACGCTGGAGAAGCTGTGCGACCGCAACCCCAACCTCGTCGGCTTCAAGGACGGCGTGGGCGACATCGAGCTGATGATGAAGGTCTATGCCCGGATGGGCGATCGCCTGACCTATGTCGGCGGCCTGCCGACGGCCGAGACCTTCGCTCCGGCCTATCTGGAGATGGGAGTCACCACCTACTCCTCGGCCATCTTCAACTTCGTGCCGGACTTCGCCCTGGACTTCTACAAGGCCGTCCGGGCCCGCGACCACGCCGCCATCATGGCCGGCCTGCGCGACTTCGTCCTGCCCTACATCGCCCTGCGCGATCAGGGTAAGGGCTATGCGGTGTCGATCGTGAAGGCGGGGATGACCGCCATCGGCCGCACCGCCGGCCCGGTCCGTCCGCCGCTGGTCGACCTGACGCCGGCCCAGCTGGACCAGCTCAAGGCCCTGATCGCGCGGGTTCAGCCGGCCGCCCCCAAGCTGGCGGCGAACGGATAGTCGCAGGCCCTGTCCGGCGTCCGCCGGACGGCCTATGACGATCAACCTACGCAGTAGGTGGTCATGAACATGTTCGAACTCAGCCAGTTGCGGTGCTTCGTCGCCGTCGCCGAGGAACTCCACTTCGGGCGGGCGGCGCAGCGCCTCAACATGACCCAACCGCCGCTGAGCCGGCAGGTCCAGCTGCTGGAGCGCATCCTCGGCGTGGTCCTGCTGGACCGGACCAGCCGGTCGGTGCGGCTGACGCCCGCCGGGCGCGCCTTCCTGATCGAGGCCAAACGGATCCTGAGGCTGGCCGACAGCGCGGCCCTGGCCACGCGGCGCATCGCCAGCGGAGACGCCGGGCGGGTGGCGGTCGGCTTCACCGCCGCCTCGGGCTACAGCTTCCTGCCCAACCTCGTGGATCTGGCGCGGACGAAGCTGCCCAATGTCGACCTGACCCTGAGGGAGCTGGTCTCGGGCGAACAGGTCGAGGCCCTGCTGACCGGGCGGATCGACCTCGGCCTCGTCAGGCCGCCCCTGACCCGGCCCGAATTCGACAAGGTCCGCGTCCTGACCGAGCCTCTGGTCGCGGCCCTGCCCAGCGGCGACCCGCGGCTGGAGAAGGACGTCATCGCCCTGTCGGACTTCGGCGACCAGCCCATGGTCATGTATGCGCCGGAGGGCGCCGGCTACTTCCACGGCATGCTCAGCGCCATGTTCGACGAGGCCGGGGTCTCGCCCCAGTACGTCCAGCACATGGCCCAGATCCACTCCATCCTGGCCCTCGTCCACGCCCGCATCGGGGCGGCGGTGGTGCCGGAGGCGGCGACCAAGCTGCACTTCGAGGGGGTCGAGTTCCGGCCTCTTGAGACCTCGCCCGAACGGCCGGTGGAGCTGTTCGTGGCCTGGCGACGCGACAACGACAACCCCAGTCTGAAGCCCCTGCTGGCCCTCATAGAGGCGCAGGCGGAGCACCCCTAGGAGAGACCTCCATGCCGACCCGCCGCTCTGTGATCGCGACCGCCGGAACCGCCGCTCTGGTCGCCGGGCTGCCGGGTGGGGTCTGGGCCGCGGAGGGACCGGCGCCGATCGCGACGACGCGGCACGGGCGGGTGCGGGGGTCTCTCGATCAGGGGATCAAGGTGTTCAAGGGCGTCCGCTACGGCGCCGACACCTCGACGCGGCGCTTCCAGCCGGCGGTGGCGCCCGAGCCGTGGACCGGGGTGAAGGACGCGCTCGAGTACGGCGCGGCCAGCCCGCAGAAGTCGGATGAGCCCAACCAGTCCGAGGACTGCCTGTTCCTCAACGTCTGGACGCCCGAGCTCCGGGACGGTGGGAAGCGGCCGGTCATGGTCTATGTCCATGGCGGGGCTCACGCCAACGGCTCGGGGTCATCTCCGCTGTATGACGGCGTGGCCCTGTGCAAGCGCGGCGATGTGGTGGTGGTGACCCTGAACCACCGCCTGAACGTGTTTGGATACAATGGCTTGGGCCAACTTCTGTCGCCGCATGGCGGCGGGACCTACGGGGCCTCGGGCAGCGTCGGCAACCTCGACCTGCTGCTGGCCCTGCGCTGGGTGCGGGACAATATCGCCGAGTTCGGCGGCGACCCGGGCAATGTCATGGTCTTCGGCCAGTCGGGCGGCGGGGCCAAGCTGGTGACCCTGATGGCCATGCCCTCGGCGGCGGGGCTCTACCACAAGGTCATCACCATGAGCGGCCAGCATGTGACCGCCATGGGACCCCAGCATGCGGCCCTGCGGATGCGGGTCTTCCTCGACCGCCTGGGCCTGACGCCGGACCGCGCCGCCGAGCTGGCGACGGTGCCGACGGCCAGGCTGGTCGAGGCCCTGTCGATGGACGACCCGATCGAGAAGGGGGGCATCTACTTCTGGTCGGTGATGGACCACGACACCTTGCCGCGGCACCCGTTCGTGCCCGATGCGCCCGCCGAGAGCGCCCATATCCCGATGATCATCGGTAACACCCATGACGAGGCGCGGGCCTTCACAAGCGGAGACGCGCGCAACTACGCCCTGACCTGGGACACGGTGGCGGCCAAGCTGGCGCCCGAGTTCGTGGTCGATCTGAACGCCCAGTATGTCGTCGACTGGTACCGGCGGCAGTTCCCGGAGATGTCGCCCGTCGACGTCTTCTTCGCCGCCGCCACCTGCGGCCGGTCGCGGCCCGGGCATCTGATCCAGGCGCAGGAGCGGGCGCGGCTGGGCGACAGGACCTGGATGTACCAGCTGGACTTCGGCTCGCCGGTCGATCCGAGGCTGGGGGCCTATCACTCGTTCGACATCGCCCTGGCCTTCGACAACTGCCACCAGCCGACCTCGAAAACGGGGACGGGGCCGGAGGCGCGGGCAGTGGCCTCGAAGATGAGCGAGACCTTCATCGCCTTCGCCCGGACCGGAAATCCGAACAATGCGGCGATCCCGGAGTGGGCGCCCTATGACCTGCAGACGCGACCGACGATGGTGTTCGATGTGGATACGCGGTCGGTGGACGACCCCCGGGCCGAGGAGCGCAAACTGTTCCAGGTGGCGCCCTTCCTGAAGCAGGGCACCTGAGGCTTTTGCACTCGAAAAAAGCGGGTGCAAAAGGTGCAATTCCGAAGGTCGGGTGGAAGGTTCGGCTTTCAAGAGGTTGAAATTGAAGCGCTGAGCGTGAGCGTCGGCTTTGCACTCGAGTGCAAGGCGGGTGCAGGCGGGGCGCGGATGTCAAAGACCGGAGGCGGGGAGTGTACGCCGGGTTTGGGGCGTGCTGGGTCGAACGCGGTCTGTGTCTGGGAAGACGTGGCAGATCAGGGTGTTGAGCAGCGTCGATATGATCGCTCAACCCCTCTCCCGGAGGGAGAGGGAGGGGCCCTTCGCGTAGCGATGGGAGGGTGAGGGGTTCTGTCGTCGACCGGTGAGGGCATAACCCCTCACCCTTTCGGCTGGCGGATCGCCTGCGGCTCTCCGAGCCTCAAGCCCTCTCCCTATGGGAGAGGGTGATCAATCACAGACATCCAGCGGGACCGACGCCGCCATGGCCGCATAGCCGGCGTCGGAGGGGTGCAGCCAGTCGCCGCTCTGGTAGTCGGGGCGCAGCTTCGTGGGATGGGCCGGATCGCGCAAGACAGCGTCGTAGTCGAGGCGGGCGTCGAGGTCGGGCGTGGTGCGGATCCACGCATTGACCGACTGGCGGATGGCTTCGCCGGTGTCCGAGAAGTAGTTGGCCTGCTCGAAGGGCGGGATGGTGGAGACGACGACCTTCAGCCCCGCCGTATGGGCGCGGGTCAGGACCTGGCGATAGCCGGCGATGATGTCGGCGGCGGTGGCGGCCTCATGGGCGTATTCGGCGCGGGCGGGGCGGCCGATGTCGTTGATGCCCTCCAGCAGGATCAGGCATTGGGCGCCGGGGACGGCGAGGGCGTCGGCGTCGAGGCGTTCGAGGGCGGAAGGGCCCGAGCCCTGATGCAGCAGACGGTTGCCGCCGATGCCGGCGTTGACGACGGCCCAGTTGGAGCCGGCCATGCGCTCGGCGAGGCGTTCGGGCCACCCGCCGGGTCCGGACGGGAGCGAGCCCGTGCCCTCGGTGATCGAGTCGCCGAAGGCCACGATGACGCGGGTAGGGGCCGTGGTTTCGACCGCGATGCCGGTGGCGAGGGCGCCGATGCGCTGGCGCGGGGCATCGGCGGGGGTGGGNNGGGGATGGGCTTACCGGTCGTGTCGCCGTCGGTCAGCACCTGACGCAGACGGTGGTTCGGCAGGGTGGTCTGGTCGGGATAGAAGACGCTGATGGTGACGCGGTCGAGCGCCTTGACCGGCAGGGTGACCGGATCGGACAGGAAGGGAACGCCGGCGGGCAGGGTGACGCCGTTCACGCCCTCGAAGGTCACAGGAACGGGCGCGCCGTCGCCGACGGCGACGCTGACCGCGCCGACCCGGACGGGCGCCGCGCCGTAGATATTGGAGAACCGGATGCGGAGGCGGTCGCCCGTGGCGGAGACGG
>DBBK01000057.1:12123-20442 GCA_002292165.1 Brevundimonas sp. UBA986
CGGTGGTGGTCTGGCTGACGGTCTGGTTCGCCACCGTCGAGGGGCCGAGGGGGCCGCGCACGTCATTCGGATTGGGCGGGGAGGGCGGGACGACCGGACCGACGTTGGAGGTCGGGGGGAAGGTCCAGGCGGCGATCCAGTGGCTATCTTCTGCGATTGCCGAGGTGGCGAGGACGGCAGCGGCGATGGTGAGGGGGATCAGGCGCATGCAACCTCACTACCGCTCATTTGCAGGAAGGGAACCCTACCGATCCCACGGGAACTTCAGCGTCGGCGGGTTGACGTAGCGGTCCATGTCCAGAACCACCCGCGTCCCGGCGCCGGGGGCCAGTTTCAGGGTGAAGGTCGAGGCGTTCACGGCTTGCGTCTTGCCGTCGAAGGCCACTGACTTGATCCGGTGTTCGCCGTAGCCGCCGCCCTGGATGATCACCTCGCGCGACTGCGTCGGCGACAGGTTGACGAGAGTCACGGCGGTCTCGTCGGCGGTCATGGTATCGATCAGGGCCGCGACGTCCTCGGGGACGCCGGCGCGGCGGGCCTCGGCGTCGAAGTAGCGCAGCCGGGCATAGAGGGGCGAGCCGCCGGCGTTGGCCGTGGTCGGGCCCCAGGGCGGACGACCGATATGCAGGGCGCCCATCATGGTCTGCATCAGGGAGGAGACGCTGGCCGGATTGTACTCCAGCCGGGCGTCGGCCAGGCGGGTGTCGGGGGTTGTGGTGTCCTCGCGCTCGGCCTTCGCCATCTCGGCGACGCGGGCGAGGTCCTTGCGCAGGGCGGTCTCGGGGAAGTCGGGATTGCGGCCCTCGAGGAAGGCGACCCAGGGATGGTCCGGCGCGCGGGCGCGGTCCGAGGGCTTCATCGAGAACCACCAGATGTCGAGGCTGTTCAGCTGGTGCAGGCCGTCCTTCCAGCCGTACCAGCCCTCGGCGCCGTACATGGTCGGGGTCTGGACCTTGCCGTCGACGGTGCGCTTCTCGCGGTTCAGCCGGTCGGCCTGTTTCCGCCAGGTGTCGAGGTATTTGTCGTCGCCCGTCAGGAGGTAGGCGTTGAAGAAGCCGAGGATGGTGCGCAGGACGCGGCTGCGGTCCTCGCGCTTGCCGGTGACCGGATTGACCGGTGAGAAGCCCCAGCCATAGGTCCCGCCCCACCACTTGCCGTCCGCCGCCGAGCCGATGACGCCGTCGAGGCCGACGTTGGAGGGCAGCAGGTCGTCATTGGCTTTCGCCCGCTCGGCCCAGGCGTCAACATAGCCGAGCAGCCAGTCGCGGTACTTCGGCTCCTGCGCCAGCATATAGGCGTTGAGCGCCAGGGTGGTGGAGAAGAGGTTCAGCGGGTGGTCGCCGACCACGTCGGTGTATTCGTCGTAGTGGTGCAGCGTCTGTTCGTAGGTGGTCTCGCCATGCTCCATGAAGAAGCGGTGACCGGCCTCGAACGGGTCGCCGGCCCAGTCGAGCGCGGTGGCCTTCCTCAGCATCGGGCCGCGTGAGCCGTTCATCAGGCTCTTGATGATCTTGTGCTCGGGGTCGTAGTTCGGGGCGTCGACGTCCTCGCCCATATACATGGCGCTGAACCGGCGGGCGCGGTCGGCGAAACGGGGATTGTTCGGATCCGACAGGCCCTGGACGTTGAACATGGTCAGCTCTTCGGCGTGGTGCTGCCAATCGAGCTGGACGTTGAACTCCTTGAAGAACATGCCTTCGCGGGCGATGGCGACCTCGGTCGTCTTCGCCGCCGTGTACTGCTTGAGGTGGCCTTCCCAGGCCTGGGTGTACATGGCCTTGACCCGGTCCGCGCCGCCGAGGGCATGG
Source organism: Brevundimonas sp. UBA986 (assembly GCA_002292165.1). Taxonomy (GTDB): domain Bacteria; phylum Pseudomonadota; class Alphaproteobacteria; order Caulobacterales; family Caulobacteraceae; genus Brevundimonas. The sequence goes on from DBBK01000057.1 coordinate 13,932, forward strand.
AGCAGGGGCCAGTTGTTGACGTTCTCGATGGCGTCGTCGGGGCCGTCGTTGGCGCCCCAGCGTTCGAAGCACTGGAAATAGCCGCGGTCGTCGAAATAGCGGGCGTAGAAGGCGGCGCAGGCCTCGGCGTTGTCGGCCAGCAACTGGCGCTGCAGCAGGGCCCAGCCGGGCGCCGGCATGGGCGTCGTGACCTCAAGCGAGGCGCTGGCGGCTCGGGCTTTCGGGGCCACGGCGGCGGCGAGGGCGGCGACGGCCGTGCCGCCGAGGAAGCTCCTGCGCGAGGCCCGCATCAGGCGGCCGCCTTCAGGGTGATGCGCTCGATCTTGCCGGTGATCAGGAAGTAGGCGGCGATGACCAGCAGGCAGTGCAGCCCCACGAACCACAGGCCCAGGTCGAAGGACCCGGTCGCCTGGACGATATAGCCGATGACGATGGGGGTCACGATGCCGGCCGCATTGCCGAAGGTGTTGAAGATGCCGCCGGTGACGCCGACGAACTCACGCGGGGAGGTGTCGGAGATGACGGCCCAGCCGAGCGAGGCGATGCCCTTGCCGAAGAAGGCGATGGCCATCAGGCCGATGACGAGGCTGGTCGAGTCGACATAGGCGCAGGCGATGATGACCATGGACAGGACCATGCCGATGGCCAGCGGCGTCTTGCGGGCGATGGTCAGGGAGCCGGTGCGCTTCAGCAGCCAGTCGGAGACGATCCCGCCCAGGAGGCCGCCGAAGAAGCCCATCAGGGCCGGGGCGGCGGCGGCGAAACCGGCCTGTTTGATGTCCAGCCCGCGCTCCTTGACCAGATAGATCGGGAACCAGGTGACGAAGAAATAGGTCAGGACGTTGATGCCGTACTGGCCGATGAAGACGCCCAGCAGCATGCGGTTCTTCAGCACCTGGGAGACGTTGGCCCAGCTGAAGGCCGCGGACTTGGCGGCCTGTTTGGTCTCCATGCGGATCATGCCGCCGCCGGCCTCGATGTAGTCGAGCTCGGCCTGGTTGACGCCCTTGTGGTCGACGGGCGCCTTGATCATCCACCAGAAGACGCCGGCGGCGAGGACGCCGAGCGCGCCCATGACGAAGAAGACCGAGTGCCAGTCGTAGGTGTGGACCAGCCAGCCCATCAGGGGGGCGAAGGCGACCAGGGAGAAATACTGGGCCGAGTTGAACACGGCCGAGGCGAAGCCGCGCTCAGAACTGGGGAACCAGGCGGCGACGAGGCGAGCATTGCCGGGGAAGGAGGGGCTTTCGGCCAGGCCGACCGCGAAGCGCAGGGCGAACAGGGTGGCGAACACAGCCCCGCCGGTGATGAAGCCCGACAGGCCCTGGAAGAAGGTGAAGGCCGACCAGGTGGCGATGGCCAGGGCGTAGATCAGCTTGGTGCCGAACTTGTCGAGCAGGGCGCCGCCGGGGATCTGGCCCAGGCAATAGGCCCAGGCGAAGGCCGACAGGATATAGCCCATCTGGACCGGGCTGAGGCCGAGGTCCTCGGACGCCGCGTCGCCGGCGATCGAGAAGGTCGACCGGTCGGCGTAGTTGATGGTGGTGATCAGGAAGATCAGCAGCAGGATCAGGAAGCGGACCTGCGTCCGTTTGCCCCCGGTGGGAGGGGTAGCGGTTTGAACGGCGGCGTCGGTCATGGTCGTTACGCTCCTCGACGTATCGGGGGAGACGATGAACCGTGATGCCGGAGGGGCCCGACGCCTTGAGGTGTTTCGCTTCCCAACCGGCGCCTCTTGCGGGCGTCTGGCTTGACCGGACGATAGGAGGGGAGGGGGCGGGGGTCCAAGCCAAACCGACTATGGAACGATCCAGAACCGGTATCGATCAGGGCGATCCGTCGCAGGGCCGCTATCGATCCGGGAAACCGGCCGAAACCCTACCGACGAATGATCGATGACAGGATGTCGCGCTGAGGCCGCGCATCGGTTCAAGTCCTGCATCGGTCCATGCCCGATTGGGATTGGCGTCGAACAAGGGGGCGATCCTATGGTCCTCTCGAAGCCAACCGGTGTTCGCACCCTGGCAGACAACCGGCGCCACAGCGTCAGCCAAGAAGATCCGGGGCACCCGGACAGATGGGGAAGGAAGACGACGATGCGTTCCTCGCATGGATTCCAATTCGCACTTCGCAGCGGCGTCTCGGCGCTGGTCCTGACGCTGGCGGTCGCCGGCGCGGCCTCCGCGCAAACGGCGCCCGCCGCCGAGCCGCAAAGCACTGACGACGGCGCGACTTCGGTCGACGAGGTCGTGGTCACCGGCTTCCGCGCCAGCCTTCAGAGCGCCGTCAACGCCAAGCGCCGTGAAAGCGGCGTCGTCGACGTCATCAAGGCCGAAGACATCGCCGACTTCCCCGACCTGAACCTGGCGGAATCGCTGCAGCGCGTGCCGGGCGTCACCATCAGCCGCGCCAACGGCGAAGGCCGTCAGATCTCGGTGCGCGGCCTGGGTTCGGAATACACCCGCGTCCGCGTCAACGGCATGGAAGCGATCGCCACCACCGGCGGCACCGTCAACTCGGGCGGCACCAACCGGACCCGTGGCTTCGACTTCAACATGTTCGCATCCGAGCTGTTCAACAGCCTGACGGTGCGCAAGTCCGCCTCGGCCGACGTCGAGGAAGGCTCGCTGGGCGCGACCGTCGACCTGCAAACCGCCCGCCCGTTCGACTACCGCGAGCCGACGCTCGTGATGGGCATCCAGGGCAGCTACAACGACCTGGCGCGCGACGTGAAGCCGCGCTTCACCCTGCTGGCCTCCAAAACCTGGATGGACGGCAAGTTCGGGGCCCTGTTCTCGGCCGCCTATGAAGAGCGCCACATCCTCGAAGAGGGCGCCAACATCACCCGCTGGAGCGCCGGCGGCGCCAACGGCGGCTTCAACTCGGCCTCGACGATCAACGGCTATACGATCGCCCAGATCAACAACTCGAGCGCCACGACCGGTCTGTTCCACCCGCGCCTGCCGTCTTACGTCTCCTACGACCACAACACCGAGCGTCTGGGCCTGACAGGTTCGCTGCAATGGCGTCCGGACGACCGGTCGACGGTCACCCTGGACATCCTCTATTCGGACGTGAAGTCGACCCGCGACGAGGCCCAGCTGCAGGCCATCGGCCTGAGCCGCTCGGGCACGGGCAAGCCGCAGACCATCATCCGTTCGGGCACCGTGGACGGCCGCAACATCGTCCAGGCCGTCATGGACGCTGTCGACGTGCGCACACAGTCGGCCCACGACGAGCTGGAGACCAAGTTCCAGCAGTACACGCTGACGGCCAACCGCGACTGGTCCGACCGGTTCCGCACCGGCTTCGTCGGCGGCTATTCGAAGTCCTTCTTCGACAACCCGGTCTCGACCATCGTCACCTTCGACCGGGCCAACACCAACGGCTTCTCCTACGACTTCCGCACCCGGATGCCGGAGATCAACTTCGGCTTCGACACCACCAATGCGGCCAACTGGTCGATGACCAACGGCACCTCGGAAGTTCGCATTCGTCCGAACTCGGTCGAGAACACCTTCGCCACGGCCAAGGGCTTCTGGGAATACGACCTGAACGACAACATCACGCTGAAGGGCGGGGTGGATTATCGCAAGTTCGGCTTCCACTCGCGCGGCCTGTACCGCACGACCGAGACGGTGGTTCAGACCCTGACCCCGACCGAACTGGCCGCGGTGTCGCGCGTCTTCTCGGGCTTCGGCCGCAACGCCGACCTGCCGTCGGGCGCCCCGACCAGCTGGCTGGCGCCGGACCTGGCCAAGTTCATCGCGACCTACAACATCTATTCCAACACCGGCATCTACGCCCTGACCCAGACCGGCAACTCGTCGGCACGCGGCCAGTACATCAACGTCGAGGAAGCCGACACCGGCGCCTATATCCAGGCCGACTACCACTTCGACGCCTTCGGCCTGCCGTGGCGCGGCGACGTGGGCGTGCGCTACGTCTCCACCGACCAGTGGTCGCAGGGCTATGAGACCACCTCGGCGGGCTCCAACCTGGTCGACGCCAACCGCACCTACGACATGTGGCTGCCGTCGATGAATCTGGCGGTGGACCTGACCGACACGATCGTGGCGCGCTTCTCGGCCGCCCGCACGGTGGCCCGGCCCTCGATCGCCAGCCTGACCCCCGGCGGCGACGTCAGCATCCAGGGTTCGAACTACACCTATTCGACCGGCAACCCGGACATCAAGCCGACCGAGTCGGACAACATCGACCTGTCGCTGGAATACTATCCGGACCGGGACAGCCTGTTCGCGGTCGGCCTGTTCTACAAGAAGATCAACACCTTCGTTCAGAGCCTGGCCCAGGACCTGCCGTTCAACCAGCTGGGTCTGCCCGACTCGGTCCTGACGGGCACCACCGCCACCCCGACGACGATCTTCCGCACCACCCAGCCGATCAATACCGAGGGCGGCGACCTGAAGGGCTTCGAAGTCAACGCCCAGAAGCGTCTCGACTTCCTGCCGGGCTGGATGGAAAACTTCGGCATCCAGGCCAACTACACCTTCGTCGACTCCAAGATCACCTACATCACGTCGCTGAACCCGCTGACGGTGATCGACAACACCCTGATCGGCCTGTCCAAGAACGCCGCCAACTTCACCCTGTACTATGAGACCGACAAGTTCTCGATCCGGGGTTCGGCGGCCTATCGCCAGGGCTATCTGACCGCGGTTCCGGCCTCGGACGGCAACTCGGTCGCTGGCACCAACGAGACGCTGAACTTCGACGCCCAGGCCTCGTACCAGATCACGCCGCAGCTCAAGGCGAGCATCGAGGGCATCAACCTGACCGACGAGTTCAACAACCAGTACGTCGACGCCGACAACCGCCTGAACGTCTACACCCACACGGGCCGGCAGGTCTTCGTGGGGCTGCGCTACACCTTCTAGGAAATCTGACGCGGGCCTCCTCCCGACCGTTAGTCTCTGCGCCGGATCCTCCCCTGGGATCCGGCGTTTTTTTGCGTGGAAGGCGGGCGCCGGAGATCAGTCGGCGAGGCTGAGGGCGTCGGCGACGGTGGTCAGGAAGGCGTGGTGATGGGCGTTGGCCTCGGCCGTCTCGATCGACCCCATCAGACCGCGTGAGCGAGGGCGTCGCGCCTCGTCCCGCAGCCGCGTCACCAGGGCCTCCAGATGGCCATCGCCCTTGCGGGCGTCCATGACCCCGGCGTGGACGCGGGCCTCCTTCATCCGGCGCGTGAGGATAGCGGGGTCGAGCGGGGTGAGTTCGGCGCGGGCGGCGAGACGGGCAAAATCACCCGCATAAAGCCGCACATAGCTCTCTTCGATCATGGATTCAGTCCTGTTTGCGGGGAAGCCCGGGGAACGCGCCGCCGGTCGCCGCCCGGCCTAAAGCGGCTGCAGGTTGCTGTAGGTCCGGTTCTGGACACAGACGCCTTCGAGGGCGAGGCCGGCGTCCGGCTGACCGGCGCGGGCCCAGGTCATGGCCAGGCGCAGGGTCTTGCTCTCTGTGTCCAGGACCATGTCGCCCTGGGTCTTCTGCGAGCCGAGGGCGTTGGTGGCGAAGTGGACCGTCCCGTCGGGGGCCAGCGTCGAGGCGAACTGTCCGGGCAGGATCAGCCAGGTGCTGTCGAGAACAGGCACGCTGCCGATGAAGGCCATCGACAGGTTTTCGGTGTTCCAGATCAGGCCGAAATGGAAGCGCTGGACCCGCGCGCCGCCCGGGTGGGGCGTCTGGGTGTAGGTTCCGGAGCAGTCGTACCGGTCCATATTGGCCGGCAGGTTCTCTGCGGCGGCCCGGGTGGCGGACACGAGGCAGAGCAGGCCGGTCGCGGCGGCCAGAGCGTGACGGATCATTGAGGGTCCTGTCGCGGCTGGATCGCCAGACCGCACACCGTCGAGGGTGGGGTGAATTACCGCCGGCGATCGCAAACTCTTCGCCGCAGTGTTGGTTCCGCCCGGTGCGAAATAAAATTCCGGACGCAGAGCAGGGGCGTCCCGGCCTGCGCCGCCGCGCTGGCGGGAGCGGTGGAAATCGGCATGATGGCCCGCCCCCGACAAGACGAAGGACGTCGATGACCCGGAACATGTGGATCTGCCTGGCCGTCGCGCTTGCGGTGCTGGCGGTCGATCAGGGGACGAAGGCCTGGGTGCTCGAGGGCTTGAGGCTGCAAGAGGGGCAGTCGCATTCGCTGTCATCCGTCTTCGCCGTGACCCTGGTGCGGAACTACAGCATGAGTTTCGGCCTGATCGGGACGGGGCCGGTGGCGCGGGGCTTCCTGCTGGTGTTCCCGGTGGTGGTCGTGGCCATCCTGATCGGCTGGGCGCGCAGGTCGACCTCGACACTGCTGTCGGTCGCCATCGGCTTCGTTATCGGCGGGGCGGTGGGCAATGCGATCGACCGGTTCCGTTTCGGCTGGGTGGTCGACTTCCTCGACTTCTCGCGGCTGGGCTTTCCCTGGGTCGGCAATCCGGCCGACTGGGCCATCGGGATCGGGGTGGTGCTGCTGGCCTGGCATTTCATCCGGACGCCGGAGCCCAAG
>DBBK01000154.1 GCA_002292165.1 Brevundimonas sp. UBA986
GAAGGCGGCGGTCTTGCCGGTGCCCGTCTGGGCGATGCCCAGCACGTCGCGGCCGGCGAGGGCCACGGGGATGGCCTGGGCCTGAATGGGGGTCGCGGTCGTATAGCCGGTGTCGGCGACCGCCTGCAGGGTCGTGGGCGAGAGGCCCAGGTTCGCGAATTCTGTCATGAGTCCTTGGGAAGTCAGGTGAACGCCCAGCGTGGGCGTGCGTGCGATGCGCGGAACCGCCCCTCGGTGGGCGAGCGGGCGGCGCGGATTCGCCAGACCTGTCCCGAACGTGGGCCGCATATAGAAGCCCCTTCGTCAGAGTCAAGTATTCCGGGGATCGCGGGTCGCTTTCGGACGTTCTCTGGACGGAGGTTGCAAATCCCGTTCGATGGACGATAGTTAATGTCGGGGGAAGGTACGAGGGCTTTGAAATGAAGCGCATTTTGTGCGCTGCGATAGCAGCGGCGTGTGTGTGTGGCGGGCCGGCTTCGGCCGATGTCAGCGCCGCCTTCGGCAATACGGTNNGTGTCCCACTATCCGGACGGCGGCTGGGTCAAGCACTGGTTCAACCGCGACGGCAGCTATTCGGCCGAGTTCTCGGACGGGCGGCGGATCACCGCCACCTGGCGGGTCGAGGGCAACCGGGTGTGCCTGAACGGCATCCGGCCCTCCTTCATGATGATCTCGCGCTTCTGCTCGCCGATGATCGAGGCCGGGGTCGGCGAGCGCTGGGCGTCGCGTGATCCCCTGGGGCGCCGCGTCCAGAACGAGCTGGTGCCCGGGCGTTAAACCCGGGCGCAGCCGTCCGTTCCGCCTTATTCGCCGGTATCGGCCTCGGCCAGGGTGGTGATCCGCTGGTGGGCGCGCACAATGGAGCTGGCCACTTCATTGCGGGCGGTGTTCAGGTTCCGGCGGGTCATGACGACGCCGTAGAGCCCCTCCAGATAGGCCTTGTCCCAGTTGGTCAGCCCCTCCGTCTGGGCGGGATCGTCGAACAGGTTGAGCACGGTGGCGTAGCCCGAGGTGTCGGCGTCGGGATTGACCTGGGCCAGGGCCACCATGGCCACATAGTCGCCGAGCTGGCCGAGATTGACGTCGGCGATCTCGTTGGCGTCGAGCACGATATAGACGCGGGCCAGGTTGTCCGAGATGGAGCTGAGCAGCCGCGAGCCGTTCACCCGGACCTGGGGCGTATAGTCCATCGGGGTGGAGCAGGGGTCCTTGCAGTAGCCCGGAATCCGGGTGGCGACCTGACCCTCTTCATCCACGGGAACGCTGACGTGCCACCAGCGGACCGGGCGGTCGACGGTCTGAAAGGCTTCCAGGGCGGCGCGGCCGCGATCCGTTCCCGTGCCGCCGAGACGGAACAGGCGGGGGCGATAGGCGACCAGTTCGGGGGTGAAGGCCTGGGCGTCGTCGGTGGCGAAGATCAGGATATTGGGCGTGCAGCCTTCATCGCCGACGCGAAGACCCACCTCCTGGGCGACGTCGGAGACGCGGTCGACGATGGCGTGGGCCATGTCATTGCGCAGATTGACCACGGCCGGGCAGACGGACCCGCGCCAGCGCGCCAGCCCCCGGTTGTTCGCCGGCGCCCCGATCTCGCGCACGAAGGTGTTCACCCGATCATCGAGGCGTCGGCCTTCGACCACGACGTCCTCCAGATCCGTGGGCGTGTCCGCCGAGGGGATGGCGGTCTGGACCGGCGGAATCGGCGTCTGACCGTCTACGGCGGAGGCGGGGGCGGCGGAAATCAGCAGAGTGGCGAGGGCTGCGATGAGCATGGCGGTCTCCTGAGCCTTGATGTCGTGGGGCGCTTATTGCGGGGCGGGGTCGTCGGTGATGCGGTGGTGAACGCGGACGATGGAATCCGCGATCTCTCCCCGGCGCGCGCCGAGGTTCAGCTTGGTGCTGTGGGCGTCGTAGAGGCCCTCCATATAGGCCTGGTCCCAGTGGGTGAGGGTCTGGGTCTGGGTCGGATCGTCGAAGACGTTCAGGATCGTCGCATAGCGGGAGGTGTCCGCCTCCGGGTCGATCTGGGCCATCGAGACCAGGGCGACATAGTCCGCCAGCTGGGTCAGGGAGACGTCCCCGATGCGATCGGCGTCGATGATGACATAGACGCCCTGGATGTCGTCGACCGTCTGGGTCGACATCCGCGAAAAGGAGCGCAGGGCGATGTTCGGGGCGTATTCCGGCGCGCTCCCACGCCCGTCCGCGCCGCCTGTGCCCGACCCCGCCACGTCGCCCGGCATCCGCACCGCGCGCACGCCGGTATCGCCGTCGACGGGCATGCTGATCGTCCACCAGCGCACGGGTCGGTCGGCGGTCTTGAAGCGGTCGAGCGCCTCGCGGCTCTGGTTCATCCCGGTTCCGCCCGGGACGAACAGGCGCGGCTGCCGATCAACCATATTGGCGGTGAAGGCGTCGGCCTGTGTGGTGGCGATGATCACGACGTTGGGCTTGCAGCCCGGCGCGCCTGTCCTGAGGCCGAGATCCGCCGCCACTGTGGAGACGCGGTCGACGATATATTGCGCGGTCTCGCCGCGCAGGTTGACCACGCCGGGGCAGACGGCGCCGCGCCAGCGGGCGAGGCCGCGGCCCGGAGCCGGATCGGCGACCGAGCGCACGAAGTCCTCGGTCGCGTCCTCGAGGCGGCGGCCCTCGATGACGATGTCATCGAGATCGACCGGCGCGTCGGCCGAAGCCGCGGGCGGGCGGGTCTGGGGATCCGCGTCCGGCGCGGGCCGCGCCTGGGCCCCGCCGGAAACCAGCAGGGCGGCGAGAAGCGGAGCGAGCACGGTGAACCTCCTGAACAGAATTCAGCAACCGACGCTATCGTGGTTGTGGCGGCGCGACAATCGGAAGTGGAGATTTTTCGCGGCCTGCACGCCGATCAAATCCCTGCGGCGAAAGGCCGATTGAGCGCGGCGGCGTCAGGTCTCGAACGTCCGCGCCGAGGGGGAGGGGGAGGCGGACTTCGGGCGGGTCCAGTCACCCAGCCGGTCGGCGAGGTCGATATAGTCGTCGGCCTGACGGCGCAGCTCGTCGGCGATCATCGGCGGCTGGCTCTTCGTCGTCGAAACGACGGTGACGCGCACGCCCTTCGCCTGCACCGCCTGGACCAGCCGGCGGAAGTCGCCGTCGCCGGAGAAAAGGACGACGTGGTCGAGGTGTTGGGCCATCTCCAGCATGTCCACCGCGATCTCGATGTCCATATTGCCCTTGGTCCGGGTGTGGCCCTGGGCGTCCGTGAAGCGCTTGACCGGCTTGGTCACGACCGAGAAGCCGTTATAGCCCAGCCAGTCGACCAGGGGCCGGATCGGAGAGAACTCTTCGCCCTCGACCACGGCCGTGTAATAATACGCGCGAACCAGGACGGCTTTGTCGCGGAACGACTCGACGAGCTTGCGAAAATCCAGATCGACGTTCAGCGCCCTGGCCGCCGAATAGAGATTGGCCCCGTCGATGAACAGGGCGATGCGATCGGACGGGTACATGGAAGGCTCCAGCGCAATATCAGCAACGGCCACGAGAGGCGTCGGCGTCAATATGGACGTCGACCTTGATGCGCCTCTGGACCTCGATGGGGCCGTCATCGTCGCCCTCGGCTGCAATGACAAGGGGGTCTGGCCGTCCTGCCGCGACGCGCTGGAGGCGGCCCTGACCCGGTTCCGGGCCGAGGGCATCGATGTGCTGGCCCAGTCCTCGTGGTGGAGCAGTCAGGCCTGGCCCGATCCGACCGATCCGCCCTTCCTGAACGGGGTGGCGGTGGTGCGGACCGATCTGGACCCCCATGCCCTGATGGCGGCCCTGGGTCGGATCGAGGAGTGCTTCGGCCGGCAGAGGACCGTTCCGAACGCGCCCCGGACGCTGGACCTGGATCTGATCGCCTATGGGCGCGAGCGTGGCGACTGTCAGGGGCTGATCCTGCCGCATCCGCGCGCGGCCGACCGGCTGTTCGTCATGGGGCCCCTGGCCGAGATCGCCCCCGACTGGCGCCACCCCGGCGGCGGCTTCGCCAAGGCCCTGGCCATGACGGCGACCGTGGGGACGGATGCGCGTATTGTCCGCTAGGGCGCGGGCTTTCGCCGCCTGTGTTCTGGCGGGTCTGATCGCCGCCCCGGTCGCGGCCTCGGCCCAGACGGATTGGCGCGCCGTGGGCGAGCGGACGACGCCGCGAAACACCTCCTATGTCGGAGGGTTCGCCCTGTCCGGGATGAACGGCGTGTGGCGGTACGACATCTACAGCCGCTTCGTGCCCTACGAGGACGCCGTCGACGGGACAGGCTCCAGCCACTTCGCGATTCGCAAGAGCCTCAACAACCCGGACGGGCTGGAGCAGATCCAGTGGGCCGACGAGACAGATTGCCCGCAGGTTCTCGGCGTCCTGCGGGCGCTGGACGAATTCCAGTCGCCGCAGATCGGGATTTCAGGATTGCGGCGCCGAATTCCGCCCGTGGCCGGGATGATCACGCCGCCGATGCCCCCGCCGGACGGGAACGGCTATTCCCTCTGGCTGATGGGCCGCACCGCCGACGGCGCCTTCGTCAACATGGCCCTGTCGGGCGGGGCCGGGTTGATTGCGCAGTTCGGCGAGTTCGCCCGGAAGGGGCTGGCCGCGTGCTGGCGCGACGAAATCCCGGCGGGCTTCGAGGGACGACCCTACGGCGCGCCCTAAATCCGCCCCTCTGGCGTTGCACAAATCCGTGCTTATCTGTATTGGGCGCGGTTCTCCCGCCCGCACGAGGATTCTTGATGGCTCGCGTCACTGTCGAAGACTGCATCCAAAAGGTGCCGAACCGCTTTGGTCTGGTCCTGCTGGCCGGCAACCGCGCCCGCGCGATCGCCAACGGCGCCGCGCTGACCCTGGATCGCGACAACGACAAGAACCCGGTCGTCGCCCTGCGCGAGATCGCGGACGAAACCGTTCTGCCCGACGACCTGATGGAGACCGTCGTGGTCGCCCTGCAGCGCGTCGACGAGCGCACGGAAGCCGAGGACGAGGCGGAAATCGTCGGCCTGCTGGCTGAGCCGCAGCACATGAACATGGCCGAGCAGGAGCTGATCCGCGCCCTGCAGAGCGACCGGGACGGCGGGCAGGAGGAACGGTACTGACGGCGGAACCCGCTAACGGTATCACGATCCTCCCGGCGCGGGCCGGCAAGTCCCCGCCGCAGCCGAATGTCGCCAATAACAACGACCCTGTTTCGCCGTCGGAGGCTCCTCCGGCGGCGAAACGCGTTCCGATCCTGCGTCAGTTCGAGCTGATCGAGGCGGTCAAGGCCTATGACCCCACCGCCGACGAGGCGATGCTCAACAAGGCCTATGTCTATGCGATGAAGATGCACGGCTCGCAGCTGCGGGCCTCCGGCGACCCCTATTTCGCGCATCCGATCCAGGTCGCGGGCATCCTGACGGATTACAAGCTCGACACCGCCTCCATCGTCACGGCCCTGCTGCATGACGTGGTCGAGGATACCACGGCGACGCGCGACGACATCGCGGCGATGTTCGGCGAGGAGATCGCTGTCCTGGTCGAGGGGGTGACCAAGCTGTCGCGGCTGGAGCTCCAGGCCGAGCACACCCGTCAGGCCGAGAACTTGAGAAAGTTCATCCTGGCCATCAGCCGCGACGTCCGCGTCCTGCTGGTCAAGCTGGCCGACCGTCTGCACAACATGCGGACGCTCCAGTATGTGAAGCCCGAGAAGCGCGAGCGGATCTCCAGAGAGACGCTGGAGGTCTATGCCCCGCTGGGCCGGTCGATCGGCATCCATTCGATCGCCTCCGAGCTGGAAGAGCTGGCGTTCGAACACATCAATCCGACCGCCCGCACGGCCATCGAGCGGCGTCTGGAGGCGCTCAAGCTCGAGCACGGCCGGGCCATCGAGGGGGTGTCGACCGAGGTCGAGCGGGTCCTGTCGGAGGCCGGCATCGGCGGCGCGCGCGTCTTCGGCCGGCAGAAGACGCCCTATTCGATCTGGCGCAAGCTGCAGAGGAAGACGGTGGGCTTCTCGTCCCTGTCCGACATCTACGGCTTCCGGGTGATCGTGCCGTTCGAGGACGACTGCTACCGCGCCCTGGGCGTCATCCACCGCGCCTGGCCGATGGTGCCCGAGCGGTTCAAGGACTTCATCTCGACGCCCAAGTCGAACAACTACCGCTCGCTGCACACCACGGTGGTGGGGCCGGGCGGCCTGCGCATCGAGATGCAGATCCGCACCGAGGCCATGGACCGGGTCGCCGAGGACGGGGTCGCGGCGCACTGGGCCTACAAGAACCAGTCCTATGGCTTCGACAAGGAAGGCATGGAGGCCGAGGGCGGGCGCGACCCGCTGCAGAACCTGCGCCACCTCGTCCAGGTGATCGAGCACGGCGAGGGCGGCGAGGACTGGGTCGAGCACGCCAAGCTGGAGATGTACCTGGATCAGGTCTTCGTCTTCACGCCCAAGGGCCGGCTGATCACCCTGCCGCGCGGCGGCATGGCCCTGGACTTCGCCTATGCGGTCCACACCGAGGTCGGGGATACCGCCGCCGGGGTGAAGATCAACGGCGAGCTGAAGCCGATGCGCACGCCGCTGCAGAACGGCGACGTGGTCGAGATCATCCGCGGCGCCAAGCGCGAGGCGCCCGCCGACTGGCGCAGCCTGACGGTCACCGGCCGGGCCCGGTCGGCGATCCGTCGGCACATCCGCGGGGCCGAGCGCGAGGAGTTCCTGCGTCTGGGCCGCACGACCCTGGACCAGACGATCACCAAGGCCGGCAAGTCGATGGTCGATGTCTCGCTGAAGCCCGCGCTGGAAGTGCTGGCTGTGGCCAATGAGGCCGATCTGTTCGAGGCCATCGGCCGGGGCCGCATCTCGCCGGTCAAGGTCGCCGAGACCCTGTTCCCGGCCCTGATGGGCAAGATCAAGCCGGCCCAGCAGCGCAAGCCCATCCAGGACGCCCGAGCCCGGCTGTTCGTGCGCGGCGGCGGCCTGACGCCCGGCGTCAGCGTCCACTTCGGCCAGTGCTGCACCCCTCTGCCCGGCGATCGCATCGTCGGCATCCTCGAGAAGGACAAGGGGCTGACGGTCCACACCATCGACTGTCAGAAGCTGGCCGAGTTCGCCGACGACGACAGCGTCTGGCAGGACCTGCAGTGGACGCCCCAGGCCGAGCAGGGCGCCGTCGGCCTCGCCCGCCTGCGCGCCACGGTGCGCAACGGCGTCGGCGTGCTGGGTCAGGTCACGACCCTGATCGGCGAGGCGGGCGGCAATATCCGCAACCTGACCCTGACCCACCGTCAGCAGGACTTCTTCGACCTGAACTTCGACGTCGAGGTCGAGGACGCCAAACACGCCACCATGATCATGGCGGCCCTGCGCACCAATCCGTCCGTCGACACGGTTGAGCGCGTGCGGGGGTAGGGCTAAGAGGCCCCCATGAACACCGAAGACGTCCTCAACGAGTTTCGAGCCGCCGGCGCCCTGCGCGAGGGGCATTTCGTCCTGTCCTCCGGCCTGCACAGCCCGGTCTTCCTGCAGAAGAACCTGGTCTTCATGCACGCCGACCGCTGCGAGCGGCTGTGCAAGGCCCTGGCCGAGAAGATCGTCGCCACGGTCGGCCCGGTCGATGTGGCCATCTCGCCCGCCGTGGGCGGCATCATCCCGGGCTATGAGACGGCGCGGCACCTGAAGGTGGCCTCGCTGTACGTCGAGCGGGAAGGCGGCGCCTTCAAGCTGCGTCGCGGCTTCCAGATCGAGCCGGGCCAGAAGGTCGTGATGGTCGAGGACATCGTCACCACGGGCCTGAGCTCGCGCGAATGCATCGCGGCGATCAAGGAGGCCGGCGGCGACGTGGTCGCGGCGGCCTGTATCGTCGACCGCTCGGGCGGCCGCGCCGATGTCGGCGTGCCCCTGATCGCCCTGGCGACCCTGGACGTGCCCGCCTATCATGCCGACGACCTCCCCGCCGACCTGGCCGCCATCCCGGTGCAGGACCCCGGCAGCCGGCGGCTGGCCAAGTAGGGATCGGCGCGACAGTGCTCAGACTCGGCGTCAACATCGACCACGTGGCGACCGTCCGGAACGCGCGCGGCGGCCTGTATCCCGATCCGGTGCGGGCGGCGCGCGAAGCCCTGGGGGCCGGCGCCGATGGCATCACGGCCCACCTGCGTGAGGATCGGCGGCACATCTCGGACGCCGACATCGACGCCCTGGCCGTGGTGCTGCGCGACGAGCACCGGCCGTTGAACCTCGAGATGGCCGTAACGCAGGAGATGCTCGACATCGCCCTGCATCACCGGCCGCACGCCGTCTGCCTGGTGCCCGAGAAGCGCGAGGAGCGCACCACCGAGGGCGGGCTGGACGTCGCCGGCGGCCACAACTGGATCGCCCCCTTCGTCGCCCAGCTGAAGGCGGCGGGATCGCGCGTGTCCCTGTTCATCGGCGCCGACCCGGTGCAGATCCACGCCGCGCACCGCACGGGCGCCCAGGTGGTCGAGCTGCACACCGGCGCCTTCTGCGACGCCTTCCGCGACGGTCATGAGGCCCAGGCGGCGGAACAGTTGGCCGCCCTGACGTCGGGCGCGGCCCTGGCCGCCGATCTGGGGCTGGAGGTCCATGCGGGCCACGGCATCGACTATGAGACGGTCAAGCCGGTCGCGGCCATTCCGCAGATCATGGAACTGAACATCGGCCATTTCCTGATCGGGGAGGCGATCTTCGTCGGTCTCGGGGAAGCCATCGCCCGGATGCGGGCCCTGATGGATGAGGCGAGGGCGCCCCAGTGATCATCGGGGTCGGCGCCGATCTTTGCGACATCCGCCGGATCCAGGACTCGCTCGACCGGTTCGGGGACCGGTTCAGGAACCGCTGCTTCACCGAGATCGAACGCACTCGCTCGGACCGCAAGCCGGACGCGGCCTGGAGCTACGCCAAGCGGTTCGCGGCCAAGGAGGCCTGCGCCAAGGCCCTGGGCACCGGCATGCGCCGCGACGTCTACTGGAAGGACATGGGCGTCGTGAACCAGCGCAGCGGCCAGCCGACCCTGCAGCTGACCGGTCCGGCCGCCGACCATCTGGTCCGGCTGACGCCGCCGGGCCACACGGCGAAAATCCATCTCACCCTCAGCGATGAACACCCCTATGCACTCGCCTTCGTGGTGATCGAGGCCTTGCCGCTGTCGTAATCACGCTATAGTGCGGCCTTCATGCGCCGCGCGAAGCGGCCGGGGATCGGGCCTACGCAACGATGAGCGAAGAACACAAGCCGCACACGCCGGAAGAGCCGGAAACGACCCCGGCGACGGGCGTCGAGGCCGAGGCCGTGTCGACTGTTGAAACGCCTGAGGAAACGCCCGTCGAGGCCCCCGTTGAAGCTGCCGCGCCCGAGGACGAGATCGTCACCGCCGAAGCGCCCGTCGAGGACGCCGTCACCGATGAGCCGGTGATTGTGGAGCCGACCCCGGGCGAGACCGATCCCGGCGTCCTGTCCGTGATTCCCGCCGCCGCCGCAGCCTCCGCCATGACCACCTCCGCCTCGAAGCGCCCGATCTGGAGCGACGACGGCGACGCCCCGTTCGAGGACGATCCCGTCTCCGCCAAGAAGGAAAAGATGCCCAAGGCCGCCCGTGTCGAAGACCCCGAAGAACGCTCCGCCGGCAGCGAAGGCCTTGAGATCATCAAGACCGTCGTCTTCGCCCTTCTGATCGCCTTCGTTCTGCGGGTGCTGCTGTTCCAGCCCTTCACCATCCCGTCGGCCTCGATGGAGCCCAACCTCTATGAGGGCGACTACATCGTCGTCTCCAAGTGGTCCTACGGCTATTCGAAGTACTCCAGCGGCCTGCCGATCAACCTGCCGATCGGCGAGGGCCGGGTCTTCGGCCGCGCGCCGAACCGTGGCGACATCGTCGTGTTCAAGCTGCCGCGCGACAACAAGACCGACTACATCAAGCGCGTCATCGGCCTGCCCGGCGACAAGATCCAGATGGTCGACAACAAGCTCTACATCAACGGAACGCCCGTGAAGGACGTCGTGGTGTCGAACACCGAGGTCGCCGACGCCTGGGGCGCCCGCGCCGCCACCGAGGCCCGCGAGACCCTGCCGAACGGCAAGAGCTTCATGACCCAGGACTTCGGTCCGGGCGGCGATCTGGACGACACCCCGGTCTATGAGGTGCCGACGGGCTACTACTTCATGATGGGCGACAACCGCGACAACTCGATCGACAGCCGCGTCGAGCAGTCGGCGGGCGTAGGCTTCGTCCCGGCCGAGAACCTGGTCGGCAAGGCCCAGATCATCATGTTCTCGTGGAAGCCGGGCGCCAGCCTGTGGAACCCGATCAGCTGGTTCTCGAAGATCCGGCCGAGCCGCTTCTTCCACATCCTCGACTGATGGCGAATTCAAGGACAGAGGCGGTGGCCGAACTGGTCCGCCGGCTCGGTCACGATTTTCGCGACCCGCGTCTGCTCGACCGGGCCCTGACCCACGCCAGCGTGGGCGAGGGCGGGTCGCCCCAGACCTCGAAGGCCCCGCGCGACAACGAACGGCTGGAGTTCCTGGGCGACCGGGTGCTGGGCCTGCTGGTCGCCGACCGGCTGCACCACGACTTCCCCGAGGCCGACGAGGGCCAGCTGTCCTCGCGGCTGCATTCGCTGGTCGACAAACACGCCTGCGGGCGGGTCGGGGCCGCGCTCGGCATCGGCGAGGCCTTGCGCCTGTCGCCGGGCGAGACCAAGTCGGGCGGCCGCCGCAAGGAGGGCGTCATCGCCGACGCCATGGAGGCCATCCTGGCGGCCGTCTATCTGGACGGCGGGCTGGAGGCGGCGCGCAAGGTCTTCGACCGCGCCTGGGCCGAAGAACTGGCCCGTCCGCCCGAGCGCGCCGCGGCGAACCCGAAGTCCGCGCTGCAGGAGTGGTCGCAAGGCCGGGGCCTGCCCTTGCCGACCTATGAGATCACCGGCCGCTCCGGCTCGGACCACGCCCCCACCTTCACCGTCCAGGTGGCGGTGGCGGGGTTAGAACCCATATCCGCTCCCGGACGTTCGCGTCAGGATGCGGAAAAGGCCGCCGCGACGGCCATGCTGCAACGAGAAGGCGTCATTTGACCGACATCACCCAACTGAACCCCAATTCCAGGGCCGGCTTCGCCGCCATCATCGGCGCGCCCAATGCGGGCAAGTCGACGCTGGTCAACCGGCTGACGGGGTCCAAGGTCTCGATCGTCACCCAGAAGGTGCAGACGACGCGCTTTCCCGTGCGCGGCATCGCCATCGAGGGCGACGCCCAGATCGTGCTGGTCGACACCCCCGGGATCTTCACCCCGCGCCGCCGTCTGGACCGGGCCATGGTCGCCTCGGCCTGGGGCGGGGCCTCGGACGCCGACGTCGTGGTCCATCTGATCGACGCCCCGTCGCACATCGCCTCGGAAGGCAAGGACGGCACGGCCGCCGACCGCCGCTCGGCCGAGGACACCGAGACCATCATCGAGAACCTGAAGTCCTCGGGCACCAAGGTCATCCTCGCGCTCAACAAGATCGACGGCATGCGCCGCGACACCCTGCTGGCCCTGTCACACCAGATGTTCGAAACCGGCGTCTATTCCGAGGTCTATATGATCTCCGCCGAGACCGGCGACGGCGTTGATGACCTGAAGTCGCGTCTGGCCATGTCGATGCCGGCCGGCCCGTGGCTCTACCCCGAGGACCAGAGCGCCGATGTGCCGATCCGGGTGCTGGCGGCCGAGATCACGCGTGAGAAGGTCTATCTGCGCGTCCATGAGGAGCTGCCCTATTCGGCGGCGGTGGAGACCACGGCCTTCGACGAGAAGGCCGACGGATCGGCCCGCATCGAACAGACCATCTATGTCGAGCGCGAGAGCCAGCGGCCGATCATCCTCGGCAAGGGCGGCCAGACCTTGAAGTGGATCGGCCAGAAGTCGCGCGAGGAGCTGACCGAACTGCTGGACCGCCCGGTCCATCTTTTCGTCACCGTGAAGGTCGATCCCAAGTGGCAGGACAGCCGGGCCCTCTATGCCCAGTTCGGTCTGGATTACGACGTCTGATCCGGCGTCCGGTTTTCAAGGTTCGCGTTTGTTTATCGTTCCCAAGACTGTCGGCGGCCCGCCCCGACTGCTGATCGGCCTTCTGGCCGTCGTCATTCTGGCGCTGCTCGTGACCGGGGGCGTGGTGCTGGCGCGGGGGCACGGCCAGCCCGAGCGCGTTCACCCGCAGATCGCCCAGCTGCCGCTGCGCCCGCCCGTGGTGGTGGTCGAGGACCTGCCGAAGCTGAAGGCCGCGCTGGACGCCCAGCCGCGCTTCATGGGGGCGGTGCTGGTGGCGAAGGGCGATAAGGTCCTGTTCCGTCAGGCCTATGGTCCAGCAGAGGTATCGAAGGGCGAGCGCGCGACCATCGAGACCCGCTATCGCCTGGCCTCGATCAGCAAACAGTTCACCGCCGCCGCCATCCTGAAGCTGCAGGATCAGGGCAAGCTGACCATCAATGACGCGGTGTGCAAATGGATCCAGCCGTGCCCGGCCGCCTGGGCGCAGATCAAGATCCACCACCTGCTGTCGCACACCTCGGGCATCCCAGACCTGATGGCGCGGCCCTATTGGGGCATGCGGCGGGTGACGCCGGCGACGCTGGCCGAGCTGACCGAGGACTCCAAACGCTTCCCGCTGCGGTTCGAGCCGGGGACCAAGGTCTCCTACGACAACGCGGGCTTCAACCTGGCCGCCGCCATCGTCGAAAAGGCCAGCGGCATGCCGTACGAGACCTATATGCAGACGGCGATCTTCGAGCCCCTCGGCATGGATCGCACCGGCCTCGGCGACGCTCCCGATGTGGCCATGGGCTATGCCAACTATCCGTCGGGTCTGGCCGCCCAGACCATTCCGAACGTCAGCATCGTGATCGGCGCCGGGGCCATCTATTCGACGCTGGACGACATGCTGGCCTGGGAGCGCGCCCTGCACCGTGGTCACGTCCTGACGCCGTTCAGCTATGGCCAGATGCTGGCCGACCACGCCCCGGCCGATACGCCGGATGAGCGCGGCCGCACGCGCCGCACCTGGGGCTATGGCATCTTCACCAAGCGGCTGGGCGAGATGGTGTCGCCGTCGTTCGAGGACCTTCAGGTCTATCACACCGGCAGCTGGTCGGGCTTCCGCAACCTGATCACCTATCAGCCCGACGCCGATGTGACGGTGATCGTCCTGTCCAACAACTACCACCAGCGGGATCAGGTCTTCCTGATCGCCGAGCAGGCCATGGCCGAGGCGCTGGGCCGCGAGTTTCCGAGGACCGGGTCGCCGGTGCGTCCGGCGGCCAGAGGGGCGCTGGCGCGGCCGGATTGAGGACGGCTTGAGGCAGGAGCAGACAAGGTGCAGGCTGGACGCATGGCCTCCTACCTTCCTCTTCCGAAGCCGCTCGAGCGCGGGCTCGGCGTCATCATCGTCATCGTGCTTGTCCTGGTGGCATTCCGCATGCTGACGCGATCTGACAGCGATGCCCGATCCCAGGCGCCGGCAGCTGAGACTACAAACTCGCCAGCCCGCCCGGCGGTGAAAGTGGCGCTGGCACGGCCGGATTGATCCCTCAATAGACGCGGCCGCCCGCCGCCCCGCGGCGCCTCATGCCCGGATGAACCAGCACGGCGCAGTTGGTGACAAAGGCCGACCGCAGGTCTTCGGGGATCGTCGGGAAGGTCTGGGTCTCGCCGTTGAAAGTGAAGGACACCGGCTCGCCGCGCCGAAGCGGCTCCAGCACCTCGTCGGCGATTGCGAATCTGTATCCGAGGGTCGGCCCGGTCGCAGATGCGACGGCCGTCGGAGAGCCGACCCGTTTCACGTCTCCGATTTGGGTGGTCAGGTCGGGTTGAGGCCACGCGGGCCGGGGCGTGAAGCCGCGCACCGTTACGGCTATCGAGATGTCTTTGCAGCCCAGCACTACGCGCGGGACGAACACCCCGACGCGCCCGTCCGGCGAGGGTACGAAGTAGGTGATCGCCGGCAGTGCGGTAGAGCCCGTCATCGCCCGCCAATGGGGGCCTGTCTGAGCAATGTCAGGCTGAGGCATCGGCACGCGCCCTGGGGCCTCGCGCGGGGTTTGCGTCCCGGCCCACCAGCTGGCGATGCCAATCAACACCAGAATTCCAGACACCACGGCGACACTCCCGACAAGCCACCGGCCTGCGCCTTTCGCGGAACCCGGGCTCCGACCGGGATGCGGGGCGTTGAGTTCGGCCTCAACGCCGAAAAACTTGTTCCGATTTTCCTGTGGGTTTTCGCGATCAAGAAGGCGGGCCAATTCTCGGCTACTGACGGCCCCGGTCTTTCGCCGCGCCGAGCGCAGGCGTTCGTTGACGACATTGACCGATAGACCTTCGGCATTGGCGATGGTCTTGGCGGTGTGTCCCTGGGCCAGGAGGGTCAGGAGTCTGCGCTCCTGTTCCGTCAGTCGGTCGAGTGAAGAGGCCATGGTCCGCGCGTGAAAGTCTGTACGCCCGTTCTTAGGGTGCAAATGGCTCCGCTCAACCGGTGATCAGCCTTGGCGGCCTCCGATTTATTTGGGAAACCCTACAAACTCGCCAGTCCGCCCGGCAGCAGGGTCGCGCGCCCCGCCAGGCTGAGCTCCAGCAGGGCCGCCGCCACATGGCTGACCGGCGCGCCGCAGGCGCGGGCCAGTTCGTCGCGGGGCGTGGGGACGGGCGAGAGCAAGGCGGCGACGCGGTCGATGAGGGCCTGATCCACGTCGTTCGGCATGTCGCCGAAGACGTCGGCGGGCGGCTCGGACAGGGTGCGCAGGGTCTCGAAGGCGCGGCGGACGTCGTCGACGCCCTCGCACAGGATGGCGCCCTGACGCACAAGTTCATTCGGGCCCTTGGAGCGGGGGTCAAGGGGCGAGCCGGGAACGGCGAAGACGTCGCGCCCCTGTTCCGCCGCCAGCCGGGCGGTGATCAGGGAGCCGGACTTCAACTCGGCCTCGACCACGATGATCCCGCGCGAGAGCCCCGAGATGATGCGGTTGCGGCGCGGGAAGTCGCGCGCCTGGGCCCGGGCGCCCATGGGGCTTTCGGAGACGACGCAGCCCTGTTCGACGATCTGGTCGTAGAGGCCGGCGTTGTCGGACGGATAGACGTCGTCGACCCCGCCGCCCAGCACAGCTGCCGTCCCGGTCTCCAGCGACCCCGCATGGGCCGCCGCATCGATGCCGCGCGCCAGACCTGACACGACAACGAAGCCGGCCTGACCCAGCGACTGGGCGAGGCCGCGCGCGATCCTCTGACCGCCCGCCGAGGCGATGCGGGCGCCGACCACGCCGACGGCCTCCCTCGACAGCAGGGCGACGTCGCCGAGGGTCCAGAGCAGAGGCGGGGGCGGATCGACCGCCGCCAGCATGGGCGGATAACCGGCGTCGCCGAAGACCAGCAGCCGGGCGCCCTTGCGGTCTCCGGCGGCCAGTTCGGCCTCGATGCGGTCGGTCGGGGGCAGGGCATAGCCGGACGCGCCGCCCTTGCGGACCAGATCGGGCAGGGCGTCCAGCGCGCGCCCGGCCGAGCCGAAGCGCTGGAGCAGCTGGCGGAAGGAGACGGGGCCGACGCGGTCGGCGCGGGCGAGACGCAGGCGGGCGAACCGTTCTGCGTCGGAGAGGCTCACGCCTTCTTGGCTCCGATACGGGGCTCGGCGCCTTTCAGCAGACGGGCGATGTTCTCGTGGTGGCGGATCCAGATCAGCACCGCCGTGACGAAGGCCAGCAGCAGGATCGGCTCCCCGACCGGCAGGCCCAGCGCCGGGACGGTCAGGATCGCATAGACCGGCGCCATGAAGGAGGCGATCAGGGCCGCCAGCGAGGAGTAGCGCAGGGTGAAGGCGACCAGCAGCCAGGTCGCCCCGGCCAGCAAGCCCAGAGGCCAGTGGGCGGCGATCAGCAGGCCGAAGAAGGTGGCGACGCCCTTGCCGCCCTTGAACTTGAGCCAGACCGGGAACAGGTGGCCGATGAAGGCCGCGCCGCCGGCGATGGCGCCCGCCAGTTCGGCCGAATGGCTGGCGCCGCCCAGCATGAATTTGGCGATCAGAAGGGCCGCCGCGCCCTTGCCGGCGTCGAGGAGCAGGGTGGCGAGGGCCAGGTCCTTGCGGCCGGTGCGCAGCACGTTCGTCGCGCCGATGTTGCCCGAGCCGATGTTGCGCACGTCGCCGGCGCCCGCGGCCCGGGTGATGACCACGCCGAAGGGAATCGAGCCCAGCAGATAACCGCCGACCGCCATGAGGGCGAGCGTGCCCAGAGCTGGCGCCACAAGATCCTGCAAGGTGATTCGCTCCCCGTATGGTGTTTCGCGGCACGATGCGTCGCCGCTAACGTGACGGCAAGCGTCTGATCATCTGTGGTTGTCAAACCTTGTCTTGACCTCGCGGGGTGTTGCGGATTTGGTCCGGCCGCCTGTGGAGCCCCAGCATGATCCGTTCCGTTTTCGCCGCCGTTTCCGTTGTCGCCCTGTTGGGCGGATGCGCCGCCACGCCGCGCGCCGGGTCGTCCGGGCCGCATCTGGCCGCCTGGTTCGACTGTGTGCGGGACGGCGGCATCGTCATCTCGGCGCACCGGGGCCAGTCGGCGGACGACCAGCCGGAGAACTCGCTCGCCGCCATCCGCGCCACGGGCCGCGCCATTCCCAATGCCATCGTCGAGATCGACGCCGTCCTGACCCGCGACGGCCAGCTGGGTCTGATGCACGACGACACCATGGAGCGGACCACGACCGGCCAAGGCAAGGTCGCCGACCTGACGATGGCGGAGTTCAAGACGGCCCGGCTGCGCGCGCCCGACGGACATCTGACCGATGAGGCGCCGCCGACCCTCGCCGAGGCGCTCGCCGCCGCCGGACAGGTTCACGCCATCGCCAGCATCGATCTGAAGCCGGCTTCGGAGGCCGCGACCCTGACCCTGGCTCGCGCGGTCATCGACGAGGTCCGCCGCGTCGGCGCCGCCGACCGGGTCATCCTGATCACCTACACCCCCGAGACCGCCCGCGCCGTCGCCGACATGGCGCCGGAGATGATGATCTCGGCCGGGGTCAAGTCGGTCGCCGAGCTCGACGGCCTGCGCCGTCCGCAGATCCTCGCCTGGACCGGCGCCGGCCGTCCTGATCCGGCCCTGTGGAGCGCCATGAAGGCCGTGGGCGTGGAAGCCCAGTTCGGGACGCTGGGCGGCTCCGACCGCGCGCTGGACCGGGTGTTCGCCGCCGACGGCGACGTCAGCGAGTACCGCGGCCTGTTCGATCAGGGCGTGACCGTCATCGCCACGGATACGCCGCTGGCCGTGAAGTCGGTGCTGGGGGCGGAAGTGGCGAAGGCGGAGACCTGTAAGCGCTAGAAGACCTTCCGGCCGCCCACCCACGTCCCCAGAACCTTGCCCTGAAGCATCCGCCCGTCGAAGGGCGAGTTCTTGGACTTGGACTTCAGCTTCGCCGCATCGACGACGACGGGGGCGTTGAGGTCGAACAGGACGAGGTCGGCGGGGGCGCCGGCGGCGAGCACGCCGCTGTCCAGACCCAGCAGGCTCGCCGGGCCGTGGGTCAGGGGGCGCAGGATGTCGAGCAGCTCCAGCCCGTCCTCGTGGTGCAGCATCAGGGCCGCCGACAGCAGGGTCTCCAGACCCACGGCGCCGGGCGCGGCCTCGCCGAACGGGCGGCGCTTGTCTTCCGCCGGAGCGGGGGCGTGGGCCGAGGTGATGACGTCGATCAGGCCGTCGCGCACGGCCTCGATCAGGGCCTGACGGTCGCTCTCGGGCCGCAGCGGCGGGTCGAGCCGGTAGAAGGTA
>DBBK01000205.1 GCA_002292165.1 Brevundimonas sp. UBA986
GTGGCTCGCGCCGGACTTCTCGATGTCCGCGCGGATGAGGAAGGCGCCGTCGACGACGTATTCGGTTCCGGGTTCGATCCCGCCCAGCACCTCGGTCCACTCTTCAGTGCGTCGTCCGAGGTTCAACATGCGCACTTCGTAGGTGTCGCCCACCTTCGCATAGACGACGGTGAAGTCCCGGAACGGCTGTAGCGCCTTTGTGCGCACCGCCAGCGGCGCCTCGGCCGCGCTGACCTGAACCGAGCCCTCGACGCCCTGACCCGAGCGCCAGCCGCCCGAACCGGCCGGCAGATGGACGTGCGCCACCTGGGTCTGGCTGAGGATGTCGGACGAGGGCAGGATCGCCTCGATGGTCGCATTGACGCGGCTGTCGCTGGTCAGGCCGCGCACTTCGACCTTCTGGCCGACCCGCACCCTCTCCGCGTCGCGCGGATAGAGGAAGAACTCGGCATGCAGTTGGGTCGGATCGCCGATCTCCAGCATGGGCTCGCCGGCGCCGGTGATCTGGTCGGGGTTGGCGTTTTTGGCCGTGATGATGCCCGGGATCGGGGCGGTGACGGCGTAGGTCTGAAGGCTTTCGCTGGATTCGACCTGCGCCAGCACCTGACCGCGCCGGACGGGGCTGCCCAGTTCGACGGCCATGGATACGATCCGGCCGGGATAGCGGGCGTGGACCTCGGCCAGACCTTCCGGCTTGATCTCGACCCGGCCGGTCAGCGGCAGGCTTTCGCCCAGCACCGCCGGACCTGCCCGCTCCGTGGTCACGCCGCCGGCGCGCGCCGCCTCCGCGGAAATGACCGTGCGACCTTCATAGGAGGCATAGGCCCAGTCCGAGCGTTTGCCCGAATGGACGGCCGCGACCGCCACGTCGAAGGAGTGCGGCTCCGACACGACGCCCGGACTGGCCAGATGGTCGCCCTGGGGGGCGAAGGTGAAGCGA
Organism: Brevundimonas sp. UBA986; assembly: GCA_002292165.1. GTDB lineage: Bacteria > Pseudomonadota > Alphaproteobacteria > Caulobacterales > Caulobacteraceae > Brevundimonas. The sequence goes on from DBBK01000205.1 coordinate 941, forward strand.
TCGATCTTGGCCCCGAGCCGGGTCAGGGCGATCGTCGCCTGAACCTGACGCGGATCCAGGGGCCTGTCCTTCAGATAGGGATAGAGGCGGAACAGCGGCTCCGGCCCTTCCTCGACAATGGTGACCTCCAGCGCGAAGTCTCCGTCGCGCAGCATCCGCCCGCCATGCGGGCCGCGCTCAGGGTCGGCGGCGGCTTCACCGCCCTCTGCCTTCTCACCGCCGCCCGAGCCGCATGCCGCCAGGGCGAGGGCCACGGCAGTCAGGGTCGCGCCGAACCATCGGCGCGAAGGTTGGAACACTCTCATTGTTCGATCTCCGGGTTCTGTTGGGCGGCCCCCTGGGCCTCCATGCCGATCAGGTCGGCGTGCGCGCCGGTCAGCCTGTCGAGGCGCGCGCGGTCGTTGTGGAAGGCCTGCAGCACGGCGACGCGGCGCGCGCGGGTTTGCAGGAGGGCGGTGTGGGCCGCCATGACGTCGTTGTAGGTGAATCCGCCCCGGGCGAAGCCTTCGCGGACCAGCGCCACGGCCCGCTCGGCCTGGGGCAGCGTCTCCGCCTCGATCCTGCGCGCTTCATTGGCGCGTGACAGAAGCTGGACCTGAAGCCGGGCGATCTCCCGCTCGCGTTCCATCCTCAGGGCGTCGGCGTCGGCCTGAGCCGCCGTTCCCTCGGCCCGGGCGCGATCGATGGCTCCCTGGTTGCGGTGATGGCGTTGCAGGGGGATCGAGCCGCCGAAGACCAGCGACAGGTCGTTGTCCCACATATGCCGGACACCGATGCTGACGGTTGGATCCGGGACGGCGCGGGCCTCCTCGACCCTGGCCTGGGCCTCGAAGATCGCCCTCTGGGCCTGAAACACCTCCAGATCCGCCGCCGCGACCTCGCCCGCGACGATCCGGGAGGCGCCGGTGTCCTCGAAGGCCGCTGGATCGAGAGAGAAGTCGGCGACCCCGCCCCAGAACTTGGCCAGGGTGATGCGGGCGATACGAGCCTCGACCTCGGCCTGATCGAAGTCGATCTGGGCCTGTGCCAGTTCCGCCTCGGCGCGGGCGCCGGCGAACAAGGGATCGCGGGCGGCGTCGACGCGGCGCTGAACCTCGCTCTGGAACCGCTCGGCGAGGTTGAGACGCTGCCGGGCGATCTCGACCAGGGCGTCGGCCGACAGGGCCTCGCCCCAGGCACGCTGAGCCTGTTCCAGCCGGTCGAGCGCGGCGACCGTCGCGCGGGCCACGATCAGATCGCCCTCGCTGCGCGCCAGGCCGGTGCGAGCCCGGCGATCCCCTCCCCGCTCCAGCGGCTGCTCATAGCTGAGGGTGGTCTGGGTCTGGCCCATGACGTTCCCGGCCCCGAGCGTGGGCAGGTTTTCGACCGTCAGGCCGATCGTGGGATTGGGCCGGACATCGGCCTGGCGCACCCCGGCCTCGGCGGCGCGCAGACGAGCGGCCAGACCTGGCCGGGCGGGATCGGCCCGGGCGGCGCGGGCCAGCGCCTGTTCCAGGGTGAGTTCGGGAACGGCAGGGTGCGCCCAGGCCGCTGGATCAGCGGTCTGGGCCAACGCGGGCGAAGCCGCGCTGAGGGCGAGCGCGAAAGCGGACAGGGCCGCACCTCGCGCCCATGATCCGGCGACGCCGGACATGACGATAGACAAGGGAAATCTCCAGAAAGAAGCGCGCGCGGCCGCGAGGCCACGCAGATCGGGTTCAGGCGATCAGGGGCTTCAGTCTGGGAGGGTCGAGAGGGCCGTCATGATCCGCGCCGGGCGGCGCGTGATCGAGGTTGGGCTTCAACACGGCGCTGACGGGCGCTTCGGGCTCGATCGGATGATCGACAGGCAGGATCGCCACCTGGACGTCGCCGCCGTGATGATGATGCCGCATCGCCGGCTCGTCGGAGCCGTCCGCGGGAGCGCCTGTCAGGGCCGAGGTTTCGCTGTGCCCATCGCCGTCGTCGACCAGGGCGTAGTCGTGGGCGTAGTCATGGGCCGTCAAACCGGCCTTCGCCGGACCTGCCATCGAGAACGGCCCGACAGGCTCGACGCGATGCTGCATCGACAGCGCGCCGTCGAGCTGGCCCGCGATCATGACGAGCGCAACCAGGCCGATCCAGAACTGTCGCAACATCTGCGGCAAGACGCCCCTCCGATGACTCGCGCATATGCGAGTTGCGCGGCGGCTGCAATGCGGGGTGTCGTCACAGGTCGACGGAGCGCTTGCGAATTCAGCGTCGTGCGTTCGGATCCGGGTTCCAGACGGGCGCGCGGCGTTCTTCGAAGGCTTTCGGCCCTTCCTCGAAGTCGGGATGGGCCCACTGGGACTTCAGCAGTTCCCAGCCGTAGACGTGGGCGGCCGGATCGGGCAGCTCGGTCGAGCCCCAGATAGCGCGCTTGGTCAGAGCCATAGCCTGGGGCGAGTTGGCGCACATCGAGGCGGCCAGTTTGCGGGCCAGGGCCATGGCTTCGGCGGCGGTCGGCTCCAGCAAGTCGACCATGCCGAGCGCATGGGCGCGCGACGCCGGCATCCGGTAGTCGCGGCCGGCCAGCCCCATGAGCAAGGCCGCCCCGATCCCCGCCTTCCTCGCGATCCCGACCGACTCCAGCGCGGACACGAGTCCGACGCTGACGTGGCTGTCCATGAAGTCAGCGCCCTCGCAGGCGATGACGATGTCGCTGTCGGCGACGAAGTGCAGGCCCCCGCCATTGGTCAGGCCGTTGACGACGCAGATGACCGGCTTGGTCACCTCGCACATGCGTGAGGAGAAGCGGTTGGCCGCCGCATAGGTCACGTTGTTCAGCCCGCCCATACCGACGTGCAGGGCCGAGACATCGGCGCCGGTGCAGAAGTGACGTTCCCCCGCCCCCGTCATGATGACCACGCGGATGGCGTCGTCGCGGTTGACGCGGCCCCAGGCCTCTTCCAGCGCCAGCATCATGTCCGGGCTGATCGAGTTGCCGCGCCCGGGCCGGTTCAGGGTCAGGATCGCGACCTGACCCTCCATTTCGAAGGTCAGGGGTGATTCAGGCGGGGACGACACGGTCACGCTCCAGCTGCTGGGCCGCGAGATCCTCTTTCAGGGCGCGGGCGGCGAGGAAGAAGTGCAGCGCCGACCAGGCCATGGTCACGGCCAGCAGACACATGGCGTAGCGCAGCGACAGATGGCCGAAGCGCGGCGTCAGATAGTCGCTGGCCCAGCCGATGACATAGGGGCCGGCCGAGGAGCCGACGATGGTCAGGCAGAACAGCAGCACCGCCGAGGCCGTGGCGCGGATCTCGTCCGGCGCCAGCGACTGGGCCGCCGAGAAGGTCGGGGCGAAGTACATCAGCCCCAGCATATAGACGAGGGCCAGAAGGATCATGGAGACCAGGGCGTCGGGGGCCAGCCAGGCGCCCAGGGCCACGGGCACGCACACCGCCATCGCGATGGCCGGCACCCATTGGCGCCAGCGCGTGTCGCGCTTGCCGAGCACGTCGGCCAGCATCCCGCCGGCGAAGGTGCCGACCAGACCGCCGATGCCGCTGACCAGACCGAGGCCCAGACCGGCCTCGGCCGAGGTCATGCCATGGGTCCGCATCAGGAAGGCCGGGGCGAAGACGTTCATCGCATAGCTGCCGATGGCGAACAGCGACGAGGCGGCGGCCATGTGCCGGAAGGAGCGCAGGCCGAAGAGGAACTTCATGGCCGAGAGGTAGCTGGTCCGGGCCACCCCGACCGTCGGCTCGCTGGAGGCGCCGCGCGGCAGGACGATCAGCGACAGGATGGCGACGATCACCCCCGGCAGGCCCACGAAGAAGAAGGCCTCGCGCCAGCCCCAGGCGTCGTTGATCCAGCCGCCCAAAGCGAGGCCTATGGTGCCGCCGATCGGCACGCCCAGCGAGAAGATGGCCAGGACCAGGGCCCGGCGGCTGTCGGGGAACAGGCGTGCGATCATGGCGTGGGCGGCCGGAGTGCTGCCCGCCTCCCCC
>DBBK01000022.1:0-523 GCA_002292165.1 Brevundimonas sp. UBA986
GGCCCGCGACGGCCCCGGCGGTCAGGTCGGCGCCGTTCATGACCGCGGCGTCCAGCTCGTTCTTGCCGGCGGCGGTGAAGACAGCCCCGCGCCCTGCGTTGAACAGGGGGTCGTCCTCCATGATCTGGATGGCGGCCTGAACGGCGTCCAGCGCCGAGCCGCCGTCCTCCAGCACCTTGCCGCCCGCCTCCAGCGCCTTCCTCAGCGCCGCGCGGTAGGCCGCGTCCTGCTCGGGCGACAGACTGGCCCGCTCGATCACCCCGGCCCCGCCATGGATGGCGAATGACCAGCGGGGCGTTTCATCTGCCGTCTGGGCGAAGGCGGGGGCGGCGATCAGGGACAGGCCGAGCGCCAGTCCGGCGAGCTTCAGGGAAGGACGATGCATGATGGGCTCCCGCGTAAACAGATCAAACATTCCGGCCGCCGGTCACTTCCGGTGATGCCACCGCTTCCACAGTCGGTAGATCACGATCGGGGCGAAGCCGCAGACGATCCCGGCGCTGAACACCATCCAGAACCCCCC
>DBBK01000022.1:592-19274 GCA_002292165.1 Brevundimonas sp. UBA986
ACGCCGCGACGGATCTGGTCCAGCTCGATGGAGTCGAACAGGGCCTGGAAGTTGCCGTTGCCGAAGCCCTCATTGCCCTTGCGCTGGATGATCTCGAAGAAGATCGGACCGAAGACGTCGGTGGTGAAGATCTGCAGCAGCAGGCCCTCCTCGTCCGAGCCGTCGATCAGGATGCGGTTCTTGCGCATCCGCTCCACGTCGTGCCCGTGGTTGGGCAGGCGTTTGTCGATCAGTTCGAAATAGGTCTCGATGGTGTCCTGGAACTCGACGCCGCGTTCGCGCATCGCCTCGACGGTGGCGAAGATGTCGTCAGTGGCCAGGGCGATGTGCTGGATGCCCTCGCCGTTGTAGCGCTTCAGGAACTCCTCGATCTGGGAGTTGTCGTCCTGGCTCTCGTTCAGGGGGATGCGGATCGCCTTGTCGGGGGCGATCATGGCCTGGGAGAACAGGCCCGTCGCCTTGCCCTTGATGTCGAAATACTTCTGCTCCTCGAAGGCGAAGACGTCGCCGTAGAAGCCCGACCAGGTGCGCATCTGGCCGCGACGCACATTGTGGGTCAGGTGGTCGAGAAGGTGCAGGCCGACGTTGTTCTTGCGCTCCTCCTCTTCCCAGCCCTCGATCTCGTCCCAGGCGTCATAGAGGGAGCCGGTCTCGCCATAGGCGTCGATGAGGTACAGCAGCGAGCCGCCGATACCGCGCAGCACATAGGCGCCTTCGCCCAGGGCGCCGCCCGCATGGGCTTCGGCCGGTTGGGCGCCGCGCGCGACGGCGCCGTCATAGGCGGCCTTCGCATCATTCACGCGGAAGGCCATGCCGTTGGCCGAGGGGCCGTGTTCGCGCGCGAATTCGCCCGCCTGACCCGTCGGGGTGCGGTGGACCAGGAAGGAGATGTCGCCCTGCTTCAGGCGCACGACATTGGTGCGCGGATTCACATGGGTCTGGACAAAGCCCATGGTCTCCAGCTGCTTGATCATGGCCTCGGGTTCGGGGCCGGTGAACTCGACGAACTCGAAGCCGTCCACGCCCAGGGGGTTCTCGGCGGCGGGGATGGTGGCGTCAGGCGTAAGGGTGGTGGCTGCAGGCGTCATGCGGCGTCTCTCCACGGAACAGGTTGTGCGGCGCTCGCCGCGATTGGGCCGGAACCTAGTGGGGGAAGTCGGCTTCGCCAAGGCGCGGGATGTTTCAGCGGTTTTCGCTTCACTGCGGCGCCGACGCCGATGGACCGCGCGCCCTGCCGTTGCTAGGGCTTGCCGGCTTTCCGGGGACATCCATGCTGCGCAAACTCTACGACTGGGTCTTCGAACAGGCGCGCAAGCCCTATGCCGAGAAGACCATGGCGGCGGTCTCTTTCGCCGAGGCCTCCTTCTTCCCCATTCCGCCGGACGTCATGCTGGCCCCGATGATCCTGTCGCGGCCGGATCGGGCCTATCGCTATGCGGCCGTCTGCTCTGTCGCCTCCCTGCTGGGGGCGTTGCTCGGCTATGCGATCGGCATGTTCCTCGAGCCCCTGGCCGTGAAACTGCTGCACATCTTCGGTCACGGCATGGATATCGCCGTCTACCAGTCCTGGTTCGCCACCAACGGCTTCCTCGTCATCCTCGGCAAGGGTCTGACGCCGATCCCGTTCAAGCTCGTGACGATCGCCTCGGGCCTGGCCCATTTCAATCTCGGCCTGTTCATCGTGGCCGTGGCCATCACCCGCTCGGCGCGCTTCTTCCTCGAGGCCTGGATCCTCAAGACCTGGGGGCCGGCGATGCTGGAAGTTGTAGAGAAGCGCCTGGCCCTGTTCTTCGTCATCGCCCTGGTCCTGCTGGTCGGCGGCTTCTTCCTTCTGAAGCTGTTGGAGCATTGAGCGTAGCGGGTTAGAACCGTCGCCTGATGATCGAGATCTATCGCCTCCTGACCCGTTGGTGGACCGCCTTCGCCCTGGCGATTTCGCTGGCCATGCTGGGCGCGGCCCACGCTTCCGAGCGCCTGTGGGGCCTGACGCCCTGCAACCTCTGCCTCAAGCAGCGTGAGGTCTTCTGGGGCGCCGTGGCCATCTCCGCCGTCGCCACCCTCTGGGCAGTGATCAGCCGCGCCAGCCGGGGCACGCCGCGCATCGCCGCCTTCCTGCTGTTCGTCGTCTTCCTGACCGGCGCCGTCACCGCGACCTTCCATACGGGCGGCGAGATGAAGTGGTGGCATCTGCCCGCGACCTGTTCGGGCGCCGGCGGGGCGGCCAGTCTGGAAAGCCTGACGGCCCTGGCGCTCGGCACCGGTCCCGCGCCCAAGGTGGTCATGTGCGACGCCGTCACCTGGCGGTTCCTGGGCCTGTCGATGTCGTCCTGGAACGCCCTGATCTCGGCCGGGCTGGCCATCTTCAGCCTGCTCGCCGCCAAACGCCCCAAGGACGCCCGCGCTCCGAAGAACGGCGCCGAGGCCATGCTGAAGGCGGCCTGAGGTCATGACCGAGGCCCGTATCCCCCATCCTCGGGTTCCAAGGCCGCCCCTGCCGCGTCCGGGCCGGGGCGCGTCGCGGGCCCGGATGGCTGAGATCCTGCGCGTTGACCACGCCGGCGAATACGCCGCCGTCCAGATCTACCGCGCCCAGCGCGCCGTCTTCGAGGCGGCGAAGGGCAAGGCCGCCATCGCCGCCGACCTCGCCCATATGCAGGATCAGGAGGCGGTGCATCTGGCCCGGTTCGACGCCCTGCTGAACGACCGGCGGGTGCGGCCGACCCTGATGGTCCCGGCCTGGCGGCTGGCGGCCCAGGCCCTGGGCGCCGGCACGGCCCTGATGGGCGAGAAGGCCGCCCACGCCTGCACCGAGGCCGTGGAGAGCGTGATCGAGGAACACTACGCCGACCAGATCGCCGAGCTTAAGGACCGCGATCCGGACCTGGCCGCCGAGCTGGAGCGGTTCCGCGCCGAGGAGCTGGAGCACCACGACCACGCCGTCGCCCACGGCAGCCGTGAGGCGCCCGGCTACCGCCTGCTCAGCGCGGTCATCAAGGCCGGCTGCAAGGTCGCGATCAAGGTCAGCGAACGCGTCTGACGTCCCCAACTGAGCAGTTGCAACATTTTTGTGTTGCATTTGCGAACAACTGGCGCATCGTCGGGCTTTCCAGTCTTCGAACAGGATACAGCCCTATGTTGTTCGCCCTTCTGACTCTGGTGGCCGCCCTGCAGACGCAGCCGGCCAAGCCTTCCGAACCCGTCCCGCCGGCCCAACCCATCCAGATCGCTCTCGCGGCGCCGACGCCTCCTGTGGCGCCCGTCGCCGCGCCCGCCCCGGCTCCCGCGGCGGTGGCGGAAGAGGCCGCGGTCGAGCCGGAGCCCGCCGCCGAGCCCGCACCCCGCACCCGCCAGCAGTGCCGCTATGTCGAGGTGACCGGTCAACGCTTCCCGGTTCGTCAGTGCCGCACCGTGGAAGTGCGCGACTGAGCAGACCGGCTTCGCGGTCGTTGCAGGCGATATTGCGCCGCAGCACAACTCATGCATGATGGGGGCAGACTAACTCCCCCATCATGGTTCCAGTCTGGAGTCTCGCATGCTCGCCGTCGCTCTCGCCCTCGCCGCCCTCGTGCAGACCGTGCCCGCCCAAACCGGCGGCATGACCAACCCGATGCCCGTCATGCCCGCCCCGGCCGCCAACGAAACGCCCGCGGCCGCGGAGGCCGTGGCGCCGACGACGACGGCCGAACCCCAACAACCGCGCATGATCTGCCGCAACGAGCAGGTCACCGGCACCCGCTTCCCCATCCGCCGTTGCCGCAGCGCGGTGCAGACCGAGGCCGAACGCGCCGAAGGTAGGGACATGCTGCGCCGGATGCAGGGCGCCCGAACCCCGCCGCAAGGCTGAGTTCAGCGACGATTCAGTGCGCTGACGGCGTCGCCGTCGGCGTCACGTCGAAGGCCAGCATCAGGGTCCGCTGGGCCGCGCTGAAGTTGTCGTCAGACAGGATGTAGATCCGCGTCCGCTCGCCGCCCGGTCCACTGCGGGTCTCGGCGGCTATGCCCTCGAAATTGTCGGTGGTGCCGGGCAGTTTCAGCTCGACCAGGACGGGGCCGAGCGTTCCGTCCGCCGTCATCCGCCGCACCCGCGCACGGGCGTCGATCGGCGGGGCGTAGGAGCGCTGCACCACGAACCAGCCACCCTGCGGGTCCCTGTCCATGCCGGTGATCCGGTAGTCGCTGTCGCGCAGAAGCGGCGTCGGCGGCGCCGTCACCACCGTGCAGCCGCCCGGCGTGCAGTCCCAGACCCCGCCGCTCTCGCCGTTGACCCGCCAGCCGTGCGGCGCGGCCGTCAGTCCCTCCATCCCGTCGTTCTCGGGGAAGGGGAAGTCGGGCCTGGCCGCCGGGACCGGGTCGCGCAGGGCGGCCAGGGGACCATAGTTCCAGATACGGTGGTCGCGCTCGAAACTGACCAGAAGCTCGCCGTCGTCCAGCAGGGCCAGGCCCTCGGAATCGCCCTCGAACTTGTCCTGGATCGGTGTGCCGTCGGCCAGGGTCAGGCGGCGGGTGCGGGCGCCGTCGATTCCGGTCAGCCGCCCTTGCGCGTCCAGCCTGAGCTCGGCCCGGACCAGATCGCCGACGTCGGACACGGTGACGAAGCCGCCGTCGCCGGTCAGCTTCAGGTCCGACAGACTGTGCAGGGGCGACCCGACCGGGGCCACGATCTCGATCCCGCCGGCGAAGACCACGCCGGGCGCCAGCATCGCTCCGCCGGGCAGGCCCAGACCCACGGGCTTGATCGTCGCCTCTTCCGGGATCCAGCCGCCGACCGCCGGGACATAGGGGCGCGGCACGCCCATCGAGCCCGAACAGGCGGTCAGGGTCATCACGCCCCAGACCACGAGCAGACGCTTCATTTGAGGATTCATGCCGCCCGTCGTGCAGGATCGCGGCCAGTTCCGGCCTTGCGCGTCGCCGCCTTCGGCTCGGTCTCGAACAGTTCGGCCAGCTTCTCGATCATGACCCCGCCCAGCTGTTCGACGTCGACGATGGTCACGGCGCGGCGATACCAGCGGGTCACGTCGTGGCCGATGCCGATGGCGATCAGCTCGACCGGGCTCTGGGTCTCGATCCGCTCGATCACCTGGCGCAGATGCTTGTCCAGATAGAGGGCGGCGTTGGCGCTCTGCGTGGAATCGTCGACCGGCGAGCCGTCGGAGATGACCATCAGGATCTGGCGCGCCTCGGTGCGCGACCGCAGCCGGTCGTGCGCCCATGTCAGGGCCTCGCCGTCGATGTTTTCCTTGAGCAGCCCCTCACGCATCATCAGGCCGAGGTTCTTCTTGGCCCGGCGCCAGGGCGCATCGGCGGCCTTGTAGATGATGTGGCGCAGGTCGTTCAGGCGGCCGGGCATGGGCGGCTTGCCGGCGGTGATCCAGGCCTCGCGCGACTGGCCGCCCTTCCACGCCCGGGTAGTGAAGCCCAGGATCTCGACCTTGACCCCGCACCGCTCCAGCGTCCGCGCCAGGACGTCGGCGCAGACCGCCGCCACCATGATCGGCCGCCCGCGCATCGAGCCGGAGTTGTCGAGCAGCAGGGTCACGACCGTGTCCCGGAACGGGCTCTCGCTCTCGGCCTTGAAACTGAGCGGGCTGGTCGGATCGGTGATCACCCGGGTCAGGCGGGCCGTGTCCAGCACCCCCTCCTCGAGGTCGAAGGTCCAGGTGCGGTTCTGCTGGGCCATCAGACGCCGCTGCAGCTTGTTGGCCAGCCGCGCCACGATCGAGGACAGGGCTGTCAGCTGCTGGTCGAGCAACGACCGCAGCCGTTCCAGCTCGTTCGGATCGCACAGGTCGGCGGCGTCCACCGTCTCGTCGAAGGCGGTGGTGAAGACGCGGTAGGCGTCGATGGTCCGGCCGTCGTCGGCCGTCTGCTGACGGTTGGGCAGGTCGCCCTCCGACAGTTCCGGGCCGTCGTCCGTGGCGTCGCCGTCCATCTCGGCGGGCGCTCCGTCGGGGCGGCTGTCGCGCTCCTCCTCGGCGGCCTGATCGTCGGAGGAGCCGTCCATCGACTGACCGCCTTCGCCGCCGCCGTCGTCCTCTTCCTCGTCCTGATCGTCGTTGGCGTCAGGGTCCTGCGGATCGGGCTCCTCGTCGCCCTGATCCTCGGACGCGTCGTCGCCCTTGCCGTCGCCGGGGTCGAGCTCCAGGGCGCGCAGCACCTCCTTGAGCACCTTGCCGAAGGCGGCCTGATCTTCTGCGACCGCGGCCAGTTTGTCGAACTGGGCGCCGGCCTTGGCTTCCAGATTGGGGCGCACCAGATCGAGCATGGCGCCGGCCCCGTCAGGATTGCGCTGGCCGGTGATCCGTTCGCGCACCAGCAGGGCCACGGCCTCGGCCATCGGCACCCGCTCGGCCTCGGCGCGCAGGGCTCCCATTCGTTCCAGCCGGGTCAGCAGGGCCGCGTTCATATTGGCCCGGACCCCGGCGAGGGCGTTCGATCCCACCGCCTCGACCCGCGCCTGTTCGACCGCGTCGAAAACCTCGGCGGCCTGGCTGTCGGATGGGCGCAGTTTCGCGTTCACGGCCGGGTCGTGATTGGCCAGACGCAGGGCCAGCCGGTCGGCCTGGCCCCGGACCGTGGCGCTGTCCGGCCCCGACGGGTCGCGCGGCGGATGCGGCAGGGTCAGGACGCCGTTCGCCAGCTTCGGCCCGTCCGAGCCGAACACGACCTCCAGCTCCGATTGCTCGGCCAGGGCCCGGGCCGCATGGGCCAGGGCGCGCTTGAAGGTTTCGGCGGGAGTTTCGGGAGCGGCCATTTCGACCCGTCATAGCAGGGGGGCGCGGCGAGGAAAGGGCATGCGCGTTCGCAGTTGCGTGTTCCCGTTCCGTTTCCGGGCCGGAATCGCTATCTAGGGGCGGTGTCAGGCGAATCCGTCATCACCCATCCGTCCGTGACCGGCGCCGAGGCCTGGCTGGCCCTGCCGCCGGCGCTCGCCGTGCCGCCGGGCGCGGGGGCCATCTGCGACGATGAGGGGGCGCGCAAGATCGGTCGCGGCGCCGCCGAGGGCGCCTTCACCACCGCCCCGGTCATGGTCGCCCACGCCAGCCTGACCGCGCGCCGTCTGGGTCTCGCCGCGCCGCCGCGTTCGCCCGACATCCTCGATGTGCTGGAGCTCTACGCCTTCGTCCGGCCCGCCCGCTTCTGCGCCCCGTCGCCGAGTGGTCTGGCCCTCGCGCTCGGCCTGTCGGAGCCCAAGGGGGCGGAGGCCCAGGCCGAGGCCCTGCGTCACGCCGCCGGCGCCCTGCTGCGCGAACTGGCCGATCCCGCCTACCCGGGTCGGGAGGAGGCCTTCACCCTGGTCGAGACGCTGGGCAAGGCCGCTGGAGGCGGGGGGGCCGGCGCCTGGGGCTGGGCATGGCGAGTGGCGGGCGCTTTGCAGCACGCTCCCCTGCGCGACCGCCGCTATCGCGGCTCCGGCCTCGACGCCTGGTCTCGCCTGCCGGAGTGGGAAGATGAGGCTCCGCGCGGCGACGCCGGTTCGTCTCCGGTCGATAGCGAGAGCGCCCGCATCCGTCTGGCCAAGCTGCTGCAGGCCTCGGGTCTGGACGAGACCCGCCCGACCCAGTCCGACTATGCCGCCGAGGCCGCTTACGCCTTCTCGCCGCGCAACGAAGAAGGCCGCCCTCGCGTGCTTCTGGCCGAGGCGGGCACCGGCACGGGCAAGACCCTCGGCTATCTGGCCCCGGCCTCCGTCTGGGCCGAGCGAAATCAGGGGGCGGCCTGGGTCTCGACCTATACCCGCGCCCTGCAGCGCCAGATCGACCGCGAGAGCGCCAGCCTCTGGCCCGACCCGGCCGAGCGCAAGCGCAAGACCGTGGTTCGCAAGGGGCGTGAGAACTACCTCTGCCTGCTCAATCTTCAGGACATGGTTCAGGCGGCCCAGCTGGGGAACGGCGACCTGATCGGTCTCGCCCTGACCAGCCGCTGGGCGCTGCACACCCGCGACGGCGATATGACCGGCGGGGACTTCCCCGGCTGGCTGCCCGGCCTGTTCGCCACGCCCCAGAGTAATCAGGCCTCGGCCGCCAACCTCGTCGACCGGCGCGGCGAATGCGTCCATGCGGCCTGCCCCCACTACCGCACCTGTTTCGTCGAAAAGACCATCCGCGCCAGCCGCAAGGCGGACCTCGTCGTCGCCAACCACGCCCTGGTCATGACCCAGGCGGCCTTCGACGGCGCCCGGTCGGCGCGCGGCCTGAAACAGGACGGGGAGACCGCCGCCCTGAAGCGCATCGTCTTTGACGAGGGCCACCATCTGTTCGACGCGGCCGACAGCGCCTTCTCCGCCTGCCTTTCGGGTCAGGAGGCCGCCGAGCTGCGCCGTTGGATCCGTGGTCCCGAAGGCCGGGGGCGTCGGGGGCGCGGGCTGGAGCAGCGGCTCGGCGATCTGGTCGGCGACGACAGCGCCGCGCGGAAGGCGCTGCAGGACGCCATCCGCGCCGCCGCCGCCTTCCCGGGCGAGGGCATCTCGGGCCGCATCGCCCCGCCCTCGGGCGAGGTGAACCCCGTCGGCCCGATCGAACAATTCCTCATGGCGGCGCTGGAGCAGATTCGCGCCCGGACGTCGGAGGCCGCGTCTTCGGCGTCATCGGAGTTCGGCACCGAATGCGCCGTTCGCCCGGCGACCGAGCCCCTGCTGGAAACCGCGCGCGGCGCCGCCCAGGCCATCGCCGCTCTGGAGGCGCCGCTGTTGGCCCTGGCCCGGCATCTGGAAGACATCCTCGACGAGGAATCCGCCGAGCTCGAACCCTCGGCCCGGGCGCGGATCGAGGGCGCGCTGCGGGGTCTCGACCGCCGGGCCCGCATGACCCTGCCGGGCTGGCGCTCCATGCTGGCCGCCCTTCAGGAAGGCGGGGACGAACAGGATCCGGACTTCGTCGACTGGCTGTCGGTCGAGACCGCCTTCGGCCGTATCCACGACGTGGCCCTGCGCCGCCACTGGATCGATCCGACCGTGCCGCTGGAGGCCGCCGTCATCCTGCCCTCGCATGGCGTGCTGGTGACCAGTGCGACGCTCAGCGACCCCATCGCGGCGGCGGCGGGGGGCGACCAGTTCGACATGGCCCGGATGCGCACCGGCTCGGCCCGGCTGATCGAGCCGCCGCGCACGCTGAAGGTCGAGAGTCCCTTCGACTATGAGGCCAACAGCCGGGTCATCGTCGTCACGGACGTGGCCAAGGACGATCCGCGCCAGACGGCGGCGGCGATGCGCGAACTCTTCCTCGCGGCGGGCGGCGGGTCGCTCGGCCTGTTCACCGCCATCCGGCGTCTGAAGGCGGTCTATGAGCGGCTGGGCCCGGACCTGGCCAAGGCCGGCTATCCCCTCTACGCCCAGCACGTCGATCCGCTGGAGGTCGGCGCCCTGGTCGACATCTTCCGCGCCGAGCAGGACAGCTGTCTGCTGGGCACCGATGCGGTTCGGGACGGCGTCGATGTGCCGGGCCGGTCGCTGCGCCTGCTGGCCTTCGACCGCGTGCCCTGGCCGCGGCCCGACCTGCTGCACAAGGCGCGGCGGCTGAAGTTCGGGGGCGAGAGCGCCGCCGGTCGCGGCTATGACGACAGCCTCGCCCGCGCCCGCATCGCCCAGGCTTTCGGCCGGCTGATCCGCCGCGCCGATGACAAGGGGGTCTTCGTCATGCTCGACGCCGCCACCCCGACCCGCCTGTTCGCCAGCCTGCCCCCTGGCGCCGAGGTCATGCGCATGGGGCTGGTCGAGGCGGTGGAGCTGACGAAGGGGTTCTTGGGCGAGGAGGTCTCTTCCCTCGCGGCCGGGAGCGCCTAGATGCCCGGCGGCGAACAGCGGCCTCTGGTTCTGGTCGAAGGAAACTGTCAGGCCCACTTCCTGGCGGCCGTTCTACGCCATTCCGGTCTGGCTGAAGCCTGCGTCGTCGGCAGCGATCTGGGGTTTATCCCGGCTTGGGGAGGCAAGGCCTGCGTCTTTGTTGATGAGGCCGAGGCGATGGCCCTGGTCCGCGAAGCCCGCGACGCCGGCAGACCCGTGGTGAGCGGCGAACAGGTGACCCTGGCGCCTCCGGACCATGCCAGGCCGTGGAACGGCGATGTGGAGGCCGTGATCCGGTTTCCGCAGCTCCAGTTTTTCGCCCAGAGTCCGGCGGAATTCCAGCGGCACTACGGGGTCGAGCAGTCGCCGGAGGCGCTGTTCGAGGCGGACGTCGATGCAGTTCGGGCCTGCCAGCGCCAGTCCGGGGCCCAGACGGACTATGCCGGGATGATGCTGACCGTCGGGCGGCGCGAGCCGCTGTTTCACAGCGCCCTGCATCCCGGCGCGCGCCTTAACGCGGCGATGCTGTCCGACTTCGCCCTTCGCCTTCCCGGATGCGATCCGGTCGCCATCGGGGAAGTCACCCGTCAGCTGGCCTGTGGGGAGGGCATCAATTTCACCAGCTGCCACCCCGTTCCGCGATCGCGGCAAACGGCTTTCGGCGCCGATTGGGACGGAGACTACCCGTTCTATGCCGAGTTTCTGGGGCGGGCGGAACGGTCGGATTGGGGCTGGGTGATGGAGAATGCGGACAGGGCGCGCCGGCTGTTCCCGCAAGACACCCAGACCTGGAACGTGTTGTCCCTGGCCGCGACAGCTCACCAGGATGGAGGGCTTGCAGCCCTGGCTCTGGAACGGCTGCTGGCCTTGTCGCCCGGGTTTGCGGAGTTCTGGCGGCGCGCATTCGAGCGCTGCGTCCAGACGGGGGATGACGCCGGATTTTCCGCCCTGATGGCGCGAGCCGGAGAGTTCTTCGGTGAACGGCGGCAGTTCTTCGGCCTCGCCGCCCACGCCTGGGCTGGCCGGGGGAGATGGGAGGAGGCGATCGCTTGCGCCAGGACCGGGGTGCGGCGGACGCCGGGCCGGCTTGATGCTCATCGGGTCTTGTTGGAGGTTCTGCTCAAGGCCGGGCGTCGGAACGAGGCCCAACGCCATGCCTGGACCCTGGCGCGAGGTCGCGACGTTCCGCGCATGGGGGAACTGAAGGCGTGTCTCGCCGGAATGCCAGAGGTCGAATGGGAGTGCCTGACGCGGCCCGACCCTGTGCTGTCGAGCGACGAAATCCATGCTCTGATCCTCAATCAGGCCTGAGGCGAGCGGGCGTGTGAAGCGTTCATTTCCCGACGCCTCTGCTGTAACAGGACCTCATGAGCGACACCGCACCCCCGAAAAAGCACAGCCGCGCCGGCCTGTTCGGCCCCTTCGTCCTGCTGCTGATCGTGGTGGCTGGCTGGAGCGTCTGGTGGTTCTACCTCGCCGATCAGGTGAAGACGCGGCTGGAGGCCCAGGTCGACGGGATGCGCGCCGCCGGATGGCAGGTGACCTATACGAAGCTGAGCATGAGCGGCTGGCCGTTCCGGCTTCGGGCTGAGGCCGACCATGTGTCGTTCGATGCGCCGTCAGGGCACGGGGTCGCCGGACCGCAGCTGGTCGCCCAGGCCACGGCCTGGAACCCCGACAAATGGGTGCTGATCGCGCCGCACGGCCTGACCGTCACCCGGGCGGACAAGGGCAAGGTCGCCGTGCGCGGCGAAGCCATCCGCATGAGCATCCACGGCCTGACCCAGCGCTGGCCGAATGTGGCGATCGAACTGGCGAAGCCCGAGTTCACCATCCTGCCCGGCGCCGAGCCCTTCCCGATCTCGCGCGCGAAATTGATCCAGCTTTATCTGCGGCCGCATCTGGCGCCGGCGGGGACGCCGGGCGTCGAGACCAGCGTCGACATGCTGTTCCGCCTCGTTGACGCCGAGGGCCGTCCGCACGGCCCGGTCGAGGGCATGACCCGCAACGGCATGCTCAGCGCCCAGATCGAGACCGTCATCGAACACGCCGACCAACTGTCGGGCGCGGACGCGGCCGGCATCTTCGGCGCCTGGACCCGGGGCGGCGGCCGCTTCACCCGGGTGCGCGGCGAGCTTCAGGCCGGCGACAGCCGCGCCGTCCTGTCCAGCGACCTGTTGTCGGCCCAGCCCGACGGCCGTCTCCAGGGCCAGTTGGCGCTCAAGGCCGAGAAGCCGCTGCCGGCGATCGCGGGTCTGGCCCGATCCAACTCCGGCGCGGTCAATCAGGCCGGCGCCATGGGGGCGGCGGCCGCCACCGCCGTCGCGGGCGGGGCGGGCGACAACATCGACCTGACCCTGGTGTTCAAGAACGGCCGCACCTTCCTCGGCCCCTTCGCCCTGGCGCCGGCGCCGAAGCTGTTCTGACGTGTTGATCGAGCCCGAGCTTGATGGGGAAACTGCGGCCCTCGACGCCGCCCTCGCCGAGGCCCTGAAGATGCGGCTCGAAGCGGGCGGCCGCGCGGGTCCCGACGCAGAGGCGCTGGCCCTGCGCGGCCTGCTGGACCATGCCGACACCGTCGATCAGGCCGCCCTGATCAAGGCCGTTTGGGGCCGCATCGCCGCCGATGTCGGCCCCGTCCTCTTCGCCGCCGGTCCGACCGCCCATCTGCTGGCCGCCGACCGCTTCGGTCTGCCTGTCCGCACCTCCGCCGACGCCGAAGCCGCCCTGGTCGAGGCCGGGCGCGGCGCTCGCGCCCTGATCGATCTGGACGAACCCCGGCCCTGGTGGGGCAAGCTTCTGGCCCGGCCCGACCTGCGCATCGTCGCCGCCTTGCCTGACGATCGCCACGGCCGTCCGCGCGCGGTGATGATCTCCGGGGAGACCTCCGGCCCGACGGGCGAGGACCGCACCTTCTGGGTCACCGACAGCCGCGAGCCGGACCCGAAGATCGCCGACGCCCTGGCCGCCTCCGGCTTCCTCGCCCAGAGCCTGGTTTCGGCGGGCGGCTTGAAGCTCTTCATGCTGGCGGGCTATGTGCAGCCCGAAGACGGTCGGCTGGGCGACGCCCCCGGCTCCCTCAAGGGCGTGATCGGCGCCGCACCTGTATTCTGAGATTGCCTCTATGACCGACGTGACCGCACCGGCCCCCAAGCCCGGCATCCTCGACATCGCCCCCTATGTCGGCGGCAAGTCGGCCATCGCCGGCGTCGCCGAGCCGATGAAGCTGTCATCCAACGAGAACGCCCTGGGCGCCGGACAGAAGGCGCGCGAGGCCTATGGCGACGCCCTGAAGAACATCCACATCTACCCCGACGGTCGGGCCACGAAGCTGCGCGCCGCCGTCGCCGAGCACCACGGTCTGGAGCCTGAGCGGCTGATCTTCGGCAATGGCTCGGACGAGGTCTTCGCCCTGCTGAACCAGACCTATCTGACCGCGGGGGACAATATCGTCTGCGGCCAGTACGGCTTCCTCGCCTATCAGATCAGCGCCAAAGCCTGCGAAGCCTTCGTCAAACAGGCCCCGGAGCCCGGCTTCAAGGCCGAGGTCGACGCCCTGCTCGAACAGGTCGATGAGCGGACGAAGATTGTCTACGTCTCCAACCCGTCCAACCCGACCGGCAGCTACAACACGGGCGAGGAAATCCGGCGTCTGCACGCGGCCCTTCCCGAAAACGTCCTTCTGGTCATCGACGAGGCCTATGCCGAGTTCGTCACCGAGAGCGACTGGGAGACGGCCCTGCCGCTGGCGAAGGACGCGCCCAACGTCGTCGTCACCCGCACCTTCTCCAAGATCCACGGCCTCGGCGGCCTGCGCATCGGCTTCGGCTATGCCCCGCTGGCGGTGGAGCAGGCGGTCGACCGCATCCGCCTGCCGTTCAACGTCTCGGTCGCCGGCCTCGCCGCCGCCGAGGCCGCGCTCGGCGACGAGGCCCACCAGCAAGCCTCTCGCGATCTGGTCCAGACCTGGCGCCCGCGTCTGACCCAGGCCATCCGCGGCTTCGGCTTCGACGTCCTGCCCTCGGCGGGGAACTTCGTGCTGGTGATGTTCAACGACGGCAAGCACACGGCCGCCGCCGCCAACGACTGGCTGAACGCCAGGGGCATCATCGTCCGTCCGGTCGGCGGCTACGGCCTGCCCAATGCCCTGCGCATCACCGTCGGCACGGAAGACCAGAACCGCGCCGTCATCGACGCCCTCAGCGAGTTCGCCGCGAGCTGATCCCGCTCGACAGACGCCTCACCGGATCGCATCCTCGCCTTTGATCGCGGAGGGATGGATGCGGCGGACGATTCTGGCTGTCGGGGCTCTGGCCGCTGTCGCCTTCCCTGCGCTGGCCTGTCCTCGGCCGACTGAGGTCGCCCAATCGGCCTTGTCAGGGGCGTGTGTCGGCGCGAGGCGGGCGGATTGCGTCGTCTATGAATCGGGACGCGTTGCAGCCAGCCGGGCCCTTTTCTACCAGCTTCAGGGAACCGGTCCGTCCTCGCCGGAAGCAGAGCTGGCCACCTGTTTCGCCAAGGACGATTGGTGCGCGATTTCGATATTCCGCCGTCAGGATGACGGGAGGCTAAGGCTGGTCGGGCATGCCGAGTCTTCTTCGACCATGCCCTACTATTTCCGACCCTACGTCATCGCGACGCCAGAGGGTCAGATGGTCGTCAGCCCGAGCCAGTCCATCGGCACAGGTCATTTCACCGACGACTTCGTCTTCCGGTTCGGGGGGCGCTGCCTGCGGCGGGTCGACGTGCAATCCTGGAAGGATAACCCGCGCTGGCGAGCTCTGGACGCTTCGCCTGACAACTGGGGCTTCAACTACCGCACCCTCACGGGCGACATGGCCCGCACCAACCATCGTTCCGACGAATGGGGACGCCAGCCCATGGGCGGCCATATCTGGGTCGATCTGAGGCTGCGCGGTGACGCCCTTGTCCCGCGGTCCTGGCGGGTGACCTCGGTCCCCGACCGGTACTGAACTAGCGCAGCCGGTCCAGCAGCGCCTGCGACGCCGGTTCGATGCGGCTTTCGACCAGGGTCATGAAGGCGCCGCGCTTCAGCCCGGCCGGAGCGGGCGGCAGGAATTCGAACACCACCTTGCCGGGGATGCGTTTGAAACCGTGGGCCGGCCAGTGCTCGCCCGAGTTGGTGGCCACCAGGGCGCAGCTGGCTTCCAGATCGCGATAGATGGCCGCGACGCCGGGCTTGTACTGGCCGGGTTCGCCGGGCGCGGTGCGGGTGCCTTCTGGGAAGATGATGATCTGGCGACCCTCGGCCAGCCGAGCCTTGGCCTGACGCGTCATGTCGCGAAGCGCCGTGGCGTGGCCCGCACGGTCCACGGCGATCATCTTCGTCTTCCAGGCGAACCAGCCGAAGAAGGGCAGGGGCATCAGCTCCTTCTTCAGCACGAAACAGGGCTCGGGCAGGATGGCCAGCAGGGCCACGATGTCCAGCATCCCCTGATGCTTGGAGGCGACGAGCGCGGCGCCCCTGGGCCGATACTCCAGCCCGCGCACCTCGACCCGCACGCCCGCGATGTGGCGCAGGCCGAACAGCACGAATTTCGCCCAGGCGCGAACGACCTTCAGCGCCACCGGCACGGGCATCAGGAGGGCGGGGGACAGGCCGACCGCGAAGAGCGGCATCGACAGATAGAGCCACAGGGTGAACAGTAGCGAACGCAGTGTAATCAACCGGCCTTCTCCGGAGAGGCTTCGGACGTCGCGGTCGAACCCGGGAAGACCGGATCCCGTTCGGGATGTTTGCCCGTCAGCCGGTGCAGGCCCTCGCGGCCCAGAACGGCGAGGTATTTCATATATTCCAGCGTCATCCGCCGCGCCGTGACGGCCGCCTTCCACCAGCGGGAATTGTCCAGCGACGGCGTCTCGACCGCATAGGGGGTCAGCTTGATGCCCGGGGCCACACTGTGGATCAGCACCAGCGAGCGGGGCATGTGATAGTCGGAGGTCACCACGATCAGGGTCTTGTAGTCGTGGGACTTGGCCCAGGCGGCGATTTCCTGGGCGTTGCCCACGGTGTTCTCGGCCTCGAAGCCCAGGTCCACGCAGCAGTTGAACAGCTTGTCCGAGCCGGGGGTCAGGGCGCGCAGCTCGCGACGGCGGACCTCGGGATTGACGCCCGAGATCAGCACCCGGTCGCCCTTGTCGTGCTCGAGCAGGCGGATGGCCGCATTGACCCGCTCGGCCGAGGGACCGGTCAGGGCGACGATGGCGTCAGCGCGCTCGGGCTCGGGCGCCGGGGTCAGTCCCCGCACCCGGTCGGCGAAGACGAACAGTCCGACCAGCCACAAGAGGGCGACAACGCCGATAAGCGTCAGAAACTTCATCTGAACCTCCTATCGTCGTGAACGGCGTCCGCCAAGGGCCCCCTTGGCCAGGGTGGTTTGAGCCGCGATTCTGGCCGCGACAAGCGCCACCGTACCCGCCAGCAGCGGACATGGCGAGAGCAGCAGGATGTCGCCCCAGGCCAGGGGCAGGGCCGTGGTCAGTCCGCCGGGCCCGCCCAGCGCCCTCAGGGCCGCGATCAGCAACGCCGCCGCGACCGCTCCGCTGGCCCCCGCGCCGGCGGCCAGAAGACCGAAACGCGTCTGGAACAGGCCGGCGATATAGCCCTCGGTGGCGCCGGACAGGCTCAGGGTCTCGATCACGCCGCGCTGGGCCTGAAGTCCCGCCCGCGTGGCGTAGACGATGGCCGCCGCCGCCGCGCAGGCGATCAGGAGGAAGCCCGCGAGACTGAGGGCGGTGATCAGTCCGGCCGACCGCTCGACCTCGCCGCGCCACAGGGCGTGATCGTCGACGCTGGCGTCCAGCCCGGCCTCGGCCAGGGCCCGGCTCAGCACCACCGTGCTGGCCGGCGCCTTCGGATCCAGCCGCACGGTGACCAGGAAGGGCAGGGGCAGGTCGGGCAGGACCGCCTCGCCCAGCCAGGGCCGCAGGAGGTCCTCGGCGGTCTTGCGGTCCATGACGGCGGCCTCTGACACCCCCGGCACGCTGGACAGGGTCTCGGCGGCGCGTCCGGCGGCGGCCAGACCCGTCTCTCCGACGCGCGGCCGCACCTGCACCGTCGCCTCGGCGCGCAACTGACGCGCCCAGCCGTGGGCCGCGCGGTCGGCGGCGACGGCGCCCACGCAGGCCAGGCAGGCGATGAAGCACAGGACGGCGATCACCGCCGCCAGCCAGGTCTCGCCCGCGGCGTCGCGGGGCAGAAGGCCGGGCGCACGGCCGGGGAAGTTGGCCTTCATTTACAGCCCTCCCGTCAGTCGACCGCGATCCAGCCGCAGCCGACGCGCGCCCGACTGTTCGGCCAGGGCTTCGTCATGGCTGGCGATCAACACCGTGGCGCCCAGCTTGTTCAGCGTCTGGAACAGGTTCAGCAGCTTGTCGGCCATGGCCTTGTCGACGCTGCCGGTCGGTTCGTCGGCGATGATCAGCTCGGGCTTGGTCATCACCGCCCGGGCGATGGCCAGCCTCTGTTTCTCCCCGCCCGAAAGGGACGGCGGCCGAGCGTCCATGCGTCCGCCCAGGCCCACCCAGCGCAGCATCTCCTCCACGTCCGGGGCGTATTCGGCGCGCTTGCGGCCCGCCAGCCTCAGCGGCAGGGCGGCGTTCTCGAACAGGTCCAGATGGTCCAGCAGGCGGAAGTCCTGGAAGACCACCCCCATCCGCCGCCTCAGGGCCGGGGCCGCCGAGCGGTTGATGTCGGTGACGTCGCGCCCAAACAGGCCGATCCGGCCCTCGGTCGGCCGCTCGGCCAGGGTCAGAAGCCGCAGCAGCGACGACTTCCCGGCTCCCGATGGTCCGGTAAGGAAGTGGAAAGAGCCACGCGGCAGAATGAGGTTAACGTCCCGAAGCACCTCGGGCGAATCGGCATAGCCGAAACCCACGCCGGTCAGGCGGACGGTTTCGGGCGCGGATTCGGCAGCGGCGGCGCGGCGGGACGGAGCAGGCATCGATTTTCTTTGGGACCGGGGCGCGCGCGCCTCGACAGGAGGGGGCGGATCGCGCCCCGCAGTCAGACCATATGATACTGACCTGTCCGTCCTGCGCCACCAGCTATTTCACGCCTGACGAGGCCATCGGGCCCAATGGCCGCAAGGTCCGTTGCAAGACCTGCGCCCATGTCTGGCATGCCTCTCTCGCCGATGAGCCGCTCGAACTGACCGCCCCGCCAGAGGCCGCCCTGGTCGACATGGTCGCCAACGGAGCCGCCACAGGCTTCGGCAAACGCGAGGAGACGCCCGAGAGCCTCGCCGACACCCCGGCGCCCGAGCTGCCCAAGGCCTTCCGCGCCCGCGCCGAGGAGCAGCGCCGCGTGCGCCGCGCCGCCACCCACGGGGCCGTCTGGGCCGGTCTGGCCAGCGTCTTCGTCGCCATCCTGGGCGCCGCCTGGCTGTTCCGGGTCGAGGTCGTGGAACTCTACCCCCGCGCCGCCGCCGCCTATGCCATGGTCGGTTCGCCCGTGAACCCAATCGGCCTGCAGTTCGAGGCCGTCGGCGCCAAGGCCCTGCCCAATGATCCGAACAAGGTCGTGGTCTCCGGCGCCCTGCGCAACGTCCGCGACAAGGAGGTCGTGGCTCCGGCCGTGCGCGTCGCCCTGCTGGACGCCCACGGCGTCGAGATCGGTCATGCGATTGTCGAGATCGACGCCGCCCCGGTCCTGCCCGGCGGGGTTCAGGGCTTCGCCGTCGTCATTCCCGACCCGGGCGCGCGCGGCGCAGGCGTCGGCGTCGACTTCGTCGCCCAGCCGGGGGGCGGCAAGGCCGCGAAGGCGTCGCATGGCGGCGATGACCACGGCTCGCCCGCTCATGGCGAGGATCACGCCGCTCCGGCCGCGAGCGCGGCGCCCCACGGCGCGACCGAGGCCCCCGCGCCCCACGCGGAGGCCAC
>DBBK01000127.1 GCA_002292165.1 Brevundimonas sp. UBA986
GCGGGTCACGGCGGTCCAGCCGTCCGACAGAACCTTCACATGCGGCTTGCCCAGATTGACCATGGGCTCGACCGTGAAACACATGCCGGGCTTGAGCACGGCGCCCTCGCCCTTGCGGCCGTAGTGCAGGACATTGGGGCTGTCGTGGAAGACGCGGCCGATGCCGTGGCCGCAGAAGTCGCGCACCACGCTCATGCGGGCGGCCTCGACGTGGCGCTGGATGACATAGCCGATGTCGCCGAAGGTGTTGCCGGGCTTCACCTGCTCCAGACCCAGCATCAGGGCCTCGTAGGTGACGTCGATCAGCTTCTTCGAGCGCGGGTTGATATTGCCGACCGCATACATGCGGCTGGAATCGCCGTGCCAACCGTCGACGATGACGGTGTGGTCGATGTTGACGATGTCGCCGTCCTTCAGGACCCGGTCGCCCGGAATGCCGTGGCAGACGACGTGGTTGATCGAGGTGCAGACCGTCTTCGTATAGCCCTTGTAGCCCAGGCAGGCGGGCAGGCCGCCGCGGTCCAGGGTGTACTCCCGGATCAGGTCGTCGATCTCGCCCGTCGTCACGCCCGGCACGACATAGGGGACGATCATGTCCAGAGCCTCGGCGACCAGCCGGCCCGCGATGCGCATCCCCTCGAAGTCATCCTGATCATAGATCCGGATGGCGCTCGACCGGGTGAAGGTCTCGTTGTCCAGCTCAGGGGTCTCGTACATCGGGGAGGCTCGGAAGGCGGCGGGAGTCAGGAGGGCAGATGGTCCTTTTACCACAGAACCTCAACCCTGTCCGGAGTGTGGCGTGTCGCAGTTGGGACGGGGATTCAGTCTGTCGCCGCCACCCAGCGGGTGATCAGGGGTGTGAGGCTCGCGGCCCGGTCCTCGATCTCCGCCGCGTCGCGCAGCCGGATGACGCCGCGATCCGGAGCGGGCCATGTGGCGATCCTGTCCGGGTCATCGAAGCGGAAGCCGACGGTGTCCTCGGTCTTGGCGCCGCGATGCAGGACGACGCGATAGCCGCCGCGCGGCTCGATCCCGAGGGTGACGCGGTCGCGGCCCTCATGAGAGAAGCTGGGCGCATTCCATTTGATCTCCTCGGACAGGTCCGGGGCGGCCTCGATCACGATCCGGCGCAGGGCGTCCAGGGCGTCGCGGGTCGGGGCGTCGAGCGCGGCGCGGTACTCGTCGACGCTCGGCGTCTTGGGCATGGCGGTCCTCAGATCAGGCTGTTCAGGCCGGCGCGCAGGGCGTCGCCGCCGCCGTCCAGCGTCGCCTCGATGGCGGCGTGCTCGCGGGTCCAGATCGGGGTGGCGGCAGCCAGCAGGGCGAGGCCCTGTTCGGTCAGGGCGATGCGCCGCCCGCGCCGGTCCTCGGGATCCGCCTCGATCCGCACCAGTCCCTGACGTTCCAGCGGCTTGAGGTTGGCCGTCACCGTCGACCGGTCCATGGCCAGCAGGTTCGCCACGGCCCCGATGGTCGGCGGCTCGGGCCGGTTCAGACCGTTCAGCAGGGAGAACTGGCCCGAGGTGATCCCCACCGGCCGCATCGCCTCGTCGAAATGCCGCGACAGGCGCCGCGCCGCCCTCTGGGCGTGCAGGCACAGGCAGTGGTCGCGGATGTGAATCGTCGTCGCGAAGGGATGGGGAGTCGACATGAGGTCGATTATGTTGATATCAACCTAAAAGATCAATCCGGGAGAGCCGCCATGATCCAGGTCACCGCCTTCAAATGGGTCCCGCCGTTCGCGCAAGGGTCGGTGCGCGACATCCGCGTCCGCTGGGCGCTGGAAGAGGCCGGCATTCCCTATGGCGAGCATCTGATCGGCTTCGAGGATCAGGGCACGCCCGAGTATCGCGCCATGCAGCCTTTCGGTCAGGTCCCGGCCTATCGCGAGGGCGACCTGCAGATCTTCGAGAGCTGCGCCATCGTCCTGCATGTGGCGAGGAAGTCCGACGCCCTCATGCCCGCCGACGAAGCCGGCAAGGACCGCGTCACCTGCTGGCTGTTCGCGGCCTCCAACTCAATCGAGCCCTGGGTCGGGCAGCTGGCGACCATCGACCTTTTCGCCGCCGACAGCGCCTGGGGGCAAGAGCGCCGACCTCAGGTCGAGGAGTTCGTGCGTCGTCGTCTGGGTGAGCTGCAGGCGACGCTGGGCGACCGCAGCTGGTTCGCCGACGACCGCTTCTCGGCCGCCGACATCATCATGACCCACGTCCTGCGCGACCTGCGCCACACGGACATCCTCACCGACTTCCCGAAGCTGGACGCCTATGTGAAGCGCGCCGAGGCGAGGCCCGCCTTCCAGCGCGCCCTGGCCGATCAGCTGGCGCCCTTCAAGGAAGCCGAGAAGGCAATGGCGCCCGCCTAATCCCGGTCGGGCGCGCCCAGCGGGNNGCGGGAAGTAGTGGCGGAAGCGGCGGGCGTCATCGACCGCGCGGGCGAAGGACGGACGCTGCAGCAGCCGGGCGCGATAGGCCAGCAGGTGGACGTACTGCTCCGGAATCCGGTGCGTCCAGTCGGCGTAGAACAGGGACGGGGCCGCGGCGCAGTCGGCCAGGGTGAAGGTCTCGCCCACCGCCCAGGTCCGGTCCTTCATGCGCGCGTCCAGCCAGGCGTAGCTGGTCTCAAGCATCTCGCGGGCCTGTTTGACGCCGTACGGATCGCGGGCCTCGGCCGGGCGCAGGCTTTCGAAGACGATGTCGCCCTGGGGCGTCATGACATAGTTGTCGAAGAACCGGTCCAGCATCCGCGCCTCCAGCGCCAGATCCGCATCCTCGGGGATCAGCTTCACCGGCCCGGGATAGTGGACAGCCAGGTATTCGATGATGATCGAGGTCTCCAGCAGCACCCGGTCGCCGTCGCGCAGGATCGGGAAGCGCTTCATGGGCCAGAGCGCGGCGAACTCTTCCCCGACGCCGGGGTCCTCCATCATCCGGTAGGTGAAGGGGATGTCGTTCTCATGGAAGGCGATCAGCGCCTTCTGGCAGTAGGATGAGAAGGGGTGGGCGAACAGTTCGAGGGTCATGAGAAGGCCTTCGGTGCGCGGCCTTCGAGCACGGCCGCCAGATTGTCGATGTGCCAGGCGGTGCCGTGCTCGCGGCTGGCCACGGCTTCGGCGCCGCCGACCAGATAGGACCCCTGTTCGGTGTGGATCAGCCGGGTCCGGCCTTCGTCCTCGGGGCGCAACTCCAGCGTCTGCAGCGAGACCGAGAGCTTATCGCCGTTGTGGAACATGTCGTAGACGAGGATGATCCGCTCATCCTCGACGATGTCATGGAAGACGGCCTGGAAGTCGGTGACCATGCCGCTGGGCCAGCGGGCGTGGAATCGCTCCCGGCCCCCGACCCTGAAGTCGAAGTCGCGGTTCAGGGTCTCGATCTCGGACGGGGCCCGGAACCAGGCGCTGCGGGCCTCCAGGGTGCGGTAGGCGTCGAAGACGCGGCTGGGTGAGGCGTTCAACACCCGCTCGATGACGAAGGTGGCGTTGTGGACGGTCATGGCTTCTCCTCCTCGGGCGCCGTTTGGGCCAGATAGGCCTCCAACTGATCGTACTGGCCTTCCCAGAAGCGCTTGCGCTCGGCGATCCAGCGTTCGACCCGGGTCATGGCGGCGATCTCCAGTGTGCAAGTCCGGACCCGGCCCCGCTTCTCGCTCTTCACCAATCCGGCTTCTTCCAGAACCTTCAGATGCTGGACGACGGCCGACAGGGTCATCGGCAGGGGTTCGGCCAGCTGGCTGACCGAGGCGGGGCCTTGGCTCAGCCGTTCGACCATGGCCCGCCGTCCGGGATCGGACAGGGCCTGGAAGGCGAGGTCGAGCGGCTCGGATTGATACTGTAGCATTCACTTAAGTATCGAGGCGAGCGCTTCGGGAGTCAAGGCGCGGCTTGGTCAGTTCCTATTCGACGTAGATCATCTTCTTCGTCATCCCGCCGTCGACGGTCAGGACATGGCCGGTGACGAAGCCGGCCTCGGCGAGATAGAGCACCGCCCCCGCGATATCTTCGGGACGGCCGACGCGGCCGACCGGGTGCTGGGCGTTGTCGGCCTGGCTCAGCCCCTTGCCGTCCGAGATCCAGCCGGGCGCCACGGCGTTGACGCGGATCTTCGGTCCCAGGCTGATGGCCATGGCGTGGGTCAGGGCGACCATCGCTCCCTTGGACGCCGCATAGGCCTCGGTGTCCGGCTCGGACATGAAGGCCCGGGTCGAGACCATGTGGACGATGCTCCCGCTCTCTCGCAGCAGCGGGATCGCCGCCCGGCTCATCAGGAAGGCGCCGGTCAGATGGCTGTCGGTCACCTTGCGCCAGTCGGCCAGCGACAGCTCGGCCATCGGCCCCCGGTTGGGCGAGGCGATCCCCGCATTGTTGACCAGCAGGTCCAGCGTCTCCCAGCCCAGCTCTTCATAGGCCGCCTTGACCGAGGCCTCGTCGCCGACGTCGCAGATGATGGACCTCGCGCCTTCACGCCCGGGCTTGAGATCGAAAGACGCGACCTCCCACCCGGCCTCGATCAGGGCGGCGCACAGGCCGGTTCCGACAAGTCCGGCGCCGCCGGTGACGATGGCTTTCTTCATGGGAGCCTCAAGCGGTGAGGGGGCGGAGGGTTCCGTCAGCCTATCTCTTCCCCTCTCCCAGAGGGAGAGGGAGGGACCCGCGAACGCAGTGAGTGGGAGGGTGAGGGGTTCTGTCGCTCACCGGTGAGCGCTTAACCCCTCACCCTTTCGCCTTGCCGATCGCTTCGCTCCCGGAGGCCCAAGCCCTCTCCCTATGGGAGAGGGTTTTGTTTTTTACGCCGCCGCCCCTCGCGCCGCCTGACCGGGCTCGTAGTTGAGGATCGGGGCCAGCCAGCGTTCGGCGGTCTCGACGTCCCAGCCCTTGCGGCGGGCGTAGTCCTCGATCTGGTCGCGATCGATCTTGCCGACGCCGAAATAGTGGCTGCCTGGATGGCCGAAGTAGAGGCCGGAGACCGAGGCCGGGGGCGTCATGGCGAAGCTCTCGGTCAGGGCCATGCCGGCGTTCTGACCGGCGTCCAGCAGACGGAACAGGGTGGCCTTTTCGGTGTGATCGGGCTGGGCCGGATAGCCGGGGGCCGGGCGGATGCCCTGATACTGTTCGGCGATCAGGTCATCGACGCTGGTGGCCTCGTCGGGGACGTAGCCCCAGAGCTGGGTCCGGACCTCCTTGTGCAGCCGTTCCGCGAAGGCCTCGGCGAGACGGTCGGCCAGGGCCGCGGCCATGATCGAGGAATAGTCGTCGCCGGCGTCCTTGAATTTCTTCGCGATCTCCAGCTCGCCATGGCCGGCGGTGACGGCGAAGGCGCCGATATAGTCCTCGCCCTGTTCGGCGACGAAGTCCGACAGCGCCAGGTTGGGTTTGCCGTTCGACTTGGCGATCTGCTGGCGCAGGGTGTGGAAGCGGGCGATCTCTTCGGAGCGGCTCTCGTCGGCGAAGACGGCGACGTCGTCGCCTACGGCCCGGGCCGGCCAGAAGCCGACGACGCCCTTGGCCGTGAACCACTTCTCGTCGATGATCTTCTTCAGCATCGCCTGGGCGTCGGCGAACAGATCCTTCGCCGCCTGACCCACGATCTCGTCCTCGAGGATCAGCGGATAGCGGCCGATCAGCTCCCAACTGGCGAAGAAGGGGGTCCAGTCGATGTGGTCGGCGAGATCCTGCAGATCCCAGCTCTCGAACGCCTTCACCCCGATGAAGGACGGCTTGCCGGGCATGCGGTTCGTCGGGTCGGGAACGAAGCGGTTGGCCCGCGCCTGCACCAGGCTGGCCCGCGCCTTGACCTCCTGCCCCCGGGCGTACTGCTCGCGGATGCGGACGTATTCGTCGCGGGTGGCGGCCTCGTTCTTCTCGCGCTCGGTCTTCGACAGCAGGCCCGATACCACGCCCACGGCGCGCGAGGCGTCGATGACATAGGTGGTCGAGCCGCGATGATAGCCGGGCTCGATCTTGACCGCCGTATGGGTGCGGCTGGTGGTGGCGCCGCCGATCAGCAGGGGGATGTCGAAGCCGCGCCGCTCCATTTCGCGCGCCACGAAGACCATCTCGTCCAGCGACGGGGTGATCAGGCCCGACAGGCCGACGATGTCGACGTTATGCTCTTTCGCGGCGTCGAGGATGCGGTCGGCCGGGACCATGACCCCCAGGTCGATGACCTCATAGTTGTTGCACTGGAGAACGACGCCGACGATGTTCTTGCCGATGTCGTGGACGTCGCCCTTGACGGTCGCCATCAGGATGCGGCCGGCCTGCTCGCGCGGCTTGCCGGCCTTTTCGGCTTCCATGAAAGGCTCGAGCCAGGCCACGGCCTGCTTCATCACGCGGGCCGACTTCACGACCTGGGGCAGGAACATCTTGCCCGAGCCGAACAGGTCGCCGACCACGTTCATGCCCGACATCAACGGCCCTTCGATGACCTCGATAGGACGCGCGCATTGCTGGCGGAATTCCTCGGTGTCCTGAACGATGTGGGTGGTGATGCCCTTGACCAGCGCATGTTCCAGTCGCTTTTCGACCGCGTAGCCGCGCCACTCCTCGGTTTCCGCTTCTTTGACGCTGCCGTCGCCCTTGAACTCATCG
>DBBK01000142.1:0-2114 GCA_002292165.1 Brevundimonas sp. UBA986
GGGCGAGGTTCCCGTGGGCGCCGTCATCGTCGACGAATCGACCGGCGAAGTGGTCTCTACGGGCGAAAACGGCCCCGTAGCGGCCCATGACCCCACCGCACACGCCGAAATCGTTGCGCTGAGGCGGGCGGGCGCCGCACTGCAAAATTATCGCCTCACGGGCCTGACCCTCTATGTGACGCTGNNGCTGGAGCCCTGCGCCATGTGCGCGGGGGCCATCAGCCATGCACGAATCGGCCGGGTGGTCTGGGCGGCGGACGATCCCAAGGGCGGCGGGGTCATCCACGGCCCGAAAATCTTCGACCAGCCGACCTGCCACTGGCGTCCCGTCGCCGAGGCCGGCCCCGACGCCGCCGAGGCCGGGGAGATGCTCCGCGACTTCTTCCGAAAGCGCCGCGCGGGAACGCGAGGGTAGAACCGGCGTTAGCCGTCCAAGCGTTGCCTTGGAGGGCTGATTTCTTGACCAGACCGGATCTGCCGCAGTCGATCATCTTTTGCGGTCTGGCGGCCCTCGCCGTCCTGGCCGCCTGCGGCAAGGAGCCCCGGGCGGCCCCGACCAGCGGCGATGAGGTCAAACAACGCGCCATCGAGGCCCAGACCGCCCGCCAGCGCACCGGCGCCGAGGTCCAGGACCGGGCCCTGAACCGCGTCGTCCGCACCGTCTACCTGTGCAACAACGGCGAGCGGCTGACCGTCGACTTCGACAACCCCCGCCAGATGGCCACGGTGCGCAACAACAATGGCGAGGCCGTGGACCTGTTCCAGGAACGCGCCGCCGACGGCCTCTGGTACCGGGCCAGCGCCTATGAACTGCGCGGCAAGGGCGTCATGGCCACCTGGACCGCCGACGGGCTTCAGCCCACCGACTGCCGCGCGGTGGACTAGGCGAAGGCCGCCAGCCGCGCGTCCAGACCGTCGCGGACCGCCGGCCAGTCCTCGTCGAGGATGGCGAACTGGGCCGTGTCGCGGATGCGGCCGGTGAAGGTGATCTTGTGCTTGCGCAGGATGCCCTCGTCGCGGGCGCCCAGCTTCCTGATGGCGGCCTGGCTGGCAGCGTTGACCCCGTCGGTGATGATCTCGACCCGGATGGCGCCCGCCGCGAAGGCATGAGCGAGCAGCAGCCGCTTGCACGCCGGATTGACCGGTCCGCCCCGCGCTTCGGGCCGGTAGAAGGTCGAGCTGATCTCGCAGCGGCGGTGCTCGGGCTTGATCTCGTACAGGCTGGTCGTGCCGACGAGGGCGCCGTCCCGGCGCACGGCCCAGGCGACGCGGTTCCCTGCGGCCATCGCGCTCATCGCCGACGCCCACCAGCCCTCGAAATGCGGGCCATAGGCGGCCCCGACCATGATGTCCCAGGACGGGGCGTCGCAGTCGAGCGCCATGCGCATCTCGTCCTTCAGCGCGGGGGTGAGCGGCTCCAGCTGGACGAAGGCGTCCTCCAGGACGACGGCCTCGATCTTCACGCCGCGCCCTGTTCCTGCAGGAAGGCCTTCAGATCGGCCGCGTCGACGGTCTTCTCGACGAAGGCCTCGCCGATGCCGCGTGCGAGGATCAGCGTCAGCCGCCCGCCCTCTGCCTTTTTGTCCCCGGCCATCCGGTCGATCAGGGCGTCGGCGGTGAAGTCGCCCGCCTGCTTCAGGCGCGTCGGCAGGCCAGCGGCGGCGATGGCCGCATCGACCGTCGCGACCTCCTCCGGGTCGCAAAGGCCCAGCCGGGCCGAATACTGGAAGGCCAGGACGCAGCCGAGCGCCACGGCCTCGCCATGGGCCAGGGCCGCCTCCTCGAAGCCGAGCTCGGCCTCGACCGCATGGCCGAAGGTGTGGCCGAGGTTGAGCAGGGCGCGACGCCCCGCCTCCTTCTCGTCCTCTCCGACGATACCGCTCTTGATCTCGACCGAACGGACCACGGCGCGTTCGAGGGCGGCCGGATCGCCGGTCGCGCCCGCTGCCCCCTCACCTGCCAGCCAGTCGAAGAAGGCCGCGTCGCAGATCAGGCCGTGCTTGAGCACCTCGGCCCAGCCGGAGCGCAACTGCACCGGCGGCAGGGTGGCCAGGACATCGATATCGGCCAGGACCAGCCGCGGCTGATGGAAGGCGCCGACCAGGTTCTTGCCG
>DBBK01000142.1:2249-3742 GCA_002292165.1 Brevundimonas sp. UBA986
TCGCCGACCACGCCGCCGCCCAGGGCCACGACCAGATCCTTGCGGTCCAGTCCGGTCTCCAGCAGCCGGTCCATCAGCCGTTCCAGCTCGGAGAAGGATTTGGAGCCCTCCCCCGCCGGCACCGCGATAATCTCATTGCGCACGCCCGCCGCCGACAGGGAAGCCGACAGGGCCGGGCCGTGCAGGGCGGCCACCGTCTCGTCGCTGATGATGACCGTTCGGCCGCGCATCAGGGGGGCGATCCGCTGGCCCGCCGAGGCCAGCAGGCCGCGTCCGACCACCACGTCATAGGGGGCGAAGGCCCCGCCGCCGACGGGAACCACGGTCACGGGGAAATCGGTCATTGTCCGCCCTGCCCGACGCTGGTGTCGGCGCGATAAGCATCCAGCGCCCGGACGATGGCCTCGACGGCCTCGGCATGGGCGCCGCCGCCGACGTCGACGGTCACATCGGCCTGGCCGTAGACCGGATAACGAACCTCGGCCATGGCGGTCAGGGCCTCGGCCGGATCCTTGCCGCGCAACAACGGCCGCGTGTCACGCCGGGCGACCCGTGCGGCGATGACCTTGATATCGGCCCTCAGCCAGACGGTGATGGCGTGCTGTTTGAGCAAGGTGCGGGTCTCGGCATTGAGGATGGCCCCGCCGCCGGTCGCCAGCACCATGGGCGGGCCTTCCAGCAGCCGCTTCATGACCCGGGCCTCGCCGTCGCGGAACTCGGCCTCGCCCAGCCGGGCGAAGATGTCCGAGACCGTCATGCCCGCGGCCGCCTCGATCTCGTCGTCGCCGTCGGCGAAGGGCAGGCCCAGCCTCTGGCCCAGCCGCCGCCCGACCGTGGATTTTCCCACGCCCATCAGCCCCACCAGGGCTATGGTGCGGTCATGACGCTTCAGAGCATCGGGATTCGGAGAGACGGACGGCGAAGGCATAACCCGTCGATCCTCTACACGATGCGACCGGTGTCGCCAGACCTTGATGGCCAAAGCTTGAGCGCAAAAGCATGAGCGACATCCCCGCCTCGCCGCAGATCGAGGCCTTTCTGGAGATGATGGCGGTCGAGCGCGACGCCTCGCCCCACACACTGTCGGCCTATGCGCGCGACCTGGCCGACGCCGAGGCGGGGGTCGGGAAAGGCGGGCTGATCGCGGCCGATGAGGCGGCGATCGAGGACTGGTATGCCTCCCTGTCCCTGCGCGGCCTGTCGGCGGCGACGGCGGCGCGGCGACGTTCGGCGGTGCGGCAGTTCTATCGATTTGCGCTGGGCGAAGGCTGGCGGGCGGACGATCCCTCGCGCCGTCTGGATGCGCCCAAACAGGGCCGCAGCCTGCCGAAAACCCTGAGCCGCGAGGAGATCGAGGCTCTGCTGGCCGCCTCGGGCAAGGAGGATGGCGCGCGGGCGGTACGGATGCTAGCGCTGGTCGAGCTGGCCTATGCTTCGGGATTGCGGGTGTCGGAACTGCTGGCGCTCAAGGTCGAGGCGGTGCGGCGCGACCC
>DBBK01000142.1:3751-4006 GCA_002292165.1 Brevundimonas sp. UBA986
GGCAAGGGCGGCAAGGAGCGGATGGCCCCGTTGAACAGCGCCGCGCGCGAGGCGGTGAAGGCCTGGCTCGAGGTCCGCGACGCCCGCAAGCCGAAGAAGGGGCCAGACAGTCCGTGGCTCTTCCCGTCCACCGGGGCGACCGGCCATCTCACCCCGCGCCGCTTCGCCCAGCAGCTCGATCAGGCCGCCATCGACGCCGGCATCGACCCGGCCCGGGTCAGCCCCCACGTCCTGCGCCACGCCTTCGCCACCCAC
>DBBK01000036.1 GCA_002292165.1 Brevundimonas sp. UBA986
TGGTCGGCGGCATGACCCGCATGCCCGCCGTGCAGGAAGCCGTGAAGAAATTCTTCGGCAAGGAGCCCCACAAGGGCGTGAACCCTGACGAGGTCGTGGCCCTGGGCGCCGCCGTTCAGGCCGGCGTCCTGCAAGGCGACGTCAAGGACGTGCTGCTGCTGGACGTGACCCCGCTGACCCTGGGCATCGAGACCCTGGGCGGCGTCTTCACCCCGCTGATCGAACGCAACACCACCATCCCGACCAAGAAGAGCCAGGTCTTCTCGACCGCCGACGACAACCAGTCGGCCGTGACGATCCGGGTCTTCCAGGGCGAACGCCCGATGGCGGCGGACAACAAGGTCCTGGGTCAGTTCGACCTGATGGGCATTCCGCCGGCGCCGCGCGGCCTTCCGCAGATCGAGGTCGCCTTCGATATCGACGCCAACGGCATCGTCCACGTCACCGCCAAGGACAAGGCGACCAACAAGGAGCAGTCGATCCGCATCCAGGCCAACGGCGGCCTGTCGGACGCCGACATCGACAAGATGGTCAAGGAAGCCGAGGCCAACGCCACGGCCGACAAGGCCAAGAAGGACCTGGTCGAGGCGAACAACGCCGCCGAAAGCCTGATCCACTCGACCGAGAAGGCCCTGGCCGAACACGGCGACAAGGTCGGCGCCGACGAGAAGGGCGCGATCGAAACCGCCCTCGCCGATCTGAAGGCCGCCAAGGAAGCCGGCACAGACCCGGAAGACATCCGCGCCAAGACCAACACCCTGGTCCAGGCCTCGATGAAGCTGGGCGAGGCCATGTACGCCCAGTCGGCCGGTTCGGGCGATGACGCGACGGCGACCGCCGACGACGGCGTGGTCGACGCCGAGTTCGAGGAAGTCGACGGCGACGACGACGAAAAGAAGAGCGCGTAAGTCACACGCTCTCCGAAACTTGAGGGCCCCGCTTGTCAGACGGCAGCGGGGCCTTCTTTTATGAAGGTTGCATCACACGACCCGCTTACCATGTGTCTGACAGGCACTGATTGGGTCACCGGACCGCGCCGATCGCCCGCAGAGGCGACGCCGGGCCGCAAGGGATAGAGGACGAGTTCGCCCGATGGCGCGTGACTATTACGAGATTCTGGAGGTCGAGCGGACCATCGACGCCGCCGGACTGAAATCCAGCTATCGCAAACTGGCCATGATCCACCACCCGGACCGCAACGGCGGCTCCGAAGAATCGATGGCGAAGTTCAAGGAAATCTCCGAGGCCTATACCGTTCTGTCGGACGAGCAGAAGCGCGCCGCCTATGACCGCTACGGCCATGCGGGCGTAAACGGCGGAGGCGGCGGTGGTTTCGGCGGCGGCCAGCAGGGCTTCCACGACGTCAACGACATCTTCTCCCAGGTCTTCGGCGACGCCTTCGGCGACGTCTTCGGCGGACGCGGCGGCGGCCGGCAGAACAACGGCCCGCGGCGCGGCTCGGACCTGCGCTACGACCTCGAGATCACCCTGGAGCAGGCCTACAAGGGCGCCGAGGTCGAGATCTCGGTCCCCTCGACCCTGACCTGCGAAACCTGCGAGGGCACGGGCGCCAGGAAGGGCGCCAAGCCGACCACATGTTCGACCTGCGCCGGCCAGGGCCGGGTGCGTCAGGCCAACGGCTTCTTCCAGGTGGAGCGCACCTGCCCCAGCTGCGGCGGGGCCGGCCAAAAGATCTCGCAGGCGGATGTCTGCACGACGTGTCACGGCCATGGCCAGGTTCGCAAGACCCGCACCCTGAACCTGAAGGTTCCGGCAGGCGTGGACGACGGCTCGCGCATCCGCCTGACGGGCGAGGGCGACGCCGGCCAGCGCGGCGGCCCGCGCGGCGACCTCTATGTCTTCATCTCCGTCCAGCCGCACGAGCTGTTCGAACGCGACAACCTCGATCTGCTGTGCACCGTGCCGGTGCCAATGACGGTCGCGGCCCTGGGCGGCGAGATCGAGGCCCCCTGTCTGGTGTCCGAGGCCTGTGACGGCCAGTGCAAGGCCCCGGTGGTCGTTCCCGCCGGCGCCCAGACCGGCAAGACCGTCCGCATCAAGGGCAAGGGCATGCCCCACCTGAACGGCCGCCAGCGCGGCGATCTGGTGGTGGAGCTGTTCGTCGAGACCCCGACCGACCTGACCCCGCGCCAGAAGGAGCTGATGCAGGAGCTGGCCCAGTCGTTCGGCGAGAGCCAGAACCCGCGCAACACCTCGTTCGCCGGCAAGGCCAAGCGCTTCTGGGCCGATATCCTCGGTTCCGAGCCGGATCCCTCGAAAGAGACTGCGGCGTAAGCCGGTTCGTGCTTAGAGTGCGTCGATGAGCGGAATCTTTCATGCCGGTATCTCCGGCGCACGCGGCCGGATGGGCCGTGCGGTCGATCAGGTGCTGGATGAGCGCGACGACGTCATGGTCGCCGTGCGCTTCGACTGGGGCGAGACCCCCGACCTGAGCCTGTGTGACGTGGTCATCGACTTCTCGACGGCCGAGGCCTCCACGGCGCTGGCGGAGCTGGCGGCCGAACGCGGCGGCCCGGCCCTGGTCATCGGCTCGACAGGCTTTTCGCCGGAGCAGGACGCCCGGATCGTCAAGGCGGCCGAAAAGGTCGCCATCGTGCGCAGCGGCAACTATTCCCTGGGGGTCAATATCCTGATCGGCCTGGTCGAGCACGCCGCCCTGCGGCTGGACGCGCGCGACTGGGACATCGAGGTGATCGAGGCCCATCACCGGCTCAAGGTCGACGCTCCCTCGGGCACGGCCCTGATGCTGGGCGAGGCGGCGGCCAACGGACGCGGCCATGACCTCGAGGAGGTCCGCCAGAAGCCCTATGACGGCATCACCGGCGAGCGCGAGCCGGGCAAGATCGGCTTTGCCTCGATCCGCGGCGGCGGCATCGTCGGCGAGCATACGGTGCTGTTCGCCTCCAAGGACGAGACCCTGACCCTGAGCCATTCGGCCATCGACCGCAGCCTGTTCGCCAAGGGCGCGGTGGCGGCGGCCGCCTGGGTCCGCACGCGCCGCCCGGGCCTTTACGACATGCAGGACGTGCTTGGCTTCAGGCAGGCGTAGCCTGCCTGATCCTTGTTCGGGTCGCTTCGCGACGCGGTCGCTCACTACTTGAGCGCAACTCCCTTCTTTCGTCACCCTCCGGCGAGCGTAGCGAGACCGGGGGACCCAGCGGCGCGCGCGAGCGCGGACGTGGCCCTGACGAGATGCATCAACATCCTGCCTGAACAGCTCGCCTTCGGCGCCGCTGGGTTGCCCGATCAAGTCGGGCAATGATGAAAGGAAGAAGGCGCTAGTGCGCGTGGCGATGCCCGTGAGAGCGGAAGGCCGTGCCCGTGAGCAAGGTCTTCAGGAAGAAGAAGATCGCGATCACGATGGCATAGCCGAGGAACAACGCCAGGGCGGTCATCCAGAAGCTCATCGTCATGATGTCCGGCAGGGCGATCTGGCCACCGTCCAGCGCCGGACGCAGCATGACCACCAGACGGTCGACGATGACGGCGCCCAGGGCCGTGCCCCACAGGCTGCGCCAGGCCGGCATCACCAAGGCGGCGATCAGGGCGATGATCAGCCCTACCACCTGATTGACGCCGTCGAAGCCGCCCTGGGCCAGGGCGAACAGGCCGCTCAGAAGCGAACCGATCTGATCGAGGAAGTTTTCCATCACGCACCGCTCCTGTTGATTGAGGGCCCGCCGGAAACACAGCTTGGCCGCATGAAGCAGGGTTAACGCCGATCTTCCGGATTCGCTCCGCCCGCGCGTGCGCGATTTCAACCGGACAGAGGAGCACGGCTCCGCTAGACAGCGCGGATGATCGGCAAGGCCTTGAAACCATGAGCGGGACGGCGACCGCACAGACCGACCGGATCGCGTTCGGCATCGCCCTGAGGATCGCCTCGGCGGGCTTCTTCTCGATCATGTCGGCAGTGCTCAAGCTGGCGACGACCCATGGGGTCAATGCGCCCGAAATGCTGTTCTACCGCGCCCTGTTCGGCCTGCCCGTGGTGCTGGTCTGGGTCCTGACCATGCATGGGGGCGTTCGGGTGCTGGGGACGGAACGGCCCTGGGCCCATCTGTTCCGCAGCGGGCTCGGCATCGCCTCGATCCTGTGCACCTTCCACGCCCTGACCCTGCTGACCCTGCCGGACGCGGCGACACTGGGCTTCACCGCCCCGATCTTCGCGACCATCCTCGCGGGGCTGATCCTGAAGGAAGCCATCGGGCGCCATCGCTGGATCGCCGTCCTGGTCGGCTTCATCGGCGTCGCCGTGGTGCTGAGGCCGGGATCCGGACACGCCCCGCCGCCGGACGGGGTGGTGTTCGGCCTGCTGGCCGCGCTCGGCACCGCCGGCGTGACGGTGACCCTGCGCCAGCTCAAGGACACCGAACATGTGGCCGCGATCGTCTTCTGGTTCTTCTCGGCCTCGGTGGTCGTGGGCGGACTGATGCTGCCGTTCTTCGGCCACTGGCACGACCTGCCGACCTACGGGCTTCTGGCCGCGGGCGGGTTCGCCGGGGCGCTGGCCCAGCTGAGCTCGGCCGCCTCGCTCAAGGCCGCCCCGGTCGCGACGGTGGCGCCCTTCGACTATCTCCAGATCGTCGGGGCGGTGATCTTCGGCTGGTGGCTGATGAACAGCCCGCCCAGCCTGAACACCTTGGTCGGCGGCGTCCTGATCGCCGCCAGCGGCCTCTACACCGTCTGGCGCGAGCACAAGCGCAGCAAGGACCGGCTGGTCCAGACGACGTCGGCGCCGGTCTAGGGGCACCGGTTCAGGGGCGCGTATCTTCGCCGGCGGTATAGGCCGGCAGCAGTCGGACCGCCGTCTCGAACGCCGCCCTGATGTCGGTTTCGCTGAACCCCTGATCCCACAGTTCCGTCGCGAGCGCCTTCATGGCCTCGTCGAGCACAGGCTGCTCCGGCCAGGGATTGGACTTGTGAAGATCCTTCAGCTCGCCGCCCAGAGCATGAACGACGTCGAACAGGCGGCTCTGCCAGAGATCGGCGGCGTCCATCGAATACCCCATCTACCGGCCCGTTGAGCCGAAGCCGCCGGCGCCGCGTGTGGTCTCGTCCAGGCTGTCGACCTCGGCGATCACGGCCTGAGCATGCGCTGCGATAACAAGCTGGGCGATGCGTTCGCCGCGCTGGATCACGAAGGTCTCGGCGCCGTGGTTGATCAGGATCACCCCGACCTCGCCGCGATAGTCGCTGTCGATCGTTCCGGGCGAGTTCAGGCAGGTGACGCCGTGCTTGAGCGCCAGACCAGAGCGGGGCCGCACCTGGGCCTCCCAGCCGGGCTCCAGGGCGATCTTCAACCCCGTGGGCACGAGGGCGCGTGCGCCCGGCGCCATTGTCAGGGGCGCATCGGCGGGCACGGCGGCGCGCAGGTCCATTCCGGCCGAACCGGTCGTCTCATAGGCCGGCAGGGCCAGCCCCTCTGAATGGGGCAGGCGCTGGATCCGCAGGGTGGTCATTCAGGCTTTTCCGGAGGTCTTGGGAGGGGTGGGCTGGAAGTGGTCGGCGATCCGGGCGGCGAGGGCGCGGGCGATGGCGGTCTTGGGCTGGCGCGGCCAGCTCTCGGTCCCCTCGCGGGTCACCAGAAGCACGGCGTTACCGTCCGAGCCGAAGACGTCGTCGGAGACGTCGTTGCCGACAATCCAGTCGCAACCCTTCCTCGACAGCTTGGCGCGGGCGTTGGCCTCCAGATCCGTGGTCTCGGCGGCGAATCCGATGACGAGGGCGGGGCGGTTGGGGCCGGGGGCGGCGATACCGGCGAGGATGTCGGGGTTCTCGATCAAGGCCAGGGTCGGCGGGCCGCCCGGGCCCTTCTTGATCTTGCCGCCGGCGATGGTGTCGATGCGCCAGTCTGCGACGGCGGCGGACAGGACAGCGATGTCGGCCGGAAGCGCGGATTCCGTCGCCGCCTTCATCTCAAGCGCGCTCTCGACGTCGGTGCGGGTCACGCCGACGGGGACGGGCAGTCCGGTGGGGCCGGACACCAGCGTCACCTCGGCGCCGAGGGCGGCCAGAGCCGAGGCGATGGCATAGCCCTGTTTGCCGCTGGAGCGGTTGGTCAGGCCCCGCACGGGGTCGATGGCCTCGAAGGTCGGGCCGGCCGTCACGACCGCCCTGCGGCCCAGAAGCGGCCTGCCGTCAGGCCCGCTCAACAGGTCGATGATCTTGTCCAGGATGGCGGCGGGTTCGGCCATCCGGCCGGGTCCGTATTCGCCGCAGGCCATCTCCCCGTCATCGGGACCGACCACCGCCATGCCGTGGAAGCCTTCGAAGCCCTTGAGCCGCGCCACATTGGCCTGGACCGCCGGGTGCAGCCACATGCGGACGTTCATCGCGGGCGCCAGCAGGGTCTTCTTGTCGGTGGCGATCAGGGTCGTCGAGGCCAGGTCGTCGGCCAGACCGTTGGCGGCCTTGGCGATCAGGCCGGCGGTGGCGGGCGCCACCACGATCAGATCGGCCCAGCGCGACAGTTCGATATGGCCCATGGCCGTCTCGTCTTCGGGCGCGAACAGGGTCTGGCGCACCGGGTGGCCGGTCAGGGCGGCCAGAGACAGGGGGGTGACGAACTCGGCGCCCGAGGCGGTCAGGATGGTCTGGACCTCGCCCCCGGCCTTCCTGATCAGGCGGACCAGCTCCAGCGCCTTGTAGGCGGCGATGCCGCCGCCGACGATCAGCAGGATCTTGCGGGACTGGAGAGCGCCGGAGGTCATGGGCCTTCTCTAGCGGGGCGGCCTGCTTGCGTCGAGGCGGCGCACAACCTCAAAAAAGAACATTGCGGGAACATGCAACCTATGCATAACTGGGTTCAGCGATGCAAGGGAGGGTTGGATGGGCGGAATGATCATCAGGACCGGGACGGCGCTGGGCGTCGGCGCGGTGCTTCTGTTGGCGGGCGGCTGCGACAACGGGCCGTCGGCGGTGCAGACGCGGGATCGGGCGGGCGAGGCCGGCGCGGTTCTGACCACCGCGGCGCTCGGCGGACCCGCCCAGGCGGCAGGCGCGGACTCCGGCGGCGCGGCGGCGGCGGAAAAGGGAGTGGTCACCGCCAACCGGCGCGAG
Source organism: Brevundimonas sp. UBA986 (assembly GCA_002292165.1). GTDB lineage: Bacteria > Pseudomonadota > Alphaproteobacteria > Caulobacterales > Caulobacteraceae > Brevundimonas. Next base: position 7,084 of record DBBK01000036.1, read on the forward strand.
ACGGCCGACGCCAAGATCGTACGTCTGTACGAACGCAACGGCGCGGCCTTCGGGGCGCGCTCGGCCGAGGACTATGCGGCGCGGATGAAGGCCTTCGCCGACCACCCGCCGGCGGGGGCCGATACGGCGAAGCGACCGAACGGCGACACCCTCTACTACCAGGCCTCGACCAACACCTTCGCCGTGGTGGCCCGGGATGGTACGCCACGGACCATGTTCAAGCCCGACGACGGTGCGACCTACTGGGCCGAACAGAAGTCGCGGGCGCCGACCTTCGGCGTGCGGCGCACGCCGGCCTCGGGTGCGGATTCAGGGTCCGGCTCGAACTAGAGAGGCGGCCGTTCGGGGAGGCCTTCAGGCCTCTTCCTCAGGACGGTCGGTCATCTCGCGGATCAGGTCCAGCGCCAGCTTCTGCTGCCGGTTCGACAGCTGGGGGGCCAGACGCGAAATCTCGATCGAATAGCGGGTCGAGGGGAAGTCGTGGTCAAAGGCCGCGCCGCCCTCCTCGGCCATACCCGGCGCTCCCTGGGCCAGGCCCTGGAAGAAATAGCCGATGTCGACCTTGAAGAAGCGAGCGATATCCCAGAGCTTGGACGCCGAGATGCGGTTGGCGCCCTTCTCATACTTCTGAATCTGCTGGAAGGTCAGACCGAGAGCCCGGCCCAGATCGCTCTGATTGTACCCCAGGCTGATGCGTTTTTCGCATACCCGTCTGCCTACATGACGGTCGACGGGGTGGGGTCCGTCTTCGCCTGCGCCTCTAGCCATTTTTCTCTCGCCGTATCCGCGTACTAACGCGACCGTTGTGATGCGCCGCGTTTCAGCGGCTGTCACCCAATATTATACATACGGCGGCGCTTCACATTCGGTTGCAACCTTTAGGCATCATTTTTCGCGGATTCCGCGCTGCAAACCGCGAATGGGTATCAGGTACGAAACGTACCATATGCAAAAACGCGAAAGTTTAGGACCGATTCGCCTTATGCGAGCGAATCCCCCTGAGCGCCGCAAGGGCCAGATTCCGCTCCAGCGGGCTCAGATCGGCGGCGACCTCGGCGATGGCGCGCAGGGCCGCATCGTCCGGCGCCGGATCGTGCGGATTTCCGGACGCGGGATCAAACACCGTCCCCTCCTCCGCCAACCCCGAAGCAACCCCGGCCGCGGAGCCCGCCGTCAGGCCGGCCGTATGGCCTCCTGTCGGCCCCGTCGTCGCACCGACCTTCGCGCCGGTAGCGCCCCCTTCGCCGCCGTCCGGGCTCGCGTCACGCACCGGGCCGATGGTGAAGGGCAGACCGGCATAGACCACGGACACGTCCAGACCGTAGCGGCGGCAGAACTGCCAGATGCGCGAGGCGGGAATGCGCTGGCCGCTTTCATAGCCCTGCCAGCGCCCCTCGGAGGCGCCCATGTCGGTGGCGACCTGACGGCGGGTCAGACCCAGGGCCTCGCGGAGTTCACGGAAGCGACGGCTGACGGCCGCGTCGACGTGACGGGTCCGCTCGGTCTCCTGCCGAGCCCCCGCCGCCCTCTTCCGCGCCTTCTTCATGTTGCCCGCCCGGTCCCGGGCTGGGCCAGACGGCGCCAGGGCAGGCAGATGGCCAGGCCGGCCAGGACCGCCAGCCAGAAGAACAGGTCGCCGACCCGGCCATAGAGGGTCGCCGGCGCCGGGCGCGGCAGGAAGGCGTCGATGACCCCGCTCTCGCCCGGGTTCAGCCGCTTGCCGGGGACCAGCCGCCCCCAGCCGTCGATCATCGCCGAGACCCCGGTCGGGGTGGCGCGCACCACCGGCAGGCCGGTCTCGATGGCGCGATAGCTGGCCAGATTCAGATGCTGCAGCGGCCCCGAGGTCCTGCCGAACCAGGCGTCGTTCGAGACATTGGCGATCCACGACGGCCGCGCCCCCCCGCCCGGGGTGAAGCCCGGATAGAGGCTTTCGTAGCAGATCAGCGGCTGGACGCGCGGGGCGTTGGGCAGGGTGATCGGGGCCGGTTTCGGCCCCGCGCTGAAGTCCGATGGCATATGCACCAGACTGCGGATCCCAAGCGTCCCCATCAGGTCGCCGAGCGGCAGATATTCGCCGAAGGGCACCAGCCGGTATTTGTCATAGATGGCGCTGACCCGCAGACCCGGACCGTCCCCCTCGTCATGCAGGGCGAACAGGCTGTTGAAATAGCGGTCGGGGGCGCCGGGCTTCGGCGAAGGCTCGGCCCGGGCGAGGCCCATCAGAAGCGTCTGGCCGGGCTGAAGGGCGCGGGCGATGGCCGTGGCTTCCGGGGCGCCGTCGGCGAAGACCTGATTGGCGCTGGCCGGAAGCGCCCCCTCGGGCCAGACTACGACGTCGGGCAGGCCGCCTTCGCCCGGTCTGGCGGTCAGGTTCAGATAGCGGTCGACGATCCCCTGATAGGCCTCGGGCGTCCACTTCGATTCCTGGGCCACGTCAGCCTGAACGATACGGACGAGCGTCGGCGACAGCTCCACCTTCGCCCCGTGCAGCCGGATCATCCCGCCAATCACGAGGGCCAGCAGAACCCCGGCGCCGATCAGGGCCGAGGCGGCGCGACGCTCGCGCGTGCCTGGTCCGAGAAGCGGGGCGAAGGCCGAGACGGCGGCGACGGTGACGAAGCTGAGGCCATAGACCCCGACGACCGAGGCGAACTGCGAACCCGCCGATCCAGCCTTCCAGCTGGCGCCCGCCGGGTTCCAGGGGAAGCCGGTCAGGACGTGGCCGCGCAGCCATTCCAGCAAACAGAACAGGGCGGCGAAGACGAAAACGCGGATGACGCCCGTGGGCGCGAACCGGCGATAGAGGGCGAGCGCCGTCCCCCAGAAGAGACCCAGACCGGCGGGCAGGAGGCTGGCGGCGAAGGGCGCCATCCAGGCCTGCGACGGATCGACCTGAAACGCCTCGGCGACCCACCAGCAGGAAATGAAGAAATAGGCGAAGCCGCCCAGCCAGCCCATCCAGAAGGCCCCGCGCTTCGTCTCCGACCCCTCGGCCAGCAGCATGAGCAGCGGATAGCCCAACAGGCCCGGTAGAACCCCGAAAGGCGGATGGGCCAGGGCGGCGCCGACGCCGGCCAGAAGCGCCAGACCGATGCGGCCGAGGCGCAGGACCAGCCGACGGCGCTTCTCGCTGGCGGCGGCGAGATCGTGGACGGGCAGATCGGCCAGAGGTTCGGAGGTCATGCGGCCCGTTTTACTGATGGCGGAGGTGGCGGCGATTCAGAGGTCGTCAGGCAGGATGTATGGGTCCGCCACGCCCAGGCTGGCAAGCAGGGTGCGTTCTTCCGCCTCCATCGCCTCGGCCTCAGCCTCCTCCTCATGGTCGCGCCCCAGGACGTGCAGGGTCCCGTGGATGACCAGATGGGTCAGGTGGTTGGCCAGGCTCTTGCCCTGCGCCACCGCCTCGTCACGGCAGACGCCGAAGGCAAGGACGATATCGCCCAGATGGGTGGGCGCTCCGGGCATCGGCATGTCCCCGCCCGGAAAGGACAGGACATTGGTCGGCCGGTCCTTGTCGCGGAACTGGGCGTTGAGCAACTGGACGGCGCCGTTGTCGGTCAGCAGAACGACGAGGCCGCCCTCGACCTCGCCCAGCGCGGCTTGCGCGGCCCGTTCGACGATCGCCTCCGCGTCCGGCAGGGCCTCGGTCCAGTCGTCGGCCTCGATCTCAACCTCGATCATGCAGAAGGATCTTCGAGGTCGGCCTTCGGACGGCTGCCCGCGGCATCGGCGTCATAGGCGCGCACGATCCGCTCGACCATGGCGTGGCGGACCACGTCGCGGGCCTCGAACTCCAGCACCCCGACTCCCTTCACATCGCGCAGGATGCGAAGCGCATGGGCCAGACCAGAATCGCGCGGGTTCAGAAGGTCAATCTGGGTCGGGTCGCCGGTGACGACCATGCGCGCGCCCTCGCCCAGACGGGTCAGGACCATCTTCATCTGCAGCCGCGAGGTGTTCTGGGCCTCGTCGACGATGATGAAGGCGTGGCTGAGGGTGCGGCCGCGCATGAAGGCGATGGGGGCGGCCTCGATCTCACCCTTGTCGCGGCGGCGCTGGACGTCCTCGGCGCCGAGGATGTCGTTCAGGGCTTCCCAGATCGGGGCCAGATAGGGATCGACCTTTTCGTTCAGGTCGCCGGGCAGGAAGCCCAGCTT
>DBBK01000126.1:0-314 GCA_002292165.1 Brevundimonas sp. UBA986
GGCCCAGGGCCTCGTTCAGCCGCCGCAGACGGTCCACGTCGGCGACCACCAGCTCATAGTCGCCCGGCGTGGCCAGAATGTCGGAAGCCCGGGCCAGGAAGGCGCGGCGGTCCAGAAGACCGGTCAGGGCGTCCTTGGCGGCGCCCGCGAATTTCGTTTCCAGCGCCACCATCCCGGCGGCGCGCAAGCCGTCTTCCAGCCAGACGCCGCGCCACAGACAGGTCTCGGAACCGCGCATCCTCAGGCGGACGGCGATCTCGGCGCCCTCCTCCTTCGGGGTCAGGATGCTTTCGGCCAGCGACCGGTCCTGCGGC
>DBBK01000126.1:374-3539 GCA_002292165.1 Brevundimonas sp. UBA986
GTGTCTTCCGAAGGGGTCCAGATCCACAGCGCCGTGTCGGCGGCGGCGAGCGCCTCGATCGCCGTGGTCGCGTCCCAGGCCAGGGTTCTGGATCGCGAGGGGGTCACGGGCGGGGGCGCTCTTCCTTCAGACGGACCTTACCTCGGCCCGTTCGGCGTCTTCTGACAAGAGGCCGAACAGCAGATGATCTGCCCATGCGCCGTTAATTTTAAGATAAGCCCGGGCCTCGCCCTCCAGCCGGAAGCCGGATTTCTCCAGCACGCGGCGCGAGGCGGCGTTGGACGGCAGGCAGGAGGCCTCCAGCCGGTGCAGCTTCAGCTGGCGAAAGGCGTGGCGCGACATGGCCTTCACCGCCGCCGTGCCGTGGCCCTCGCCCGCGAACGGACGGCCGATCCAGTAGCCCAGGGTCCCGGTCTCGGCGACGCCCCGGCGGATGTTGGACAGGGTGATGGCGCCGTAGAGGGTCCGCCCGGTCGGGTCGAAGACGAAGAAGGGCCAGGCGTTGCCCAGCTCCATCTCGCGCGCATAGACGGTCAGGCGGCGGCGATAGGCCGCCCGGGTCAGGTCGTCGTCGGGCCAGGCCGGCTCCCACGGCTGCAGATAGTCGCGCGAGTTTTCCCGCAGGTCGGCCCAGGCCGCATAGTCGCCGATGCGCGGCGGCCGAAGGATCACCCCCCGCCCCTCGACCACCGGGCCGGTCGCATCCGTCATCCAGTCGAGAAGGGCCATGGGGGCAACTTAAACCGGAGAAAGCGCGGTTGGCGACCCCTGTCCCGGAAGGGGAGAATCAGCCCGCCAACCCCTTCACGAAAGCCGCGCCCGCCGCATGGGCCGCCTTCGGTCCCAGCACCGAGGTCGCCGACAGGCCCGAAGCCAGCACGCGCTGACCTACACGGCGCAGATCCTCCGCTGTCGTCACCGCGATCCGGGCCACGCTGTCGTCCGACGACACGGGCGCGCCGTAGATCAGGGTCTGGGCGGCGTTGCGGCCCGCGCGGCTGGCCGGGCTTTCGTCCGACATCCACAGGCCAGCCTTGAGCACCGCCTTGGCCCGAGACAGCTCGGCCTCGCTCGGCCCCTCGGTCGCCAGGGCCCGGATCTCCTCGGCGCAGACCCCGGCCAGTTCCACGGCCCGGTCGGCGGCGGCGCCCGCATAGACACCCAGCACTCCGATGTCCTCATAGGCTTCCTGATAGGCGTCGATGGCATAGGCCAGCCCCCGCTCCTCGCGCGCGCTCTGGAACAGGCGCGACGCCATGCCGCCGCCGAGGATTTCGGTGAACAGCCGCATGGCCGGCAGGTCCGGGTCGGTCGCCGACACCGAGGGCAGCTGGAAGACGATATTGGCCTGTTCGATCTTGCGGCTCAGCCTCGCCGCCCCGCCGATGAAGGTCGCGGGTTCGGGCGTCTCGGCCGGGGTGGCGACCGCCGAACCGAACCAGCGCCCGGCCAGGTCCAGCAGTTCGGCCTGATCGACCGCACCGGACACCGCCACCACCATCCGGTCGGGCGAATAGAGGCGGGCGCGCCAGTCGCCGATGCTCTCGCGCGTCACCGGCTTCAGGCTCTCGACCGAGCCGAGGATGGGCCGCCCCATCGACTGGCCGGCGAAGGCCCTGGTCTGGACCATCTCGAACACATGGTCGTCAGGGGTGTCGAAGGCCTCGGCGATCTCCTGGGCCACGACGTCCTTCTCGCGCTCGATCTCGACCGGATCCAGCCTCGGGCGGAAGACGAGGTCGGAGACCACCTGCATGGCCAGCCCCAGGGAGCCGTCCAGAGCCCGGACCTCGAAACTGGTCCGCTCGTATCCTGTGGCGGCGTTGATCGTCCCGCCCTCGGCCTCGATCCGCTCGACGATGTCCTTGGCGCCCATGTCTCCGGCGCCCTTGAACACCAGATGTTCGAGAAGATGGGACCAGCCGGACCGGGTTTCGTTCTCCCACCTCGCCCCGCCGCGCACGGCGACGGTCAGGGCCAGGGTCTTCAGCCCGGGCATCGGATCACAGACGACGCGGACGCCGTTGGCGAGGGTATGGAGGGTGGCGGTCAGTGTGAATCTTTCACGGGCGTCGGCGCCAGTCGCCGACGGAGCATCGCCACATAGAAGCCCATCAGGGCCACCGCCAGTCCGAACCAGGTCAGGGCATAACCGAAATGATTGTTGGCGAAGGCGGCGGGCGGGGCCGAGGCCTGAATCGCGCCCAGCTCAGGATTGCTCGAGGACAGGGCGAACAGGGTGAATGCCGAGGCGTCCGGCGCGCCGAGCGCCTTCGCCATGGCCACGCTGTCGCGGGCGTAGAAGTGATTGACGCCCGAGATCGTGGCAGGCGCCGGCGTCATCCCGCCCCCGGCCCTGGGCGTCCGGCGCAGTTCGACCAGCAGGGACAGCGGCAGGGTCGATTCGATCACGCGCGGCCGCGCCGACACCGTATCCGGCAGGAAGCCCCGGTCGATCAGGAAGGGCCTGGCCTCGCCCGGCGCCCGGCAGACCGAGATCAGCCGCACCCCGACCTTCTCCTCATGGATCGTCTGCAACTCGACAAAGGGCGCGGTCGGCAGGCCCGGACAGACGATCAGGGCCTTTCTGAACTCGGGGTCGGACGCGGCCAGGATCTCGTCGATGGGGCCAGGCGCCGCCCTGGCCGCCGCATCGGCCTGGGCGATCAGCCCCTCCTTCCAGTGCAACCGCTGCACCTGCCATACGCCCAGCCCGATCAGCAGGACGAGGCAGGGAAGGACGGCGAGCGTCAGGATCCAGGGGAAACGTTTCACCGGTCCCGTCCCTTCATCTGTAGCGCGATCATCAGCCCCTTGCCGGGCCGCATCAGCCCGAGCGCCAGCGCCAGGGCGGTCGGCACCGCGAGCAGCAGCAACAGCCAGATCGGCGGATCATAGGCGATCTGCAGCCAGAGGGCGGTGAAGACCACGATCCCGCCGGCGATCTGCATGATGAAGATGGCCGCCCCGTCGCCGGTGTTCAGCCGCGTGAAGTCGAAGCCGCAGGCCGCGCACCGCTCGACCACCTTCAGGAAGCCCTCGAACAGCCGGCTCTGGCCGCAGTTCGGGCAGCGGCAAAGCAGACCGGCCCGGATCGGGTCGATCCGGGCCGGTTCAGGCGTTTTGCTTTCAGTCGGCATTTGTCATCCCCGCGAAAGCGGGGAT
>DBBK01000034.1:0-322 GCA_002292165.1 Brevundimonas sp. UBA986
ATCGTCTATGCCTTCATGCAGGCCACCGGCATGGTCAACGACCACATCGAGCCGTGCTTCCGCTGCGACGAGGTTCGGGCTATGGGCGGCCGCTGATGCCCAAGCCCTCCTCCAAATCAGACCGCGTCTTCCCGACCACCGCGCTCGATGTGCTGCTGGCCCAGTCGGTCGGCGGCCCGGTCTGCGGCGTGGACGAGGCCGGGCGTGGGCCTTGGGCCGGTCCCGTCTCGGCGGCGGCGGTGATCCTCAACCCCGACGACCTGCCCGAGGGCATCGACGACTCCAAGGCCCTGACCGAGAAGCGCCGCTTCCTGCTGGAGCC
>DBBK01000034.1:359-2886 GCA_002292165.1 Brevundimonas sp. UBA986
GAGATCGAGGAGCTCAACATCCTCCACGCGACCGGTCTGGCCATGTGCCGCGCCATCGAGGCCCTGTCAGTGCAGCCGAAGGCGGCGCTGGTCGACGGCAACTACCGCTTCAAACTGCCGTGCGAGGTCAAGACCGTGGTCGGCGGCGACGGCCTGTCGCTGTCCATCGCCGCGGCCTCGATCCTGGCCAAGACCGCGCGCGACCGGCTGATGATCGAGCTGGACGCCCAATACCCGGGCTACGGCTTCGCGGCCCACAAGGGCTACAACGCTCCCATCCATCAGGCCGCCCTCAAAGCCATGGGTCCCTGCCCTGCCCACCGCCCCAGCTGGGCGCCGATCAGGGCCTTGCTGGCGGGATAAAGCTCTAGATGTGCAGCGCGCCGCCCAGCAGCGCGCCCATGGACGCCGCCACGACCGCACCTGCCGCGATAGTAACCCACGGCGGAAGGTCGCTCAGCAGTTCCTTGATCGTCGGCTCGCTCTCGCCCGTGTCATTGGCCGGGCGGCTGTCGAAGCGGCTTACGCCGGGCGCTCGCCAGGCAACGGCGTCGCGGGCGTCCATGGCCTTGCGGTAGGCCTTTTCAGCGGCCTGGGCGCGGAGCGCTTCGGCGTGCGAGATCGGGGTCATCGACAGCTGTTCCATGCCGAGCCAAACGACCGGCGCCCGCGAGTGTTCCTTAACGAAACGCTACGCCGCCTCCGGCAGGGCCACAACCCGGTCGGTGACGAGGAACAAATACTCCACATTCTTCAGCCGCCCGACGGCGCCGACCTTCTCGCCCTTGGGATTGTGGATGCCGATGCGGGCGCCGACATAACGGGGTCGGTCGATCTCCACCACCTGCACCCGGCCCCGCGCCGACAGCATCTCGACCAGCTGTGCGCGCGACAGATAGCCTTCGTCATTGAACGACACGATCAGGTTCGGCGCCCGGATGGCCTCGATCACCGCCTCCAGCGCCGGGCCGATTCCCGGCTTGGAGTTGAAGGCGCTCTTCCTCGTCCGGACGTCCACCCGCTTGTTGGCCACGCCATAGGTCTCTGGCTTGTCCCACAGCACCAGGCTTTCCCAGACATGATAGTTCCCCAGATAGGAGTGCTGGTTGTAGGGCGGGTCCAGATAGACAAGGTCGGCCTCGACCTGGGCAGCGATCTCCACCGCATCGCCCTGNNTGCGTCGCCCGGCACGGTCCGCCCGCCACGCCGGGCAACAGGTCCGGCATCCTGAGCACGAGCGGCTTCAGCGCCCGCGGCGCCCAGGCCTTCATATAGGCCATATGGACCCCGGCGGTGGAATCCACCCGGTCGGCGGCCTCCATCAGGCTCACCATGGCGATGGCTTCCAGCTCGGGCTCCAGCGCCATCGTCGCGATCCGGTCGCGCATGGCGTCGACGCGCGCCCCGTTTTCCGGATGAAAGAAGCGGGCGTCCTCGCAGAAGGTCTTGGTGAACCAGCCTGCCTCGGGCTTCACCTCGGCCAGTTCAGCGATGACGGCGGCGGCCCTGTCCGCCCAGATCTCGCGGTCGGCCTGCACATAGGCGGTGGCCAGGGTGTGGGCATAGCTGTTGTGGTCGTTAGACCAGACCCGATGGCCCTGCGCCTTCAGGGCATGGCCCACGCGGGCGCTGCCGGAGAAGAGGTCGCAGACGGTCCCGCCCTCGGGCAGGACCCGGGCTACCGCATCTTTAATTGGATCAAGAAGGGCCCGTTTCGAGCCCAGGTATTTGATCATAAAAGGCTCTTCCCCTGGAGCGGGCCTTATAGCGGGGAAGACGCCCTGTGTCTCAGCTCTTGCCCCGCTTCGCCGGTTTGGCCGGAGCATGGGCCAATCGCAGCAGATTCGCAGCCCCCGGCGCGCCGAAGGGCGTCCCGGCCAGGATCAGCACCCGCTGCCCCGGCTGGGCCAGGCCGAACTGCACCGCGCTGTCGACGGCGTTGTCGGTGACGTCCTCCAGCGAGGTCGGCTCCTTGCCCAGACGCGGTTCCAGTCCCCAGACCAGGGCCAGTCGCCGCGCCGTCTCGGCCTTGGGCGTCAAGGCCAGCATGGGCTGCAGCGGCCGCTCCCGCGACATCCGCCGGGCGGTGCCGCCCAAGGTCGTGAAGATGACGATACAGGCGGTCGACTGGGCCTCGGCGGCCTTGCGCGCCGCCGCGACCAGGGCGTCGGCGTCGAAGTCGTCCATGCCCGCGTGTTCGGCGTCCATCAGGTCGGGCCAGATCGGGTCCTTCTCCACCCGCTCCATGATCCGGTTCATGATGCCCACCGCTTCCAGCGGATAGTCGCCCGAGGCCGTTTCCGCTGACAGCATCAGGGCGTCGGCGCCCTCATAGACGGCGTTGGCGACGTCCGAGGCCTCGGCGCGCGTCGGGGCCGGGGCGCTGGTCATGGACTCCAGCATCTGGGTGGCGACGATCACCGGCACCCCGCGCTGGCGGGCGGCGCGGATGATGGCCTTCTGGGCCACCGGCACCTCCTCGGGGTCCATCTCGACGCCCAGATCGCCGCGCGCGACCATCACGCCG
>DBBK01000265.1 GCA_002292165.1 Brevundimonas sp. UBA986
CCTACGACCCGCTGATTAAGAGAACCCGTTCCCGGCCTTTCCGATCACCGCCGATCGCACGCCAGAGCGCGATGCAAGCAATTGATGTGATTGAATATTTTCGTATGGCGGCGTAGATTTTCGGACGTTCTCGCAGGCGCCCGATGTTGACCTGAACGGAAGACTTTACCGTTCTAACGCCGTTCTAGGGCCCCTCGAAAACGCCGTTCTAATGGCCTTCGAGTTAGCAACATGCCCGACCTCCGACTGGCGCTCACCGACAAGAACCTGATCGGTCTTCCCTTCGCCGCGACCGGCCAGTACCGCGCCCGCGACACCGAGCTCGGCGGCTTCTTCGTTCTGGTGGGAAGCCGCACCAAGAGTTTCATGATCCAGGCCGATCTGCGGATCGACGGCGTGCGCCAGAGCGTGCGCATGAAGGTCGCCGACGTCGGCGACATCCCCGCGCGCGACGCCCGCGCCAAAGCCAAGACGCTGCTCGGGCGGATCGCCGGCGGCGAGGACCCGCGCCCGCCGCGCGCCGAGCCGGTCAAACCGCCCGAGCCTTCGAGCGCGATCCCGACGCTGCGCGAAGCGTGGGACCGGTTCCGGACCTCGCACCTCGAACGGAAGAACCGGAGCAAGGCGACCGTCCGGATGTACCGGGACCATATGGAGCGGCTGTTCGCCGATTGGCTCGACTGGCCGCTGTCGAAGATCGGCGACGAACCGCGGCTCCTGGCCGACCGTCACGACAAGATCTCCGCCGACAACGGACCGGCGATCGCCAACGGAGCGATGCGCAGCTTCCGCGCCGTCTACAATCACGCGCGCAAGACCTGCCGCGCCCTGCCGGCCGAAAACCCTTCGCTGGCCATCGACTGGAACCCCGAGCAGCGCAAGGACACCGCCATGGGCGTCGCCGACCTGCCGGCGTGGTTCGCGCAGCTCGCGGCCATCCCCAATCCGATCCGGCGCGAATATCACCTTCTGATGCTGCTCAGCGGCTCGCGCCCTGAGGCGTTGAAGGCCGTCCGCATTGAGGACCTGAACCTGCGCGACCGCGTCATGCATATCCGCGCGCCCAAGGGCGGGACCGCCAGGGCCTTCGACATCCCGCTCTCGCGCGCGATGATGGAATGCATCTTCCGCCTGCGCCGGATCGGGCCCGTCATCTATCCGCGAAGCGGGCGCGAGTGGCTGTTCCCGAGCGACAGCCCCAGCGGCCACATGGAAGAGCACAAGGAAAAGCGCACGGTCCTCAGCCATTGGGGCAACGACCTGCGCCAGACCTTCCGGACGATCGGGCAGGCCGCCGAGATCTCGGAGGTCGACATGCACCTGCTGATGAACCACTCGCTGCCCGGCGTGAACTCCGGCTACATCACCCGCTCCAAACTGATGCGCGACCACCTTCGCGGCGCGCAGGAGAAGCTCTCGACCTTCATCCTCGCCGGCGTCGTCGGGCGCGGCCGAACGGCACCGCCCGAGCTCACGCGCTGGCTGAACAGCACCAGCAGAATGCTGCTCGATGATCTCCTGAGCGAGCATCCGGACACCGCGAGGCTGAAGGCGGGGCCGCGCGCGGCGATCCGGCGGCTCGAGGTGCAGGCCGCGCGCGTCGCGACGCACGCCTTGCCCGGCGTTTTGATCGACGCGCCAAGCCGGCGGCGGCGGCTGCGTGAGGGGGGCGGCAACGTCCGCTCCTGACTCAAAGCGGCGGTTGGCGTTGTCGTTGCCTGGCAGCCCTGGCATCGAAGGCGCCGCCGTCAGGCCCCTACAGGTGAAACCGCTGATCGGCGCATCCGACTCTCGGAATGGGACCGCCAATCTGTTTCCTTCTGTTGCGAGGCCGCTCTAGGCTCAACTGGAAGCCGTAAGGGCCCGAGTCTTGTGCCACTCTGAATGTGGCTCACCGCCGATCGTGAACCGCTATGTCCAAGCTCGATATCGCCGAACAGCCGTCCTGGGTCAGCGAGCCACCCAGCGGCGTCGTGCCGGATCCGCCTGTTGCGCCGCGTCAGCCGCGTTTGCCTCTCGGTGCGCTCGGTTGGGAGGATTTCGAGCGGCTTTGTCTTCGGCTAGCGGAGATCGACGGAGAACCCGAACATTTCCAGATTTTCGGGACAGCGGGTCAGGAGCAGGGCGGGATCGATATCCTGGTCAGGCACCCGGGCGACGACCGCTATGTCGTTTGGCAGTCCAAACGTTATGCGAAAATGACTCCGGCGCGTCTCACGAAGGCTGTCGATCGCTTCCTCGCGGGCAGCTGGGCCGCAAAATCCAGCCGGTTCGTCCTCGCCACAAGCGCCGACATGACGCCGACCGAACTGGCGCTCGCGATTGAGGGCCAAGCCATGAGGCTGGCTGAAAAGAACGTGATTCTGGATGTTCGCGACGTCGTGAAATTGTCGAAGACGTTGAAAGTCCACCCCCGGATCGTCGACGACTTCTTTGATCGGCCCTGGACCGAGAAGTTCTGTGGCGCGGCGGCAGTCCAGAGCTTGGAAGATCACCTCCCGAGGGGAGACTATTCCCGGCTCAAGCAGAGCCTTTTGAATGTCTATGAGGCGCACTTCGCGGCCGTAGACCCCGGGGTTTTACGGGCGTCGTCAGCGACCCTGCGGCCGCCGACCGCGGTGCCTCTACGAGCGCGCTATGTGCCTCACGACCTGCTCGCGCCGTCGGAGACAACACCCGAGCCGCGGGGCGGCCGTCATCTCGAGCCGGATGGGCAGGAGGGGCAGGAGGGCGAGCGTCGGACCCGCTCGGGCTCTTCGGACGCCACGTCGGTCCGAGAGCGACAGCGGATACCGCTTGAGATGTGGGCGGGAAGCGCCAGCGCGTCAATCGTTCTGGGTCCGCCGGGAGCCGGCAAGAGCACGCTCCTGCGCTATCTCGCTCTCGACCTCTTGTCCGAGACGCNNCCAGTCGATGCGCGAGGCGTGGTCGGGCAGGCTGCCCGTATGGGTGTCCTTCCCATATTGGACTCGTCTCATCGAGAGCGCCGTGCCCCCTGCGGATATCTCCTTGGAGGCCGCGGCGGCGGCGTGGCTGACGGCCCAGGGGCGCCCCGAGATCGTCGGCCTCATTCGGCGCGCGCTCCGAACCGGCCGGGCCGTCCTGCTCGTTGACGGCGTTGATGAATGGAGCGGTGAGACCGCGGCGGACACGGCATTGGGTTTGTTGAACGCCTATGTCGCCGTGCAGGATCTTCCCGCGATCGTAACCAGCCGCCCGCACGGCGGACGGCTGCTCGGCAGCCTCGACGCCCGGTGGGCGCGCTACGAACTTGCGGGCCTCACATCCCCGCAACAGGTCGAGTTCGCCAGCGCATGGCTGGAAGCGCCTATCGCCGACGTGGGCAGCGGCGTGTCCGATCCCCGGTCACTGGCCCGGGCGCGGGCGGAACGTATCGTCGCTGACATCGGTCGTTCGGCAGAGATCGCGAGCCTAGCGACTATTCCCCTGATGCTCGGCGGTCTTCTCGCGCTGGCCCTCGACGGCGCCGGGCTGCCCCGAAATCGCTACGCCGCCTATCGGGAGCTGACCGTACGGCTGCTTGAAAGCCATCCACGGGCGCGCGGCAAAGCCGCCTTGGCGCAGACCAGCGGCGGCGATCTGGATATTCCGATGCGTCGGAGAATTCTGGGAGCACTGGCGTTTCACATCCAGGAAGGCGGCCGCGCCGAAGCTGGCCTCGACGCGATCAGCACGGAGGCCGCCGTCAGGTTTTGCGCAGACCGCATTGTCGAGTACTTGGGGGTTTCAGAGGCGGACGCCGCTGCGGGCGCGCGTCGGTTGATCGCCGTTGGCGAGGAGTCCCTTGGGATTCTGGTCGAGAAGTCGCCATTGACGGTGGGCTTCCTCCATCGAGCCTTCCAGGAGTTTCTGGCGGCCAGTCATCTCAACGCCCAGGACCTCGTCGCCCAATGCGAGCTCTTTTCTCGTTGGGCGGGGGACCCCCAGTGGCGGGACGTATTGTTGTTCACCGCCCAGGCCGCGACACGTGAAAGCGATGTCGAGCGCATCGTCGAGGCGATCGACGCCGGCGCCTGTGCGGATCCCGCCATAGACTGGTCCCGGGAACTTCTGCTGTGCGACATCGCCTTTTCGGAGGTCGTTCGTTCCTCGACGCTGACACGACGGCTGGCTGAACGGTTCTTCGCGGCCGTGGAGGCTCGCCCCTTTGAGGCCCAGCGCGTCGAAATCCTGCAGGGCGTGATTGCGGGCTTGGGCTCGGAGCAAACAGCTCTTCTAGTGCGTCCCCGCCTGTCGCTCTGGTTCCCGAAGTGGGCCGACTGGAACCACCTGGATGCGATCCGGCTGATCGCGAAATGGTCAGAGCCCGAGGTCGATGATGTGCTTTGGCGGTGCCTCTACGACGACCGGCTGGAACACGCCGTAATGGCGGCCTCCGGCTTCCGGCGGCGATGGAGTGAAGACCTTGGGCCAGATCATTCGCGTGGATTTTCAGAACCGGGTGCGAATGCCG
>DBBK01000233.1 GCA_002292165.1 Brevundimonas sp. UBA986
GACGCGCCAGGATATCTCGGCGCAACAGGCCGAAGCCCTCAACGACACGATCAAGGACATCATCGTCGCCGGCGGCGGCACCGTGGCCAAGATCGAATACTGGGGCCTGCGCAACCTGACCTACCGGGTCAAGAAGAACCGCAAGGCGCACTATTCCCTGCTCGCCATCGACACGCCTCCGGCCGCCATGGCCGAAGTCGAGCGTCAGCTGGGCATCAACGAAGACGTGCTGCGCTGGCTGACCGTCCGCGTCGAGGAACTCGACCTGGAACTGTCGCCGCTGCTGGCCCGCCGTGAACGCGAGCGTGAACGCGATCGCGACCGTCCCGCGCGTGAAGACGCCGCGGTCGAAGCGTAAGGATCAGATCACATGACCGATACCACCGCTCCCCGTAACGTCCCGGGCACCCCCGCCGGCTCCGGCTCCGCCGGCCGCCGTCCCTTCTATCGTCGCCGCAAGGTTTGCCCGTTCTCGGGTGAAGGCGCGCCGAAGATCGACTACAAGGATGTGAAGCTGCTGCAGCGTTACATCTCCGAACGCGGCAAGATCGTGCCCTCGCGCATCACCGCCGTTTCCCAGATCAAGCAACGCGAACTGGCCAAGGCCATCAAGCGCGCCCGCTATCTGGCCCTCCTGCCTTATGTGGTGAAGTAAGATGAAGGTCGTTCTGCTGGAACGCGTCGAGAACCTCGGCGCCATCGGCGACGTCGTCACTGTCAAGGACGGCTTCGCCCGCAACTTCCTCCTGCCCCGCGACAAGGCGCTGCGCGCCACGTCGAAGAACCTGGAGAAGTTCGAACTCGACCGCGTCGCCATCGAGGCGCGCAACGAGAAGAACAAGGACGCGGCCCAGAAGGTCGCCGACAAGATCGACGGTCAGTTCTACGTGATGATCCGTTCGGCCGGTGAAACCGGTCAGCTGTACGGATCGGTCGCCGGCCGCGACGTCGCCGAAGCCGTTCAGGCTGAAGGCGGCAAGGTCGAGCGCTCGCAGGTCGTGCTCAACACCGCGATCAAGTCCCTGGGCGTTCACGAGGTGCTGGTTCGCCTGCACCCCGAGGTCTCGGCCACGGTCAAGATCAACATCGCCCGCTCGGCCGAAGAAGCCGAACGTCAGGCGAAGGGCGAGGACGTGATCAAGTCGGCCTACGACGAAGATCGCGAACTGGCCGCTGAACAGGCCCGCGACATGGTCGAGGGCGGCGCCGGCCAACAGGACGGTCTCGGCTCCGAAGCCTGAGACCGGACCAGGGTCCAATGATCAAGGGGCGCGTCCAACGGACGCGCCCCTTTTTCATGCCCGTTGCATCGGGGCAGGTCGTCTCAAGCGATCAATATTTGATGCCGAGGCGCGCAAACCAGAAGCCGCCGTTCATGCCGAACGGTCCGCCCGAACGCGGGTAGATCTGACCGTCGGCGGTGCTGCCGGTCAGGGCATAGATCGGGTTCGCCGTGGTCGGGGCGATCTTGTCCGGATATTCGTCGAACAGATTGTTGGCCCCCACGGTGACCGTATAGCTCTCGGCGAACGTATAGCTGACGTCGAAGTCGGCCGTGACCTTGTCTCCGAACTTCTGGCCCGGATAGTCCTGCTCGCTGAGCCAGCTCGAGTAGTAGTTGGCCCGGCCGTTGATCGTGAAGCCCGCGACCTGGTAGTTCGCCGCCAGATTCAGACGGTGTTTGGGCGTCAGGTTTTCGATGTCCACGATCCGCGCCGCATCGATCGTCCCCGCCACGGCCCGGGTAACCTCGCTCTTGTTGTAGCTGTAGGCCAGGGTCAGGTTCAGCGGGTAGGCCAGCAGTTCGGTGCGATAGCTGGCCACCGCGTCGATGCCCTTCGTTGATGTGTCGAAGCCGTTGGTGAAATACTGAACGGCGCCGTCCACGCCGACGGCGGCGAGTGCAGGCTGGGCCACGATGTCGGCGGCGGTGACCGTATAGGACTGGCTGATGCCGATCCGGTCGTTCACGTCGATCTGGTAGGCGTCGACGGTCAGGGTCAGTTGCGGGATCGGCGTGAAGATGAAGCCGGCGCCGTAGTTGGTCGATTCCTCCGGGCTCAGCGAGGCGGCGCCATAGTATTGGGCGATGGCGCTGGTCACCGGATAGGTGCCGATCTGAACCTGGTTCCCGGCGACGAAGGTGGTGGTCAGGATCTCGGTGTTGTTCTGACCGGGCGACGGAGCATGGAAGCCGGTGCCGAAGGTGCCGCGGATCGAGAACATGTCGGTGACGTGGTACAAGGCATTGATCTTGCCCACGAAAGTTCCGCCGAACGTGTCGTAGTCTTCGTACCGTCCGGCGATGCCGACGGTGAAGTCTTCGGTCACATCCGTCTCGGCCCCGACATAGACACCGTAGTTGGTCTGGGACGTGGTCTTGGCCGAAGCGGGGCTGGTGCCGCCGTAACCGCTGGCGCCCGGCGATTGGGACGCGGTGCCGTCGGCGACATAGACGCCCGGCGCGACCAGGCGATACAGGGCCTGGGACGCATAGGGGCCGACGCCATAGGACTGCTCGTCGCCGGCGCCCTGTTCGTACTCTTCACGCCGGTATTCGGCGCCGCCCGAGAAGGTGATCGGGCTGGCGAAGCCGACCTCGAGCGGATAGGTCAGATCCAGGTTCAGCACCGCCTCGCGTTGGGTCAGCTTGCCGAAGTGGAACGACGTCTGGCTCAGCGGGCCATAGGAGGCGTTCAGCGACTGGGTCATCGCCAGGTCGAGCGAGTTCTCCGCCAGCGTCGCCGACAGATCGTAGGTCAGGCCGCTGTCAGCGACGCCCTTGGTCCCCAGTGTGCCGTAGGCCTGATCGACCACGCCCTGGAACCGCGGCGTGAAGCCGGCCGGATAGATCGAGGTGAAGCTGAAGGTATTGCTGTCCCGCACGAAGCCGCCGGCCGGGCAGGTCGCGTTCCCAGTCGGGCACCGCGTCAGGAAGATGGTGTTGAAGGACCCGTTGCGGCCCGGCGAGCCGGTCGCTGGCACGCCCGTGCCATTGTCGATCGCCAGGGGCGTCGGCGCCGAAATCGGCGAGCGATAGTTGAAGCTCTGGTCCGCCTCCCGGTGGCCGACATTCACAGTGAGGTAGAGGCTGCTGCTGTCAGTCAGGTCATAGGCGGAGTTCAAAAGCAGTTTGTAGCCGTTGGTCGGCGAGGTGCCCCAGATCTGGACCGGGTCCGGATAGTTGGGCAGCTGATTGGCCAGGGACGGATTGTTGGCCGCGAACACCGCCGCGATCGGCCGGGTGGCGCCCCGGCTGGTCTGGCCATCGTCGAAATACTCGCCTGAAATATTGACGAAGCCGGAGCCCCACAGGCTGAACCCGGCGTTACCGGCGATCTGATAGCTCTCGCCGTCGCCGGCGTAGGTCTGGCCGTATCGGGTCTGGATCTCGAAGCCGCTGTCGTTCTGTCGCAGGCCGTAGTTGATCACGCCGGCAATGGCGTCGGAGCCGTATTGAGCCGTCGCGCCCTCACGCAGGATCTGCATGTTTCCGATGCCGATGGTCGGAATCATCGAGATGTCGGGGCCCTGCGAGCCCAGCGACAGCGCCGTATCGCCGCCGCCGACAACCTGGACCAGGGCCGAGCGGTTGTATCGCTTGCCGTTGACCATCACCAGGATCTGGTCGCCCGCGAGACCGCGCAGCGCGGGTGCGCGTACGAAGGTCGAGGCGTCGGAAATAGTGTTCTGCGGCACATAGAAGGACGGGACGAGGTTCTTGACCACGTCCAGCATGTCGGCGGCCGGCTGGCCGTTGAGTTCCTCGGCGCCGATGACGTCCACAGGGGACGCCGAGTCCGCCACCGAACGGTCGGTTCGTCGCGTCCCGATGACGACAACGTCATCGACTGCGGTCTGTTCTTCCGTCGGACTTGGCGCCGTCTGGGCCAATGCCGGTTGCGCCAGAAGCAGGGCGGCGAGCGCACTGCCGGCGGCAAGCATAGTTTTAGGCGATACCTTTTTGTCGTTCATGCGCATTGGAAGATCCCATCGTGTTGAACCGAAAAGACTTCCTGCGGCGTCCCCTCCCAAAGACAGGGGTATCCTTAACCAACACACGCGGAATGATAGTCCGTCCCCGTGCAATTCGCCGTTCTGTTGCCGAAGCGTCACTATAACGTCGATAGATCGACCCATTTCGGACACAAGTGCGACAGGTCCGGGGTCGGCGGCGCGTGGGCCCTTTCCGCCCGCGCCTCTCGAGCCCGCAATCGCGGCCGGTCGCCATTCTTCCGCCCCGGATGTCCGCTCAAGCTTGGCCTTCACATCGGAGGGGTCCGACATATGAAGCGCATCGCCCTGGCCACCCTCGCGGTCGCCGTCAGCCTGATCGCTACGGCCGCCAGCGCCATGACGGTTCAGGAGTTTCTGAACACCGCCAGCCACATCCCCCAGAACCCGACCGCCCTGCTGCGCTCCGACACCCGCCGGCTGATGAACGAGTTCAGGGATGGCATGCGGACCGTGCGCGCCGAACAGACCGCCGCGCGCGCCGCCGGCCGCCGACCGGCCACGTGCATGCCGGACAAGGTCAGCTTCTCCCCCAACGACATCCTCGGCCGCTTCAACGCCATCCCGGCCGCGCGTCGCAGCCAGATCACCGTGACCCAGGCCCTGCGCGAATGGATGGCCGAACGCTACCCCTGTCCTGCATAGGGGCCGACATAAGGGCTCGCCCCTACGCAAAACTTCCCCTCCGGAAAGTTCCGTTCGCTGACGGGATTGGACATTTTCACCCTGTCCCCAGAAGCCCTCGTTTTGTCCACGGATGCGGGTACGGCCGAGCATGTCGTAGGGGCGTGCGACGGGTAGAGCGTTAACGCAATGAACGCCTTCGCCCCCTTCCCCGACACCGTCGCCTTACCGTCCCTGCCGCACAACCTCGAGGCCGAGCAGGCGCTTCTCGGCGCGCTGATGTTCGACAACGCCATCTTCGAGCGGCTGTCCGACCGGCTGAAGGGCGTGCACTTCTACGAACCCTTCCACCAGCGGCTCTATGACGCCATCGAGGATCACATCCGTCAGGGCATGCTGGCCGAGCCGACCATCCTGATGGAGCGGTTCAAGCTGGACCCGGCCTTCGCCGAGTTCGGGGGCCTGCGCTACCTCGCCGACCTGATGGACCGCGCGCCTCCGGGGGCCAACGCGCCCGACTACGCCCGCGTCATCTACGACCTGGCCCTGCGCCGCGACCTGATCCGTATCGGCGGCGAGATGATCAAGGACGCGCCGGACCCGGAAATGGCGGCGATCGAACAGATCGAACAGGCTGAGCTGACCCTCTATTCACTGGCCGAAAGCGGCGGGACCTCATCCGGATTCGTCAGCTTTTCCCACGCCCTGGCCGGGGCGGTTCAGATGGCGGGCGAAGCCTATCAGCGTGAAGGCAAGCTGGCCGGTCTGGCCACCCACCTGAACGATCTCGACCAGAAGCTGGGCGGCATGCACCCGTCCGACCTGCTGATCCTCGCGGGCCGTCCGTCGATGGGCAAGACGGCGCTCGCCACCAACATCGCCTTCAACGTCGCCCGCAACTACCGCTGGACCCCGACGCCGGACGGCCGAAAGACCGAGTCCGGCGGGGTCGTCGCCTTCTACTCGCTGGAAATGAGCGCCGAACAGCTGGCCATGCGGATCCTGGCCGACGCCTCCGGCGTGTCCTCCGACAAGCTGCGCAAGGGCGAGATCGACGCCTCGGACTTCGGCAAGGTGCGCGACGCCGCCATCGAGATCGGCGAAAGCCCCCTCTACATCGACGCCACCGGCGGTATCTCCATCTCCAAACTGGCCGCCCGCGCGCGCCGCCTGAAACGCGCCGAACAGGGTCTGGACCTGATCATCGTCGACTACCTGCAGCTGATCACCGTCGGCGAGGGCGGCGGCCAGAAGAACCGGGTTCAGGAAGTCTCCGAGATCACCGGCGGCCTGAAGGCCCTGGCCAAGGAGCTGAACGTCCCGATCATCGCCCTGTCGCAGCTGTCGCGTCAGGTCGAGAACCGCGAGGACAAACGACCCCAGCTGTCCGACCTTCGGGAATCCGGCTCGATCGAGCAGGACGCCGACTGCGTCATGTTCGTGTACCGCGAGAGCTACTACAAGGAGCGGATGGAGCCCCGCGAAGGCACGCCCGAGCACCTCGAGTGGCAGGAGCAGATGGACATGCTGCGCGGCACCGCCGAGGTCGTCGTCGGCAAGCAGCGCCACGGCCCGATCGGCATCGTCAAACTCAGCTTCGACGCCGACACCACCAAGTTCGGCAACCTCGCCCGCGGCTATGGTTCGAGCTTCGCCGACATTCCGGAGTGAAGACCGGCGAGACTTGCGGCATAAGGCGCCCATGCACGCCCCCGCCCGCCTGACCGTCGACCTCAACGCCCTCGCGCGGAACTATCAGACCCTGGGTCGGGTCAGTGGCCTGCCGGTCCATCCGGTGGTCAAGGCGGACGGTTATGGGCTGGGCGCGGCGGCCGTGGCGACGCGGCTGATGGCCGAGGGCGCGCGGACCTTCTTTGTGGCGCGCGGAACCGAGGGCATCGCCCTGCGCGAGGCCCTGGGGCCCGAACCGGTCATCTATGTGCTGGACGGCTGCCATGGCGATCAGGCCGCGACGCTGAAGGCGGCGGGCATCCGCCCCGTCATCAATCATGGACAGCAGCAGGCGGCCTGGGCGGCGGTCGGCGGCGGCCCCTGCGGCCTGCAGATCGACACCGGCATGAACCGACTGGGCTTCCGCCCGGAAGACGCGCCCGAGCCCTTCGAGGGGCTGGAGCTGGTCATGACCCATCTGGCCTGCGCTGACGAACCCACCGAGCCGATGAATGTGCGCCAGCGCGACGCCTTCGCGGCGGCCACCCTGAAGTATCCCGGCGTGACCCGCTCCTTCGCCAACTCCAGCGGCTGTTTCCTGGGGCCGGAGTTCCAGTTCGATGTGGTCCGGCCGGGCATCGGCCTCTACGGCGGCGGGCCCGAGGCGAAGGCCGATCCGCGCATCGCCCCCGTCGCCACCCTGACCGCAGAGGTGCTCCAGACCCGCGACGTACCGGCGGGCGAAAGCGTCGNNCGGCTATTCGCGCGGCTTCATCGCCGATGCTCCGGTCCGCGTCGCCACCTGCGCCACCGGCTATGCCGACGGCCTGATCCGCGCGACCGGCACCAGCGGTTCGGGCCAGGTCTGGGTCAAGGGCGAGACGCGCCGCATCCTCGGCCGGGTGTCGATGGACGTCATCGCCGTCGACATCACCGGTCTGGACGTCGCCGTCGGCGATTCCATCGAACTGTTCGGCGCCAACCGTCTGGTCGACGACGCGGCCAGGGCGGCCGGCACCATCAGCTATGAGATGCTGACCTCGGTCATGCCCCGGGTCCCGCGCGCCTATATCGGCTAGTAGATTGCGCCGGTCGCGACCGCGCTACCGATCAGGAAGCTGGCCATCACCGCGCCGACGACCGCGAAGATAACCCACCAGATGATGATGGCGATGATCACCACCACGGCGGTGTATCCGAGCGCCTTGTCCTGCGGCGCCTTCATCAAAACCGGCAGGCCCAGATAGAGGATGTAGAGGCCGTAGAGGGCCAGGATCAGGCCGAGGATGCCCAGCATCGGGATCAGGCTGAACACCCCTCCAACCCAGGAGGCGGTCGCCGAATAGACCGAGACCTTCATGGCCGCGAGCCGGTCCTTGGTCCCGTTGAAGTTCGGCGCAAGGTTCTCGATCACCAGCCCCAGCAGGAAGACCCCGGCGAGCGAGAGGGCATAGCCGACGACCGCCGCAACGATGGCGCCGATGACGTTGCCATGGCCGAAGACCACGGAGCCGATCAGGCCGCAGACGGGGCCGATGGCCGCCAGGATCATGGCGTAGCGGCTGAACAGCGTCGGGACCGTCGCGAACTCCCGCTCGATGAGCTCCCACTCGGCCTTCGGATTGAGCAGAATCCCCTTCACCCGGGCGATCAGGGAGGGGTCGATGGCGGGCGGGTTGTCGGTCATCAGGCGGCTCCGGAAATGGCGGTCTGTGAGTAAGCTCTGCCGCTGGCGAAGGGTTCCCGCGTAGCGTGCGTCAGGAACGGTCGCAGGCTGCGCCGAGCCCCCTGCCCCGCCACCCGCGACTCCTGTAAGCCAGTCCCATGGCGAGAGACGGTGCGATCTATGTGTGTCAGTCCTGCGGGGCGGTGCACGGCAAATGGGCGGGGCAATGCACCGCCTGCAATCAATGGAATGTTATCGTCGAGGAGAGCCGCGCGGCTCCTCCCGGCGCGTTGAAGCCCGTCAGCGCCTCGAAGACGCGCGGCCTGCAGTTCGAATCCCTGATGTCGGAGACGCCGGAACCGGCGCGCATCATCACCGGGGTGACCGAGTTCGACCGCGTCTGCGGCGGCGGAGTGGTGCCGGGCTCGGCCTTGCTGCTGTCCGGCGACCCGGGCGTCGGCAAGTCGACCCTGCTGTTGGACGTCGCGGGCCGCGCGGCCCTCGCCGGGGTCAAGGTCGCCTATATCTCAGGCGAGGAGGCGATCGAGCAGATCCGCTCGCGCGCCAAGCGGATGGGGCTGGAGAAGGCGCCGGTCGCCCTGGCCTCGGCCACGGCGCTGCGCGACATCCTCGGCACCCTGAAGCGCGAGAAATTCGACATCGTCATCGTCGATTCCGTCCAGACGCTGTGGAGCGACGCCCATGAGGCCGGGCCGGGCTCGGTCACCCAGGTCCGGGCCTGCGCCGGGGAGCTGGTGCGCATGGCCAAGGCGGGCGGCCCCGCCGTCGTCCTGGTCGGCCACGTGACCAAGGACGGTCAGGTCGCCGGCCCCCGCGTCGTCGAACATATGGTCGATGCGGTCCTGAGCTTCGAGGGCGAGCGCGGCTATCCGTTCCGGATCCTGCGCGCCGGCAAGAACCGCTTCGGCGCCACCGATGAGATCGGGGTGTTCGAAATGGGCGACACCGGCCTGCGCGAAGTGCCCAATCCCTCGGCCCTCTTCCTCGGCGAGGGCAAGGAGCGGGCGCCCGGCGCCGCCGTCTTCGCGGGCATCGAGGGCTCGCGGCCCGTGCTGGTGGAGATCCAGGCCCTGGTCGCCCCTTCCGCCTACGGCACGCCGCGTCGGGCGGTGATCGGCTGGGAGACCGGCCGTCTGGCCATGGTCCTGGCCGTGCTGGAGGCGCGCTGCGGCATCGGCTTCGGCAATCAGGACGTCTATCTGAACGTCGCCGGGGGGCTCAGGATCAACGAGCCCGCAGCCGATCTGGCGGCGGCGGCGGCCCTGATCAGCTCGGCGACCGGCGTCCCCCTGCCCCAGGGCTGCGTCGTCTTCGGCGAGATCAGCCTGTCGGGAGAGATCCGCGCCGTCGGACGCGCCGAGGCCCGCCTGCGCGAGGCGCAGAAGCTGGGCTTCGACCACGTCCTGTCCCATCCTCTGACGGTCAAGGGCGATGGCGTTCTGGTCACAGGCGTCAGCCGATTGACGGAAGCCGTCGAACGAATCTCGGAGAACAGGTATTAGGCATCTGTGCCTGTTGAGGATCGCCCGCTGACGTGACCGGCTTTGACGCCTTCGCCATCCTGGTCATCCTCGCCTCGGCCGCCGCCGGCTGGGTGCGCGGGGCCACGCGCGAACTGATCACCCTGCTCAGCTTCATCCTCGCCGCGTTTCTGGCGCTGGTGAGCCTGCCCCTGACCTCGCGGATCGGGCGGGCGCTGATCAACCCCGACTGGGCCGGCACCATCTTCGCGGCCGTCGCCGGCTTCCTGATCATCTATTTCGGCATCCGCATCTTCGGCTCCCTGCTGTCGAAGCGGGCGCAGGCGCATCCGACCTTGGGCGGCGTGGACCGCTTCCTCGGCGTCTTCGTCGGCGCCGGCCGGTCGCTGGTGCTGCTGGGAGCCATCCATCTGGTCATCGTCGCCGCCATGCCGGGCGAGAAAACCCCGCACTGGCTCAAGGATGCGGCCCTGCGTCCGGTCAGCGCCGGCGCCGCCCGCGCCATCCAGATCATCCTGCCGGGGATCGGCCGGGGCGCAGACGCCCTGTCGCCGGTCGTCGATTCCTCTGTTCGCAGAGGATTTTCCGACGATGACGCCTTGCGTCGGCCCCAAACAGGCAATACTTCGCCCGACGCCGCCGCCCCCTGAATTTCCCGCTATCATCGGAGCCCCACGATGAGCAGCCTTGATCACGTTATCTCCGCTCCGGTCGTTCACCGTGAGCACCATCGAGACGCGGATGACGACCATCCGCGCCTGGAATGCGGCGTCTGCGGCGTCTGGGGTGCGTCCAACGACGAGGCCTCCTCCATCGTGGCCCTGGGCCTGCACGCCCTGCAGCATCGCGGTCAGGAAGCCTGCGGCATCGCCGCGGTCAAGGAAGCCCGTTTCCACACCGAACGTCACATGGGCCATGTCGGCGAGGCCTTCGGCGGCTCTGACCTGAAGGACCGGATGCCCGGACCGGCGGCCGTGGGCCACACCCGCTACTCCACCGCCGGCGGCAGCTTCCTGCGCAACATCCAGCCGATGTTCGCCGATCTGGATCAGGGCGGCATCGCTATCGCCCACAACGGCAACCTGACCAATTTCCACTATCTGCGGAACCAGCTGGTCGGCGAGGGCTCGATCTTCCAGTCCACTTCGGACTCCGAAGTCATCCTCCACCTGATCGCCCGCAGCCGTAAGGCCAAGATCGTCGACCGCTTCATCGACGCCCTGGCGCGCATCGAAGGCGGCTACGCCCTCGTCGCCCAGACCCGCACCAAGATGATCGGCGCCCGCGACCCGCTGGGCATCCGCCCGCTGGTGCTCGGCCAGATCGGCGAGGCCTGGGTTCTGGCGTCGGAGACCTGCGCGCTGGACACCATCGGCGCCACCTTCGTGCGCGACGTCGAGCACGGCGAGGTCATCGTCATCGACCATGAGGGGCTGCGCTCGATCAAGCCCTTCCCGGCCCGGGCCGCCCGCCCCTGCCTGTTCGAATACGTCTACTTCTCGCGCCCCGACAGCGTCGTGAACGGCCGCTCGGTCTATGGCGTGCGCAAGCGCATGGGCGAAGGCCTGGCGCGCGAGTTCCCGATCGACGCCGACGTCGTGGTGCCGGTCCCCGACTCCGGCGTGCCCGCCGCTCTGGGTTACGCCCAGGCCAGCGGCATTCCCTATGAGATGGGCATCATCCGCAGCCACTACCTGGGCCGCACCTTCATCCAGCCCAGCCAGGGCGCCCGTCAGAAGGGCGTGGCCATGAAGCACAGCCCGAACCGGGCCGTGATCGAGGGCAAGCGCGTCGTCCTGATCGACGACTCGATCGTGCGCGGCACCACCTCGGTGAAGCTGGTCCGCGCGGTGCGCGAGGCCGGTGCGACCGAGGTCCACCTGCGCTCGGCCAGCCCGCCGATCCTCTATCCCGACTTCTACGGCATCGACATGCCGGAGCGGGATCAGCTGATCGCCGCCAACAAGACCATGGAAGAGATGCGCGAGATGCTGGAGGTCGACTCGCTCGGCTTCCTGTCCGTCGACGGCCTGTACAAGGCCATGGGCGAGACCGGCCGCGACAACGCCCGTCCGCAGTTCACCGACCACTATTTCACCGGCGACTACCCCACCCGTCTGGTGGACCGGGAGATCGAGGAAGGCGGCCGCGACGCCGTCAGTCGGCAACTTTCGTTGCTGGTGAGCGCTTAAGGGCGATACGCTCAAGCTCAGGATGCCCATGGCCCAGGTTCAGCTCGGCTATTTCACGCTCGACACCGCCGACATCGGCAAGGCCAAGGCCTTCTACAGCGGCCTGTTCGGCTGGGCCTTCGACGAGGAAGCGTCCAAGTCGACCTATGCCCATGTCGCCGACAGCGACCCGGCCTTCGGCTTCGTGAAGGCCGAGCACCCGGCCAGCGAGACCAACCTCTACTTCAAGGTGCCGGATATCAGCGCCGCCTGCGCCCGCGTCGTCGAGCTGGGCGGCAAGGCGGCCATTCCGGCCGAGAGCGCCACCGGCCTGTCCTGCACCGTCTGCGACGATCAGGGCTTCAGCTTCAGCCTGTGGCAGCCGGGGCCGGGGTTCTAGACGTCTTCGTCCGGCAACGGCGACCAGCCGGTCCAGTTCTGGGCGGAGTGGAAAACGCGGTGAATCCGCAGGGCGTCGTCCGGTCCGCCGATCAGCGAATAGACGATGACGTATTCCGTCCCGAGCACGGCCTTTTCATACGTTCCTTCGCGGTAACCCGGCCTGCCGATCGGACGTCGCGACAGGCCGGCGACCGTTTCTTCCAGCCTGTCAGCCAGACGGTCCGCCGCCGCAGGATTGCGCTCCGTCAGCCAGCCGACGGCGTTGTCAAATTGGTCGAGCGCCGTATCCGACCATCGAACCGATCTCATTCCTTCGGTCTGTGCTTTTCAATAGTCGCGCGGATGCGCGCCATTGCGTGCTCGTGCGAAACCGTGCGGCCCTGTCGAAAGTCTTCCTGGGACTGCTCGATCGCTTCGAACATCTCAAGCTCACGATCCAGAAACGCCTCCATTGCGCGTTCGGCGACTGCCGAGGGCGTACGGTGTGTCAGCTCGGCGAACTGGCCGAGCTTCAACTTCAGGGATTCACTGACGCGAAGGTTGAGGGCGGCGGTCTTGGCCATGGGTTCCACTCCGGCTGTGAATGCAATGTAACACATTGACCCCGTCGCGCGCCACTTCTACCACCCGCCCATGACCCAAGCCCTGCCACTCAAGGACCGTATCGCCCTCGTCGTGGGAGCTTCGCGCGGGATCGGCTATGAGAGCGCGCTCGCCCTCGCCTGCGCCGGCGCCCATGTCGTCGCCACGGCCCGGACCCAAGGCGGGCTGGAAGAGCTGGACGACCACATCTTCCGCGAGACGGGCCGTCACGCGACGCTCGTCCCGTTCGATCTGGTCGACGGCGGCGGCATCGACCGTCTGGGCGGCGCCATCTTCGAGCGCTTCGGCAAGCTGGATATCTGGGTCAATGCAGCGGCGACCCTCGGCGCCGCCGGCCTGACGCCCGTGGCCCATCTGGATCCGCGCGGCTGGGCCAAGATCGAGAAGACCAACTTCACCTCGGTCTTCCGCCTGATCCGCTCGCTGGAGCCCCTGCTGCGCCTGTCGGACGCCGGGCGGGTGATCCACCTGACGTCCAGCCTCGCCACCACGCCGCGCGCCTTCTGGGGCGCCTATGCCGCGACCAAGGCGGGCGCCGAGGCCATGATGAAGGCCTGGGCCGACGAGATCGAATCCACCGCCATGCGGGTCTCGGTCCTCGATCCCGGCCGGATGCGCACCGCCATGCGCGGTCAGGCCTTCCCGGGCGAGGATCCCGAGACCGTGCCCCATCCGTCGGAGCTCGCCCCCCTGATCGTCGAACTGGCCCGCGCCGACCTGACCCCGCCCCTGACCGTC
>DBBK01000222.1 GCA_002292165.1 Brevundimonas sp. UBA986
GCCGTGTTCCAGACCACCAACGAAGGCCTGGGCCAGACCACGGCCGTCGGCATCGGCGGCGACCCGGTCAAGGGCACCGAGTTCATCGACGTCCTGGAACTGTTCCTGGCCGACCCGGAAACCACCTCGATCATCATGATCGGTGAAATCGGCGGCGGCGCCGAAGAAGACGCCGCCCAGTTCCTGATCGACGAGGCCAAGAAGGGCCGCAAGAAGCCGATGGCCGGCTTCATCGCGGGCCGCACCGCTCCGAAGGGCCGCACCATGGGCCACGCCGGCGCTGTCGTCTCCGGCGGCAAGGGCGATGCGGAATCCAAGATCGCGGCCATGGAAGCGGCCGGCATCAAGATGTCGCCCTCCCCGGCCCGCCTCGGGAAAACCCTCGTCGAAGTGCTGAAGGGCTAAAGCCCTTCCGCCAAAGACATCGCGGTGAATTGTCGCCCTGCGCGGGTGGCATGACACCGGTTTCGGCATCGATCGTGCCGGAAACCCGCATCGAAGACGCCTCCGGTCACGGCCGGGGGCGTTTTTGTTACGCTCGGAACCAATTTCTTATCGTTTCGCCCCTCTTCGGTCATGACCCATAAGGAAACAGCGCCTATATGAACCGCGCCGGCCTCACGCGGTTGTGACCGTGGGGCCCCAGAAGGACGACGTGAGAAAATGGCGGACGATGCCGGTCGGCTGAACCAGGTCTTTGCCGAGACCAGCTTCCTGTATGGCGCGAACGCCGCCTTCATCGAGGACCTGCACGAGAAATGGGCGACCGATCCCGCCTCCGTCTCGGCCGAGTGGCGCAGCTTCTTCGACCAGCTCAAGGACTCGGCCGCGGTGGTCAAGGCCTCGGGCGCGGCCGGCGGCTGGGGCCGCAACGGCATCCTGGAGCCCACCGAGGAGACCGGCGTCTTCGACGGTCAGTGGCCCGCCCCCAAGATTGATCCCAAGAAGGCCGGCGCCGCTCCGGCCAAGGCTGCTGCGCCTGCCGCCGCGCCCGCCGCTGCCGGCGTGACCGCCGACGAGGTCCGCGCCGCCGCCCACGATTCCATCCGCGCCCTGATGCTGATCCGCACCTACCGGGTGCGCGGTCACCTGCACGCCAAGCTCGACCCGCTGGGCATCGAACAGCCGATCGACAACCCCGAACTGACCCCCGCCTTCCACGGCTTCAGCGCCGCCGACCTGGACCGCCCGATCTTCCTCGACGGCGTCCTGGGTCTGCAGTACGCGACCGTCAACGAGCTGATGGCGATCCTGGAGCGCACCTACTGCGGCCACATCGGCATCCAGTACATGCACATCGCCGAGCCGGACGAGAAAGCCTGGCTGCAGCAGCGTTTCGAGGGCGCCGACGCCTTCGAGAAGAACGGCTTCACCAAGGAAGGCAAGCTGGCCATCCTGAACAAGCTGATCGAGGCCGAGGGCTTCGAACGCTTCTCCCACAAGCGCTTCCCGGGCACCAAGCGGTTCGGTCTGGACGGCGGCGAGGCCATGGTCCCGGCGCTGGAGCAGATGATCAAGCGCGGCGGCGCGCTCGGCATCGACGAGATCGTCATCGGCATGGCCCACCGCGGCCGCCTGAACACCCTCGCGACCGTCATGGGCAAGCCCCACAAGGTCATCTTCCACGAGTTCCAGGGCGGCTCGGCCGTGCCTTCGGACATCGAGGGTTCGGGCGACGTCAAATACCACATGGGCGCCTCGTCGGACCGCGAGTTCGACGGCAAGAAGGTCCACCTGTCGCTGACCGCCAACCCCTCGCACCTCGAGATCGTCAACCCGGTCGTCCTGGGCAAGGCGCGCGCGAAACAGGCCTTCGACATCCGTGAGGCCAATGTC
The DNA here is from genome assembly GCA_002292165.1 of Brevundimonas sp. UBA986. Taxonomy (GTDB): domain Bacteria; phylum Pseudomonadota; class Alphaproteobacteria; order Caulobacterales; family Caulobacteraceae; genus Brevundimonas. The sequence continues at coordinate 1,837 of DBBK01000222.1, forward strand.
GGCGTGCCCGAGAACAAGTGGGCGCTGGACCGCTCCAAGGTCATGCCGCTGCTGATCCACGGCGACGCCGCCTTCGCAGGTCAGGGCGTGGTCGCCGAATGCTTCGCCCTGATGGGTCTGAAGGGCTACCGCACCGGCGGGACGATGCATTTCGTCATCAACAACCAGATCGGCTTCACCACCTCGCCGCGCAACTCGCGCTCGACGCCCTACTGTTCGGACGTCGCCCTGATGGTCCAGGCGCCGATCTTCCACGTGAACGGCGACGATCCGGAAGCGGTCGTCTTCGCCGCCAAGGTGGCCACCGAATACCGCCAGAAATTCCACAAGGACGTGGTGGTGGACATGTTCTGCTACCGCCGCTTCGGCCACAACGAAGGCGACGATCCGACCTTCACCCAGCCGCTGATGTATTCGAAGATCCGCGCCCTGCGGTCGACGCGTGAAATCTACGCCGCGCGCCTGGTCTCCGAAGGCGTCCTGACCGAGGCCGAGGTCGACGCCCTGGTCGCCAAGCAGGAAGCCTGGCTCGACGAACAGTTCGAGGCCGGCAAGACCTTCAAGGCCGACAAGGCCGACTGGCTGGACGGTCAGTGGAAGGGCGTGGGCCTGGCCGAGGACGATGAACGTCGCGGCAAGACCGGCATCCCGGCCGAGAAGCTGATGGACTACGGCCACCGCCTGACGACCATCCCGAACTCGATCGACATGCACAAGACGCTGAAACGCGTCATCGAGGCGCGTCGCGAGAGCCTGACCGCCGGCACCATCGACTGGGCCACGGCCGAGAGCCTGGCCTTCGCCGGCCTGCTGGACGAAGGCTTCCCGGTCCGCCTGTCGGGTCAGGATTCGGTGCGCGGCACCTTCTCCCAGCGCCACTCGGGCATCATCGACCAGACCACCGAGGAGCGGTACATCCCGCTCAACAACCTGCGCGAAGGCCAGGCCAATTTCGAGGTCATCGACTCGGCCCTGTCGGAAGAGGCCGTGCTCGGCTTCGAATACGGCTATTCGCTCGCCGACCCGAACACCATGGTCATGTGGGAAGGCCAGTTCGGCGACTTCGTGAACGGCGCCCAGGTGGTCATCGACCAGTTCATCACCTCGGGCGAACGCAAGTGGCTGCGCATGAGCGGCCTGACCATGCTGCTGCCGCACGGCTATGAGGGCCAGGGTCCGGAACACTCCTCGGCCCGCCTCGAACGCTTCCTGCAGGCCTGCGCCGAGGACAATATCCAGGTCGCCAACTGCACGACCCCGGCCAACTACTTCCACATCCTGCGTCGCCAGATGCAGCGGCCGTTCCGCAAGCCGCTGATCATCATGACGCCCAAATCCTTGCTGCGTCACAAGAAGGCGGTCTCGTCCATCGCCGACATGGCCGAGGGTTCGTCGTTCCACCGCGTCCTGCACGACGACGCCCAGACCCGCCCCGAGATCTCGGGCATCAAGATCAAGGCCGACAAGGACATCCGTCGCGTCGTGGTCTGCTCGGGCAAGGTCTATTACGACCTG
>DBBK01000131.1 GCA_002292165.1 Brevundimonas sp. UBA986
GGCGGTAGTGGCTGACACCCCAGACCTGACCGTCGGAATCGCCGAACAGGCCGGCTGTGGCCATGTAGAAACGCCGCCAGCGCCGGGTCCACAGGGCCGCCTGGTCGCCGTAGACCTCGGTCATCAGGCCCCGGATCTCCTCGGCGTTGGCGTCCATGTTGCGCAGCCAGTCGTCGGCGGTGCGCTGGTAGTGGGTCCCGCTCCAGCGCCATTGGTCCTCGATGGTCAGGAGGTCGCCGTACTGGGCCATCAGCCCGTGGCTGGGCATGACCCCGCCGGTGAAGAAGTGCTGGGCGATGAAGTCCGCCTGGTCGGAGACCTCGAAGCGATAGGGCCGGTCGCGGTGGCTGAAGACGTGAATGAACATCCGCCCGCCCGGCTTGAGCCAGCCCGCGGCGCGGCCCAGCAGCGCCCGCCAGTTGGCCATATGCTCGAACATCTCCACCGAGACGATGCGGTTGAAGGTCCGGTCGGTCGAGAAGACGTTCATGTCGGCGGTGATCACCGTCAGATTGGTCAGGCCGCGCTTCTCAGCCTCCCCGTCGATGAAGGCCTTCTGGCTACGGGAGTTGGAGACGGCGGTGATCGTCGAGGCCGGATAGGTCTCGGCCATCCACAGGGACAGCGAGCCCCAGCCGCAACCCAGCTCCAGCACGCTCTGGCCGTCGCGCAGATCGGCATGCTCGCAGGTGATCCGGAGCGCGCTGGCCTCGGCCTCGTCGAGGGTGGCGTCGGGCGTTTCGTAGAAGCAGCTGGAGTATTTCCGGTGCTTGCCGAGGCAGAGCTCGAAGAAGCGGGCGGGCAGTTCATAGTGCTGCTGGTTGGCCGCGTCCGTGTGCTCCGCCACGGGGCGGGCGGCCATCTCGCGGGCGAACTCAGCGTCGATCCCGGACGGCTGGGTCTCGAGACCCCGGCGCGCATTGGCGACCAGAAGGGCGATGGCCGGGCGGGTCAGGAAGTCCGGAAACGGCGCGTCCTGCAGACGGTTCACGCTGTTGGCGATCAGGCTCATTCGGGTCGTCCTCAGGCTTTCGAAAATCGGGGGAAAAACGCGCCGACCCGCTTCTGATAGTCGGCATAGGCCTGCCCCTTCGACTGGAGCATCGCAGCCTCCAGCGGCGGCACGCCCGTCAGGCGGGTCAGGATCAGATACATCACGACGGGGGCGATCAGGGCCGACCAGCCCCATGGCCAGGCGCCGGTCAGGTCGATGGCGATGATCGGCCAGGCGACCCAGCCCAGCCACTCGAAGACGTAGTTGGGATGACGCGACAGGCCCCACAGGCCCTGATCCATGATCTTGCCCCGATTGGCCGGATCGGCCTTGAAGGCCTTCATCTGTCCGTCGGCACGGCCCTCGCCGAGAATGGCGATCAGCAGGATGGCTGCGCCGATCAGGTCCTCGGCGGTCAGGCCGCTTCCGGGCCTGAGGGCCGCCGCCGCGATCGAGGCGCTGAGCAGGGTTGTCGCGGGCGCCTGGACGATCGCCAGCCCGAAGAGCCGCCGGTCGAAGTCCTTGCCCCACTCGGCCTTGAGCAGCCGGTAGCGGGTGTCCTCCTCGGTTCGGGCGACGCGGATGGCGATGTAGGAGCCCAGCCGGATCGACCAGATCGCCACCAGAACCGCAACCAGCAGCTGACGCTCGGTCGGCGCGTCCTCGCTCCAGCCCCACGGCGACAGGGCGGCGAGCACGCCGGAGGCGCCCGTGCCGAAGGTCCAGAAGACATCCGTCCAGCCGGCGTTTCCGGTCCTGCGCACCGTGGCCCAGGCGGCCGTCATCACGACCAGCATGAAGATCAGGACGACAGCGTGGACGATCAGCATGACGGTCGTCTCAGCGAGAAATCAGCTGACGGGTCGGCAGGCCCAGCCGCCCCATGCGCGCGATCAGCTCGGCCTTGCGCGTCGCCGTCATGGTCGGTTCGCGCGACAGCAGGGCCGGGAACTGGCCGTCCGCCGTGGTGGCGATCATCCAACTGTAGTCCGGGGCGATGTCGATGACCCAGTAGCGCTGGCGGATCAGGCCCGCGAAGAAGCTGGCCTCCCACTTGGCGTTGGTGCGGCCGTCCAGCACCCGGGCGCTGGTGTTGACGGTCGTTGTGCGTCCGTCGCGGCTGCCGCGATGGCAGGTCTGGGTGATGCCGAAGCTGTTCTCGCCGCGCCGGCTCCAGTTCTGGCTGGCGGCCCAGCAGTCGCGCTGATGATCGTTCGGCGTACGGGCGATCTCGTACCAGCGTCCCATGAAGCGATCGAGGTCGACGGTGACGCGCGGCTCGGGCGCTTGAGCATGAGCCGCGCCGGCCGCCCCGCACAGGAGGAACAGGGCCAGGGCGGCAGATTTCAGGTCAGGCATGATGCCCTCCGGTTTCGAGAGGTGAACCCCCGACGGTGACGGGATGGGACGGTGTGACGCCCCCGCGCAGACGCAGTCCCTTGAGCAACAGCCGAACCGCCTCCCAATGGATGCCGGCGATGACCTTGAGCGTCAGCAGCGGATGGCCCAGCCAGGCCGCCAGCAGACTGCGGTCGGTCATCTCGGAACGATGGGCGTTGAAGGCGGTGTGCAGGATGGCCCCCTCCCCGTCCTCAACGGTGATCGCCACGCTCGCGGCCTCGTCGGGCTGGCCTTCCGGCGGCCGCACCGTGAAGCGGTAGGTCAGGCCCATGTCCATGAAGGGCGAGACGTGGAAGGCCTTGTCCACCGCCTGCCGCACCGGCCCCTCAGCCCCACCGACCGGCATCAGATAAGAGTGTCGCCCGCCGAAGGTGTTCGACACCTCATAGAGGATGGCGCTCAGCCGCCCGTCCGCCGCATGGCAGAAGAAGACGCTCAGAGGGTTGAAGCCGTATCCCAGGATGCGCGGCAGGGTCAGCAGTTGCACCGGCCCGTCGCCCGCGATCCCGGCGTCGGCCAGCCGCGCCGCGACCTGGGCCTTCAGGGGCGTATCCGAGCGGTCGCCATGGTCCTTCGCCCGCAGGGTCATCAGGCCGAAGCGACCGGCGCCCAGCATCCTCAGCCGCCCGATCAGCCCGTCCCACTCGTCGAGATCGACCAGCAGCATAAAGACCCGGTACTTGAGGAAATGGGTGCGCGGACGGGTCCGGCGGTGGAACACCGTCCCGGCGTAGACGCCCGACGTGGTCCCGGAGGTGTTCATTCGGCGGCCATCTCGACCGCGACCGGCGCCGTCAGGGGAATGCGCCCGCTCTCATCGGCGACGGTCCACGGACGCCGCACCCCGCCGATAGCCTCGGCGACGGCCAGGCCCGCCTGAAGTCCGTCCTCGTGGAAGCCCGAGCCGAACCAGGCGCCGGCGAACCAGGTGTGGTTGACGCCCTGCAGCGCCCACAGCTGGCTCTGGGCGGCCATGGCCGTGGCGTTGAAGATGGGGTGGTCGAAGTCGCGGTCCTCCAGCACCAGGGCCGGGTCGGGCTCGCGCTCGGGGTTCAGGGTCACGAACAGATCGTCGCCAGGCAGCCCCTGCAGCAGGTTCATCCAGTAGGTCACCCCGGGCCGCGACTCCGCGTCCGCGGCCGGCCGGTCGCCGACATAGTTCCAGGCCGCCCAAGCGTTGCGGCGGCGCGGCATCAGACTACGGTCGCGGTGCAGGACGACGCGGTTCTTGCCGTACTGGATGTTTCCCAGCAGACCCCGCTCGCCCGTCGTGGGCTTCTCCAGAAGGGCCAGGGCCTGATCCGAATGGCAGGCCAGGACGACGTCGTCATAGGTGCGGGCATCGCCGCCGGACCACACCGTTGCCCCCGCTTCGTCACGGACGATCCGCTCGACCGGGCGGCTGGTCAGGATTTCGCCCCGGAAGTCGGCCGCCAGGGCCTCGACATAGGATCGGCTGCCGCCCGCCACCGTCTTCCAGTTCGGCTTCATGTCGACTTCGAGCAGGCGATGATTGCGGTAGAAGCGCACGAAGGCCGCCGCCGGATAGTCGGCCATCTGCCGCGAAGACGACGACCAGATCGCCGCCGCCTGGGGCAGCAGATGCAGGTCGCGGAACCCTTCCCCGTAGCGCTTGCGGTCCAGATAGTGGCCGAGCGAGCAGAGGGAGACGTCCAGATCGGCCAGGTCGCCCTCGGCCGTCCGGTGGAACCGCTTCAGGTCCGCCAGCATGCCCCAGAATTTCGGACTGGCCAGGTTGCGCTTCTGGGCGAACAGACCCTTCAGCCCGTGGCTGGAATATTCGAAGGCGCCCGCGTCCACGGACACCGCGAACGACATATGCGCCGCCTTCGCCTCCACCCCGAGGTGGTCCAGCAGGGCCGTGAAGTTCGGATAGTTGGGCTCGTTATAGACGATGAAGCCGATATCCACCGCGACGCCGTCCGGCGTGGTCACGGTGCAGGCGTGGCCGCCGACCCGGTCGCCGGCCTCGTAGAGATCGACGTCATGCGCCTGCGACAGCAGCCAGGCCGCCGACAGGCCCGAGACACCCGAACCGACCACGGCGATCCGGCGGCGTTCGGCGCCGGCGCCGTGAGAGCGCTCGGGGGGCGTCGGGATGCGGTCGTACATGAAGGCCCTGCGTTCTGAAGGTTGACGGTCATGCGCAGCTACGGACGGCGACGCATTCCGGATGTGGCGAACTGAAGCCTTGCAGTCTTTTTCGGTTCCCTTGACGGTTCGACGCATCCCTCCCACGTCTCGGGCGTAGCTGTTTCCGGCGTCTTGCCTACGCCGCCATGCCCGGAGACCATGATGACCGCGCCTCTCGTCGAAGACGCTCGCCCCGTCCGCCCCTCGGTGAATGAAGGGAGCCTGTCCCGGCGCGGACGGATTCTGCTGTGGGCCTTCCAGATGGCCGATCGGGACTGGCAGGGGCGCGGACTGACCTTTTTGACGCCCGACCGTCAGGCGCATGATTTCGGCCCCGCCTCGCCGGAACGCGCCGTGCTCGATATCCGCGACTGGCGCTTCTTCCGCCGGATCCTCGCCGGCGGCGCCATCGGCCTGGCCGAGAGCTATGTCGCCGCAGAGTGGGTCACGCCGGATCTGGCCCGCACCCTGATCGTCCTGGCCGACAATTTCGAACGTCTGGGCCGGCTGACCAGCGGCAATGCGGCCATCCGCGCCTTCAACTGGGCGGTTCACAACCTGGGCCGCCTGAACACCCGGGCCGGGGCCAAGCGCAACATCGTGGCCCACTATGACCTGGGCAATGACTTCTACGGCCGCTGGCTGGACCCCAGCATGACCTATTCCTCGGCGCTCTGGACGCGGCCGGACCAGGCGCTGGAGGCCGCCCAGCGCGAGAAATACGCCGCCCTCGCCGCCGCCGTCGATCTTCAACCCCACCACCGCGTGCTCGAGATCGGTTGTGGCTGGGGCGGGTTCGCCGAATACGCGGCGAAGGAGATCGGCTGCCACGTCACCGGCCTGACCCTGTCGCCGTCACAGCGCGATTTCGCCATTGCCCGGCTGGCGAGGGCGGGCCTTTCCGACCGCGTCGACATCCGGCTTCAGGATTACCGCGACACGCCCGAGACCTATGACCGCATCGTCTCCATCGAGATGTTCGAGGCCGTCGGTGAAAAGTGGTGGCCAACCTATTTCCAGACCCTGCACGACCGTCTCACCTCCGACGGCAAGGCCGGCCTGCAGATCATCACCATCCGCGAGGACCTGTTCGAAGCCTACCGACGCGAGGTCGACTTCATCCAGAAATACGTCTTCCCCGGCGGGATGCTGCCGACCGAGACCCGGCTGGACCGGCTCGCTGCCGATCATGGGCTGAGCGTCTCTGGCCGCCTGCGCTTCGGCCAGGACTACGCCCGCACCCTGTCGCTCTGGCTGAAACGGTTCGACGAAACCGGCGGCGGTCCGGGTCCCGAGTTCACCCGGCTGTGGCGCTTCTATCTGGCCTATTGCGAGGCGGGTTTCACGACGGCGCGGACGGATGTGATCCAGCTGACCCTGACGAAGACGCCCGCGACCGACCTGTAGCGTTGCGAACGCCGGATTCGGGGGGCGGTCGCGAGCGTTCGGCGTCAGCCCCCGGAACGGCGTCCCCAAGCCCGTCCGTGGACAAGGCTGTAGAGGGCCGGAAGCACCAGCAGGGTCAGCACCGTTGAAGAGACGATGCCGCCGATGACCACCGTGGCCAGCGGACGCTGGACCTCCGCCCCGGCCCCGACGTTGAGCGCCATCGGCACGAACCCCAGGCTGGCGACCAGGGCGGTCATCAGCACAGGCCTCAGACGGCCGAGAGCGCCCTCGCGGATCGCCTCGCCGACGGGTCGTCCCTCGGCGATCAGGCCGCGGATGAAGGTGACCATGACCACGCCGTTCAGCACCGCTACCCCGGACAGGGCGATGAAGCCCACCCCCGCCGAGATCGACATCGGCAGCCCCCGCAAGGCCAGCGCCGCCACGCCTCCGGTCAGGGCCAGAGGCACGCCGGAGAAGACCACGGCGCTGTCCTTCCACGAGCGGAACAGGGCGAACAGCAGACCGAAGATCACCAGCAAGACCGCCGGCCCCACGATCTGGAGACGTTTGGCCGCCGAGATCAGCTGCTCGAACGTGCCGCCATAGGTGATCCAGTAGCCGGGGGGCAGGTCCACATCCTGTTCGATACGCTGACGCACCTCGCCGACGAAGGAGCCCAGATCACGGTCGCGCACGTTGGCGGTGACGACGATGCGTCGCTTGCCGTCCTCGCGGCTGATCTGGTTCGGGCCGGTCTCCAGCTGAATCGTGGCGATCTCGCTCAGCGGTACGAATCCGCGTGGCTGCCCCTCCGCCGCCGGCAGAGGGATCTGGATACGACCGATGGCGTCGGTGTTGGAACGCAGGTCTTCGGGCAGGCGGACCACCACGTCGAAGCGGCGGTCGCCCTCGAACACCTGGCCCGCCGTGGCGCCGGCCATTGAGGTGGCGACGACCGACTGCACCTCCTCGACGCTGAGACCGAGGCGGGCGAGCGCCGCCCGGTTCGGTATGATCTGCAGCATGGGCAGGCCGGTGACCTGCTCTACCTGCGGATCGGCGGCGCCGCGGACGGAGCCGACGATCTCCTCGATCTCGGAGCCGAGCCGCGCCAGTTGATCCAGATCATCGCCGTGAACCTTGACGGCCACGTCGGCGCGGACGCCGCTGAGCAGTTCGTTGAACCGCATCTGGATCGGCTGGGTGAACTCGTAGTTGCTGCCGGGTATGGCCTGGACGGCCGCCTCCATCTCGGCGACCAGTTCGGTGCGTGGCTTGCGCGGATCGGGCCAGTCCTTGCGCGCCTTCAGCAGGATGAAGGTGTCCGTGACCGAGGGCGGCATCGGATCGGTGGCGACCTCCGCCGTGCCGGTCTTGCCGACGACCCGCTCGACCTCGGGGAACCGCGCCAGTCGGGCCTCAAGCGCGGTCTGCATGGCGATGGCCTGGGTCAGGCTGGTCCCGGGGATGCGCAGGGCGTGCATGGCGATATCGCCCTCGTCCAGGCTCGGGATGAACTCCGACCCCATCCGGGAGGCGACCAGACCCGCGACCAGCACCAGACCGACCGCGCCCGCCACCATCAAACCCCGCGCCCTGAGGGCGAACTCGAGCGCGGGCTGATAGGCGACGCGCGCCCGGCGCATAAGGAAGCTGTCCTTCTCACGCACCTTGCCCGTGACGAACATGGCCACCGCCGCCGGTACGAAGGTCAGAGACAGGATCAGGGCGCCGGTCAGGGCGATCACGACCGTGATGGCCATCGGGTGGAAGGTCTTCCCCTCCACCCCGTCCAGGGCGAAGATCGGCACATAAACGAGTGTGATGATCATCACCCCGAACAGCGACGGCCGGATCACCTCGCCTGAGGCTTCGGAGGCCAGGCTGAAACGCTCGTCGCGGGTCAGCAGACGGCCTTGGCGATGCTGGGCCTCGGCGAACCGCCGCAGGCAGTTCTCGACGATGATGACCGCGCCGTCGACGATCAGACCGAAGTCCAGGGCGCCCAGCGACATCAGATTGCCCGAGACCCCCGCCTGCACCATGCCGGTGATGGTCATGAGCATGGTGATCGGGATGACCGCCGCCGTGATAACGGCCGCGCGGATGTTCCCGAGCAGCAGAAACAGGACGACGATCACCAGCAGGGCGCCCTCGGCCAGGTTCTTCTCGACCGTTTTGATGGCCCGCTCGACGAGGTCGGTACGGTCATAGACGGCCGAGGCGACAACGCCGGGCGGCAGCGCCTTCGACGCCTCCTTTAGCCGGGTGGCGGCGGCCTGGGCCACCACGCGACTGTTCTCGCCGGCCAGCATCAGGACGGTGGCCAGCACCGTCTCCTTGCCGTTCTCGGTCGCCGCCCCGGTGCGCAGTTGCTCGCCAAGGCCGACATCGGCGACGTCGGCGATCCTGACCGGGACCGGGCCGCGCGTGGCGATGACGATGGAGCCCAGATCGGCGACCGACGAGGCCTGACCCGGCACGCGGATCAGATACTGCTCCCCGAACCGCTCGACATAGCCGGCGCCGACGTTGGCGTTGTTGCGCTCCAGCGCGCTCACCACCTCGGCCAGGGTGACGCCGTAGGCCGAGAGCCGTTCCGGGCGCGGAGTGACGTGGTACTGCCGCTCGAAACCGCCGATGGTGTTGACCTCGGTGACGCCGGGGGTGTTGCGCATCTGCGGCCGGATCACCCAGTCCTGAAGAGTGCGCAGGTCTTCGGGCGTATAGGGCGCGCCGTCCGCCTTGCGGGCGCCGGGCTCCGCCTGCAGCGTGTACATGAAGATCTCGCCCAGGCCGGTGGCGATGGGCCCCAGTTCGGGCGAAACGCCGTCCGGAAGCTGGGCCCGCGCGGTTTGCAGCCGCTCGTTGATCAACTGCCGGGCGCGATAGAGGTCCGTGCTGTCCTTGAAGACGACGGTCACCTGGCTCAGGCCGTAGCGCGAGATCGAGCGTGTGTAGGAAAGATCCGGGACGCCGGCGATGGCCGTCTCCACCGGGAAGGTGATGCGCTGTTCAGCCTCCAGCGGCGAATAGCCGGGCGCCTCGGTGTTGATCTGGATCTGGACGTTGGTGATGTCCGGCGTCGCGTCGATGGGCAGGCGCTGGAA
>DBBK01000223.1 GCA_002292165.1 Brevundimonas sp. UBA986
GGCGTCGTCGAGGCGGCGCGAGCGGTTGCGACGTTCAAAGGAATCCGCGGCGTGGGGGCGACGCGACAGGGGCACGACGCCCTCGTCCTCATCGTCCATGATCATGGTGTTGAGCCACTCGCCCAGCGTCATGCCGGAGCGCCGCGCGAGGTCCTTTGCGACTTCGCGTGCCTTGGGGTCGATACCCTTGACGCTCCAAGGCGCAGCTGCGCTCACCGATTCGCTCCCCGACCTACGAGAGGCCACGCTAGTCGCCCATATCCGGGGTGTAAATCTTACGTTAACCCCAAGATGTTGGGGGCGGCCGATCTTCCTGTGGAAATCATCGGTCCCCAGGCCGTGTGTGGCTTAATCATGGTTAACCGCCCGTAAAGATTAACGCCCGGGCAAGGAATTCGAGCCTCGGACTTGCCTGTCGGGGCAGCGGACGCCAGTTGGGCCGGGTGTCCCTGTCCCTCACCCTGATCCTTCTGGCCGTCTGTCTGGCGGTGACCGTGTTCGCGGGCTGGCGCGGCCAGCGTCCGCCGGACCTGCTGAAGGGGGTGCGCATGGCGCCCTGGCGTTTTCTGATGCTGCTGTTCGGCGCGATCAGCTTCCTGCTGGCCGTGCATCTGGCGGCCCTGTTCGGGATCACCCATCCGGGCGGCTGATCAAGCGGAGCCTTAGGAACTTCAGGAACTTACGTCGGTTCAATCTCCAACCCCGAACCCGAGGAACAGGAGACGACCATGGCCGACGAACTGACCGCCGCCGAGGCGGAAAAGGAATTCTGGAAGCATCTGAAAACCTCCAACACCGGCATGCTGGGTCTCGACCAGCCCGGCTATCACAACCAGCCCATGACCGGCTTCCGCGAGGAGGAGACCGGGACGATCTGGTTCTTCACCCGCGACGACACCGACTTCGCCCGTGACGTCGCCGTCGGCGGCCAGACCGGCATGTTCACCTATCAGTCGAAGGATCAGGAGGTTTACGCCTGCATCCACGGCGACCTGTCGATCGACCAGAACCGCGAGCGCATCGACCGCTACTGGAACCCGGTGCTGGCCGCCTGGTATCCCGAGGGCAAGGACGATCCGCACCTGACCCTGATCCGCTTTGACGGCGACGACGGGCGGGTCTGGGTCTCGAAGAAGGGGCCGGTCGGTTTCATGTTCGAGATCGCCAAGGCCAATCTGACCAAGACCCTGCCCGACGCCGGCGGCGTGGCGGACGTCAATCTGAACTAGGCTTGCGAAGACTGCGGAAAGGGCGTGGTCTGCCAGAATGGCCACGCCCGCCGATCTTGCCCGTATCGCGCTCGCCCTGACCGGCGTTACGGGCGAGGGCGTGGGCTTCGGCGTCGGCAAGAAGGGTTTGTGCTGGAGCTATCTGGCGCGGGTCCAGCCGAAGGCAAAGCGCGAGGTCGTGCCCGGCGTGGTGGCCATCCGCTGCGACCTCGCCGCCAAGGAGATGCTGATCGAGACGGCGCCCGAGCGCTTCTTCGACGACGACCACTATCGCGGCTATCCTGCGGTCCTGGTCCGGCTGGAGAGGCTGGAGGTGTCCGAGCTTGAGGGTCTGATCCGGTCGGCCTGGGCGATCCAGGCGCCGAAATCACTGCAGAAGGGGGCCGCATGAGCACGGTGAAGGGGCTGGTTCCTATCCTGCTGGTTTCCGACGTGCCGCGATGCGCGGCCTTCTTCACGGACAAGCTCGGCTTCAAAACCGACTTCCTCTACGGCGAGCCCGTCTTCTATGGCGCGGTGTCGCGCGACGGGGTGGTGATCCACATGCGCCATGTCGACGACCCGCCCTTCGCGGCGGCCGCGGCGAAGGAGGAGCAACTGATCTGCGCCTCCTTCTCCGTCACCGACGTGAAGGCCCTGTACGAGGAGTTCGCCGCGCGCGGCGTCCCCTTCGCCCATCCGCTGACGGTTCAGCCCTGGGGCGGGACGGACTTCCACGTCGCCGATCCCGACGGCAACGTGGTCTCCTTCGTCACCTACGGGGTCTAGAAGGCCCCGAAGCACCAGGCCAGGACGGCCTTCTGGGCGTGGATGCGGTTCTCGGCCTCGTCCCAGACCAGAGACTTGGGCCCGTCGATGACGGCGTCGGTCACCTCCTCGCCGCGGTGGGCGGGCAGGCAATGCAGGAAGACGGCGTCCGGATCGGCCAGGTCCATCAGGGCCTCGTCGACGGTGTAGCTCTCGAAGGCCTGCAGGCGGGCCTCATAGTCGCTGTCGCCCATCGAGACCCAGGTGTCGGTGACCACGACGTCGGCGCCCTTGACCGCCTCGCGCGGGTCGGAGGTCAGGGTGACCGAGTTCCCGCCCTTGGCCAGGTCGTGCAGGTCCGGGTGATACTCGGCCGGGCAGGCGACGTTGAGGTGGAAGCCGAACTTGGGCGCCGCATGCATGAAGCTGTGGCAGACGTTGTTGCCGTCCCCGACCCAGGCGATGGTCTTGCCCGCGATCGGCCCCTTCTGCTCCTCGATGGTCTGCAGGTCGGCCAGGATCTGGCACGGGTGCGAGCGGTCGGTCAGGCCGTTGATCACGGGCACGGTCGAGACGCGGGCGAAGCGTTCGACGTCCTCATGGCTGTTGGCGCGGATCATCACCGCATCGACCATGCGCGACAGCACCCGGGCGGTGTCCTCGACGGGCTCGCCCCGGCCCAGCTGCATGTCTGAGGCCGTGGCGATGATCGAGGCTCCGCCCAGCTGACGGATGGCCGCGTCGAAGCTGAAGCGGGTGCGCGTCGAATTCTTCTCGAAGATCATGGCCAGGACGCGGTCCCTGGCCGGAGCGTCGGCGTCGGCGCGGCCCTGGGGCCAGCCCTTGCGGGCGGCCTTGCGGGCGTGGGCGTCGTCGAGGATGGCGCGCAGGTCGGCGGCGTCCAGCCTGTGGATATCGAGGAAGTGGCGAACGGGGGTCTGGGCCATCACGCAGCCGCCTTCATCTGTTCGCGCGCCGTCTCGCAGGCGCCTTCGAAGCGACGGATCGCCTCGCGCGCCTCGTCGAGCGTCAGGTTGAGCGGCGGCAGGATGCGGCAGCAGTTGTCGCCGCCGCCGGCGATCAGCAGCTGCTGGTCGTCGCGCGCCAGGGCCATGAAGTCGCGGTTGTTCGGGACCAGCTTGACCCCGATCAGCAGGCCCTTGCCGCGCACGTCGACGATGACGTCCGGGAAGCGGTCCTGCAGGCCCGCCAGCTGTTGCTTCAGATAGGCGGCGATCTCGTTGACGTTCTGGATCAGCTCGGGCTTCACCAGCTCGCCGAAGGCCGCCAGACCCACGGCCATGGCCAGGGGGTTGCCGCCGAAGGTGGTGCCATGCACGCCCGGAACCATGCCCGAAGCCGCCTTTTCACTGGCCAGGCAGGCGCCGATCGGGAAGCCGCCGCCCAGGGCCTTGGCGATGGCCATGATGTCCGGGGCGATGCCGGCCCATTCGTGGGCCCACAGCTTGCCGGTCCGGCCCATGCCGCACTGGACCTCGTCGAAGATGATCAGGACGCCGTTATCGTCGGCCATCTGGCGCATCCAGCGCAGGTCCTCGTCGGGGGTGACGCGGCAGCCGCCCTCGCCCTGGACAGGCTCCAGCACGATGGCGCAGGTGGTCGGATTGGTCAGCGCGGCTTCCAGCGCCTCGCGGTCGCCCCAGAGCAGTTGGTGGAAGCCTTCCATCTTCGGACCGAAGCCCTCGACATAGGCCGGGTTGGCGGCGGCGTTGATCGCGCCGTAGGTCCGGCCGTGGAAGGAGCCGTCGAAGCCGTAGATGTCAATCCGCTCAGGGGCGCCGTTGGCCCACTGGTAGCGGCGCGCGGTCTTCAGGGCGCATTCGACGGCCTCGGTGCCCGAGTTGGCGAAGAAGACCCGGTCGGCGAACGAATGCTCGCACAGCATGTCGGCCAGCTGTTCCTGGCCCGGAATCCGGTAGATGTTGGAGACGTGCCAGAGCTTTTCGGCCTGGTCCTTGACCGCCTGGACCAGCACCGGGTGGGCGTGGCCCAGGGCGTTGGTCGAGATGCCGGAGACCATGTCCAGATACTCGGTGCCGTCCGTGGACCACAGACGCGCGCCTCGCCCGCGTTCCACTTCCAGCGGAGCACGATTGTAGACACCCATCAGATGGTTTGTGGACACGGGACCTGTACCTCCAAAAGCAGAAAGCCCGCGCGCGGAATGCGGCGGGACTTTTCCGGAGCGGCGTTGTCGGACGGGGGAGGGGGTGTGTCAACACCGCGCGGCGTCGCGGGTTTGGGCGCCAACCGGTGTCAGGCGCGTTGAGCGAGGGAAGGAGGTCTCCCATGATCGACCATATCGGCCTGGCGGTGACCGACATCGCCCGTTCCAGAGCCTTCTATGAGGCCGCTTTGAAGCCGCTCGGCTACCGCTTCATCCATGACGCCACGAATGATGTCGGCGGCACGGCGGTGATGTTCGGGGTGGGGGACGAGGTCGACTTCGTCATCGCCGACAAGGAGCGTCCCTGAGAAGGCAACCACGTCGCCTTCCGCGCCGCGACCCGGGCCGAGGTCGACGCCTTTCATGCGGCGGCCCTGGCGGCGGGCGGACAGGACAACGGTGGCCCGGGGCTGCGGCCACAGTACGGCGCGACCTACTACGCCGCCTTCGTTCTGGATCCGGACGGTTTCAACGTCGAGGCGGTCTGCCACGCGCCGAGCTAAATCTGGCTTTTGATCAGGCCTGATGCTGTGCCGAGGGCAGAAGAAGCTCGATCCAGGCGGTCAACGGATGACGCAGCCAGGCGACCGCGCGGCGGGCGCGACGCAGGGCCGAGGCGCGCGTCGGAGCATGGCCCGTGCGCAACTGGTCGCCCTCCTCGTCGAACACCACCCACAGCCAATCGCTACGGCCGCCGTGCACTTCGATCTCATAGCCGTGATGGCCGATCCTCATCGTTCCCAACCTGTATCGATCAGACCCGTTCCGGGCCCGTTCGCCCCGTCTTCGCAGGGTTCATGCCAAACGATGCTACGCGAAACGGGTGAGAAAACGGCTAACGCGAACCCGGTTGGCGCAGGATCGCCTCTGCGCCCTCTGGGCTGATCACGAATGCAGGACTACCGTTCCGACGCGCGCCTTCTTACTTGACGTTGACGTAAACGTAGGGTTCATGGCGCCAACGCTTCGAACCGTCCTTATTGGAGACTGACTCCCATGGCTGACGCCTATATCTACGACGCGGTGCGCACCCCGCGCGGCAAGGGCAAGAAGGACGGATCCCTGCATGAGATCACGGGTCTGGACCTGGCCACCCAGGTGCTGCAGGCCCTGCGCGACCGCAACGATCTGGACACCTCCAAGGTCGACGATGTCATCCTCGGCTGCGTCACCCCGGTCGGCGAACAGGGCGCCGATATCGCCCGCACGGCCGTGCTCAACGCCGGTTGGTCGCAGTACACCGCCGGCGTCCAGATCAACCGCTTCTGCGCCTCGGGTCTTGAAGCCGTGAACATGGCCACGGCCAAGGTGAAGTCCGGCGAGGCCGACTTCGCCGTCGGCGGCGGTGTCGAGGCCATGAGCCGCGTGCCTATGGGCTCGGACGGCGGCGCCTGGCCGGTCGACCCGACCTCGGCCTTCAACACCTATTTCGTGCCACAGGGCGTCTCGGCCGACATGATCGCGTCCAAGTACGGCTTCAGCCGCGACGACGTCGACGCCTATTCGGTCGAGAGCCACAAGCGCGCCGCCAAGGCCTGGGCTGAGGGCCGCTTCGCCAAGTCGGTCGTGGCGGTTAAGGACCAGCTGGGCCTGGTCCGTCTGGACCATGACGAGACCATCCGTCCGAACTCGGACATGCAGACCATGGGCGCCCTGAACCCGTCCTTCACGATGATGGGCGAGATGGCCTTCGACGCCGTGATCAACCAGCGCTACCCCGAGGTCGAACGCGTCAATCACGTCCACACCCCGGGCAACTCGTCCGGCATCGTCGATGGTTCGGCCG
>DBBK01000252.1:0-6922 GCA_002292165.1 Brevundimonas sp. UBA986
TCGCCGGGGCCGCCGTCGGGGGAGACCGTGCGGTACTCGATCAGATGGGTGCGGACCGCCGTGTCCTCGACCATGGCGACATAGTCGGCCCAGGTCATGTCGGTCATGCCGCCGCCGGGGTGGCGGTGGGCGAGGTAGCGCTTGAGCAGGTCGAACTGCTCGATCGTGGCCTCGGCCTCGACCAGGGCGCGCGACAGGTCGGCGTTGCGGTTGAGGGTCTTGCGCTGGGAGCGGCTGAACGTGAACTCGGGGACCGGCAGGCGGACCGAGACGCAGGCGTCGCAGCTCTCGCAGGCCGGGCGGTAGGCGATGTTCTGGCTGCGCCGGAAGCCCGCGTGGGTCAGTTCGTCATTGACGTGGGCGCCGTCCGAGAAGGGCAGGTTGGCGAACACCTTCCGCTCGGTCATGCCAGGCAGGTAGGGGCAGGGCGCGACCGCGGTCATGAAGAAGCGAAGCTGACGGGTCGGGATATGCTGGGTCACGGTCCTAGGTCCGCACCCGATCTTGCCAACAGTGTGACGATTGCCTGCGCATCCGAGGATTAGGCGCCGTTCGCGGCCGGCTCGCAAGGGCGTTCGCGCCACACATGTGCGGCCCAAATGCCCCGGCGCGGCTCACAGGCTGGTGTCCATGGGCAGGACCGGGGCCTCGCGCAGCAGGACGATGGCGATGCGGCGGTTGCCCGGCAGGGCCGGATCGTCGGGGTAGAGGGGGTCGGAACCGGCCTTGCCCGCGACGGAGTAGACGCGGTCGGGGTCGACGCCGGCCTGCTGCAGGATGGCGCGCGAGGCGTCGGCGCGGTTGGCCGACAGCGGCCAGTCGGCGGCGGTCGAGGCGCGGCCCGAGCCGGCAACCGAGGAGGTATGGCCGCTGATGGCGATACGGTTGGGCAGGCGGTTGATCACCTGGGCCACGGCGCGCAGCAGGACCTGGGCGCGGGCGTTGGGGCGGGCCGAGTTCTGGTCGAACATGGACCGGCCTTCCTGATCGACCAGCTGGATGCGCAGGCCTTCGGGCGTCTGGTCGATGATCAGCTGCTTGGACAGTTCGGCCAGTTCGGGCATGCGCTGCATGGCCTGACGCAGGCTCTCGGCGGCGCTCTGGAACTCGGCGGCCTCGCGTCGCGAGACCTCGGCGGCCAGGGCGGAGTCGCTGGCGGAGGCGACATTGGGGTTGGAGCCCGAGTCCGGCGGAGCGTCCGGCGGAGCCTGGGGCGCCAGTTGCTCGGTCACCGACATGGAGCCGGCAGCCTTGGAGCCGTCCTGACCCAGGGCCGTGCCGCCCAGCAGGCCGCCCGAGCCCGAGGTGCTGTCCGAGACGCTGGCCGGGGCGAAGTACTCGGCGATGCCGCGCTTCTGCTCAGGGTCCGTCGTGTTGATCAGCCACATCAGCAGGAAGAAGGCCATCATCGCGGTCACGAAGTCGGCGTAGGCGACCTTCCAGGCGCCGCCGTGGTGGCCGCCGCCGGACACCTTCTTGATCTTCTTGATCAGGATCGGACGATCGCTGGCGGACATGCAGAGGACCTTGGGGAGAACTGGCCCGCAGGGTGACGGTTCAGGGTTAACGCCGCGTTTCCCATTTCGCCGTTCAGGCTCGCGCTTCAGGCGGTGGACGCTTGCGTGCGCGGCGCGGGCCGGAGAAGGTCGGCGGCCCGCGAAGGAGTCGCCTCCGTGATCCCCAGTCTGCTTGTCCTGACCGCCCTCGTCCTCCAGCAGGCCGCGCCCGCGACGGAGCCCGCGACCGGGCCCGCGCCGACGGCGGAGGCCTCGCCGCCCGCGACCGACCGGCTGCGCGAGGCTGTGGCGGCTGTGGATGTGCAGCAGCTGCCGGGACTGACCCTGACCGGCTATGAGGTCCGGGGGCGGTCGGCGCGTGGCGTGCGCGAGTCGATGAACGACGAACGGCCGGCGGCGGAGGGCGACGACGCCCGCCACGACGCCCGCACGCGCTGGAGTTATCGCCCGCGCTGGAACCGCACGGCGGACGGCCAGTGCGACGCGGCCTCGGCGACCGTCACCCTGAGCCTGACCATCGTCCTGCCGGATCTGGCCACCCGTGAGGCCCTGTCGCGCGACGAGCGGGCGGGCTGGGACGCCTACTTCGCCGCCCTGGTGAAGCATGAGTGGAACCATGGCCGGATCGCCGAGAAGGGGCAGGAACTGATGGAGACGGCCCTGCGCGGCGCGCCGAACTGCGAGGCCATGACCGCCGTGGTCCGGACCTATGTCGCCGAGATCACCGCCGCCAGCCGCGAGTACGACGCCCAGACCGAGCACGGCCGCAAGGAGGGGGCGGTGTTCCCGCGCGGGGGCGCGTCTCGCTGAGGACGCTTGCTCCCGGGAGGCGGGTCGCCTAGGTCGGGGGCGTGACCCTGGAACCTCTGCCCGACGACCTCGCCCGCGACACCGCCGCCTATCGAAGGGCGCTGGGCGCCTTCGCGACCGGGGTCTGCGTCGTGACCGCCGACAGCCCGGCGGGGCCGCTGGGGATCACCGTCAACTCCTTCACCTCCGTCTCCCTGACGCCGCGTCTGGTGCTGTGGTGCCTGGACGAGCGGTCGGATCGCTGGCCGGTCTTCGCCGCCGCCGAGCGGTTCGCCATCCATGTCCTGCCCTCGACCGACCGGCCGCTGGCCAGTCGCTTCGCCAAGGGGGTGTCGCTGCTGGGGGAGGGGGAGTTCGTCCGCCCGGCGGATCACAGCCCGCCCTGTCTGCCCGAGGCCCTGGTGCGGTTCGAGTGCTTAACCCATGACCGGATCCAGATGGGCGACCACCTGATCATCGTCGGCAGGGTCGAGACCTTCCACGACGCGGGCGGCGAGGCCCTGACCTTCTTCCGCGGCCGCTACGGCGCCGCATCGGAGCCGACAGAATGAAGATCGCCTTCGCCGGCCTGGGCGTCATGGGCGCCCCGATGGCGCGCCACCTCAAGACCGCCGGTCACGATGTCACCGGCTACAACCGCTCGCCCGCCAAGGCTGTCGCCTGGGCCGAGGCCAACGGCGGCAAGTCGGCGGCGACGGTCGCCGAGGCGGCGGCGGGCGTGGAGCTGTTCGTCCTCTGCGTCGGCAATGACGATGACGTCCGGGCGGTCGTGACCGAGGCCCTGCCGCATCTGGCCGAGGGGGCGGTGGTCGTGGACCACACCACGACCTCGGCCAGGGTGGCGCGCGAGATGGCCGAGCTGGCGGCGCAGAGCGGGCGCTTCTTCATCGACGCCCCCGTCTCGGGCGGTCAGGCGGGCGCCGAGAACGGCCAGCTCAGCGTCATGGCCGGCGGCGATCCGGAAGCCCTCGCCCGGGTTGAGACGGCGGTCATGGCCTACTCCAAGGCGATCCAGCACATGGGCCCCTCCGGCGCCGGCCAGCTGACCAAGATGGTCAACCAGATCGCCATCGCCGGGGTCGTCCAGGGGCTGGCCGAGGCGATCCACTTCGCCAAGACGGCGGGTCTGGACACCGACGCCGTCTATCAGGCCGTGTCCAAGGGCGCGGCCCAGAGCTGGCAGATGGACAACCGCTGGAAGACCGCCGCCGAGGGGAAGTTCGACTTCGGCTTCGCCGTCGACTGGATGCGCAAGGACCTGGGTCTGGTGCTGGACGAGGCCCGGGCCAACGGGGCGACCGTGTCCCTGACCGCCCTGGTCGACCAGTACTATGCCGACGTCCAGAAGCTGGGCGGGCGCCGCTGGGACACCTCCAGCCTGAAGGCCCGGCTGACGCCCTGAAGGCCGGCTGGCGGGGCGTTTTGCACTCAAAAAAGGCGGGTGCAAAAGGTGCAATTCCGAAGGTGGAGCTTCAGGATATCTTTGTATCCTGTTGAATTTGCTTTGCACGCACGTCGACGCCGCTTTGCGCCCTGATTGCACGTTCGGCGTGGCTCCTGAAATCCCGAACGGGTTGGGGCGGAGCGTCGCGGGCGGAATGTCAAAGACCGTTCCGGCAGCCTAACACCTCCGTGAGGTCTGCTGGACCGATTGTCGCGGCGGAATGAAAGGCGCCGTGAATCCAAGGGGCTGGGTCTGCGGGATATGCTGACTCCAAGTTCCCTCCGGGAGATTTCCAGAGCCTGTTCGGGGTTTGACCCGACTTCGTCCTTGGGGCGGTCATGTCAGGTGTTCCGTGAAGCCGGACCGCTCCGAGCCCGGCGATCATGGAGTGACCTGATGGCCAAGAAACCCAATGTGCTCGTGATGTGGGGGGATGACATCGGTCAGGCCAACCTCAGCTGCTACACCCGGGGCGTGATGGGGTATCGCACCCCGAACATCGACCGCATCGCCAGGGAAGGGATGATCTTCACGGACGCCTATGCCGAGCAGAGCTGTACGGCGGGCCGGGCGTCCTTCATCACCGGCCAGTGCGGCCTGCGCACCGGCATGACCAAGGTGGGTCTGCCCGGCGCGGAACTGGGTCTTCAGGCCGAGGATATCACCACCGCCGAGGCCCTGAAGCCGCTCGGCTATCGCACGGGTCAGTTCGGCAAGAACCACCTGGGCGACCGCGACGAACACCTGCCGACCATGCACGGGTTTGATGAGTTCTTCGGCAATCTTTATCACCTGAATGCCGAAGAAGAGCCTGAGCACCCGGACTATCCGAACGAGAAGGATTTCCCCGACTTCAAGAAGAAGTACGGCCCGCGCGGCGTGCTGCACTGCTGGTCGGACGGCAAGGGCGGTCAGAAGATCGAGAACACGGGGCCGCTGACCAAGAAGCGGATGGAGACCTGCGACGAGGAGTTCCTGGAGGCCGCCAAGAAATTCATCCAGGCCGCCCATGACGCGGATGAGCCGTTCTTCGTCTGGTTCAACACCACCCACATGCACGCCTTTACGCATGTGAAGCCGGAGCTGATCGGCCAGTCGGGCCGCTGGCAGTCCGAGTACCACGACGCGATGATCTATCACGACTGGTGCATCGGCCAGATGCTGGACTTCATCGACGAGCTGGGCATCGCCGACGACACCTTCGTCCAGTACTCGACCGACAACGGCCCGCACATGAACACCTGGCCGGACGGGGGCATGACCCCGTTCCGCAACGAGAAAAACTCAAGCTGGGAAGGCGCCTATCGCGTGCCCTGCATGGTGCGCTTCCCGGGCCGGATCGAGGCCGGGACGGAGTCCAACGCCATCGTCAGTCACCTCGACTGGTTCCCGACCATCCTGGCCATCGCTGGCGAACCCGACATCAAGGAAAAGCTGGTGAAGGGCCACAAGGTCGGGGACACGACTTTCAAGGTCCATCTCGACGGCTTCAACCTGCTGCCCTACCTGACCGGCGAGGTCGAGGAGAGCCCGCGCAAGGGCTTCATCTACTTCACCGACGACGGCGATGTGGCGGCGCTGCGCTACGACAACTGGAAGATGATGTTCCTGGAACAGCGGGTGACGGGCACGCTGAAGGTCTGGCAGGACCCGTTCGTCGAACTGCGCGTGCCCTATATCTTCAACCTGCGCCTCGATCCCTACGAGCGGGCAGAGATCACCTCGAACACCTATTGGGACTGGGTCTTCCGTCGCATCTACCTGCTGGTCCCCGCCCAGGCCGGCGTCGCGGAATTCATCGAAACCTTCAAGGAGTTCCCGCCCCGGCAGAAGGCCGCGAGCTTCAGTCTTGATCAGGTCCTGGCGAAAATGTCGGAGACGGCGTCAGGCGCCTGACGTCCCTCCGGCGAAATCGGGGCGCGGCTGAGGGTTTGACCCGACTGTCGTCGCCCCGGCGCCGTGAGACCGTCTCGTTGTCGCCGCGATCCTCGGGGGAGAACGGCGACGAGGTCCGCAAGGCCGGGGTCCTATCGAGGGAGGGATTCCGGGGCAGGCGGCGGAGGGCGCGATTATCCCGGCGTCTTCCGCCGCTCGCGGACCGATCCCATTTGCCGCGGCCAGAACGGACGCGGCAGGCCGGAGAACCCGGCGCGCCGGCGAACGGGAAGGAGGCGTCGGTCAGGACGCCTCCTTTTCGCTGTCTGGAAACCCGCCGGGTCTAGACGCCGAGGCCGTGGCCGAGCGTGGCTGCGAACACCGCGAAGACGGCGAGGGCCGCCGTGAGGATCGCGGGATTGAAGGCGATCCTGTCGGGCAGGCTCGAGGTTTCTGCCGTCTTGCCGCCGGGGATCAGCAGCAGGGGGATGGCGGCGAGGCCGATCTCGAGCACGGCGTCGTGCAGATCCTGACCCGCGTCCGCGCCGCGATAGAGGAGGGCGGCGAGGGCCGCGCCGGCCGTGGCGACGATCCAGGCTGTGCGGGCGATACGCCGGGCGTCGGCGCGGTCGGGCCAGAGCTGCGTCAGGCTCCGTGACGTTGCGGCGATGGCGAGGATGTAGACCGCCACCCCCGCCGCGCCGAGAAGGCCCCGCCACCAGATCGCGTCGCCGCCCGTCAGGTCGTGGGCGGCGAAATAGAGGTCGCCGTCGGCCTCGATCATGGCGCGGGCCGTATAGCCGCCCTCCCAGAACAGGCTGAAGGCGGCGACGAGGATCAGGAACAGCTTCAGCGCTATCCGCCGGGCCGGAACGCGGGCGGCCAGCAGCATGGCCAGGCAGCCGATGAGCAGATTCGACAGCGGTCCCGCCATGTCGATCAGCGGCGAGGAATGCGAGCAGTGGAACAGGGACGAGGTCAGGAGCTGGATCCGGCCGCCCGTGGCCAGACAGGCGCCGCCGTGGCCCAGGGCCTCATGGTCGAAGGTGACGAGGCTCATGGCCGCCAGGGCGATCGCGCCGACGGTGAAGAGGTTGTCGTGTGGGTTGGTCGTCGCCGTCATCAGAGCCCTCGCCTATGGTGGGGAGAGACTACTCAAGGGTTCTGTGGGCGCAACGCCGCGTGCGGTTGATCCGGACGTAGGGCCGTGCAGGATGAGGTTTCCAGTCCCCCGGAGCCGAGCCCATGCGCGCCCTTCTGAGCCTGATCCTGCTGG
>DBBK01000252.1:6933-7200 GCA_002292165.1 Brevundimonas sp. UBA986
GCCGAGGGCGACTATGTCGGCGGGCCGCTGGAGATCCGGTCGGGCGGGACCCTGCCGGAGTTGCGGATGCACTACCGGACGCTGGGGACGCCGGTTCGGAACGCCGAGGGCCATGTGACCAATGCGGTGATGATCCTGCACGGCACGGGCGGCACCGGCGCCACCTTCCTGTCGCCCCAGTTCGCGGGCGAGCTGTTCGGGCCCGGCCAGCCGCTGGATATCACCCGCTACTACATCATCATGCCCGACAGCCTGGGCCACGGGCAG
>DBBK01000175.1:0-2285 GCA_002292165.1 Brevundimonas sp. UBA986
CCGCGAATGGCCGAACCCGTGTCCAGCGCCATGACCAGTCCGCGGTAGGAAGTGTGGGCGCCAGCCAGATTGCCGCCGTCGGCGTCGATCCAGACAAGGTCGCCATAGGTCCAGCTGGCCGGATCGACCGCGATCGACCGCCGCGCGGGCAGGGGCACGCCCGCCGCCCCGGCCGGATCGCCGCCGTCGTCGGACTGGAGATCGAAAAAGATGTAGCGCGGGTTCAGCGCCGTGATCGCCCGCGCCTCACGGCCCCGATGCGCGGCCAGCCAGGCGCGGATGGCCTCGCCCGAGGTGCCGTTTCTCGGCAGCAGGCCCTGCTGCTCCATCGGCCGGGCGATGCCGACGAAGGGGCGGCCGTTGTCGGCGGCATAGGCGGCGCGGCCCGTCGTTCCGTCCTCGAAGGTCAGATAGCCCGAACCCTGGATCTGCAGGAAGAACAGGTCCTCGGCCCGCATCCAGGCCAGAACCGGGGCCGAGGGCGAACCCGCGGCCGCCGCGGCCTCGATGGCCGCGCGGTCGGCATAGGGGCCGGTCGAACCGTCCGGACGGCGCTGGACCACGCCTGCGGCGCTGCGCTCCAGATCCAGAGGCTTGGCCAGCACCGGCATGTCGAACTCGGATGTCTGACGGTGGCTGGCCGAATATTCGGGGGCGAAATAGCTGGTCAGAAGGCCGTCGCGTCCGTCGGCGGTCCGGGCCTGAACCACCCGGAAGCCGGTTTCGAAGAAGGCGCGGGCGAGGGCGGGCGTGACGGGGCGCGAAGTGCGTTGCAGGTCCATGGCCCGGGCGCACTGGCGCGCGCCGGCCGCATCGCGGGCCACGCCGCAGGTTCTCAAATAGGCGTCGAAGGCGGCGACGAAGTCCTCCGTGTCCCAGCCGGTCAGGCGCGCGGGGCTGTCGGCGGCCACAGGGCCCGACGAAGAGGGATCGGAAGTCGGCGGCGCAGGGGTCGTCACGGGAGGCGCCACCACCGGCGGCCGGTTCGGTACGGCCGGTGGGGTCGAGGCGCAGCTCGCCAGAACGGCGGACACGGCGAGGCCCAGCGCCGCCGCCGCGAACCGTCGTTGCAGGAACATCAGGCGGTGGCCGGCTCGACCCGGGCCAGGACCCAGTTGGGATCGGCGGCGCCCAGGGTGCGCTCGAACGTCCAGTGTTCGGCCGTGCGGCGTTCCTCGATGCGCGGTTCGGCCGGGGCGCCCGGGGTCGCCTCCTCGACCGGCGGCTGGATCTGGCTGCGCAGTTCGGACAGGAAGCGGACCTTGGCGATGGCCTTGTCGCCCTCGGCGGTGGCGCTTTCCAGATCGGCGCGCGGCGCGTGCAGGAACTCGACCTGTTCGGTCTCGCCCCGGGTCTCGCGCGCGGCGATGCCATGCTCGAAGGATTCCATCACGGCGGGGGCCAGAAGCGGCTTCAGCGCGGTGCGGTCGCCCGAGGCGTAGCCGCGCACGATGGTCTCATAGGCCTGACGGGCGCCGTCGAGGAATTTCTGCGGATCGAACTGCGGGTCGCGGGCGCGCAGGCCCGAGATGGCGGCCAGGGTCTGGGCGTCCAGGGCCGGGCGGATCGCGGGGCTCTCGACCGGCGCCGGAAGCGGCGCCTTGGCGTCCTCCTGCGGCTGACGGCCCACCCGCTTGCCCAGCACATTATAGAGCTGGAACAGGACCACGGCGGCGATGCCCGCGAAGATCAAGATCTGGAACTGGACCGGCAAGATTCTATCCTGAATGACGTCGGGTCCCGACGACCCCCAAATCAGGGCCCAAACGGAACGCGCGACGGACGATTAGGGTCTCATATAGGGCGGCGCAAGGCGAGACACACCCGCCGACACGCCCTGACAGGCGCGCGCCGTTGCCGCAGCACCGTTCGCCGTGGTAGTCGCCCCGCCTTCACCCGGTCGCACGCGGCGGTCGGGTTCACTCCATTCACGGCCCCTATCGCCCATGACCGACGTCACGACCACCGCCGCCGACACCCCGCAAACCCAGGACGGCGCCCCGCCGAACGGCGGCTTCCGCATCCTGGCCCAGTACGTCCGCGATCTGTCGTTCGAAAACCCCAAGGCCCCCGACAGCCTGCGTATTGAAGGCAAGCCCGGCATCGACATGGGCGTCGAACTGAACGCCCAGGGCCGCCCCGACGGCCTGTTCGAGGTCGACATGCGCCTGTCGGTCAAGGCCTCGACCGACGCCCTGACCGTGTTCAACGTCGAACTGGTCTACGGCGGCCTGTTCCAGCTGAACAATGTCGCCCCGGCCGACATCGAGCCCCTGCTGCTGATC